>NZ_JBHFAB010000010.1:136676-220943 GCF_042510955.1 Streptacidiphilus cavernicola
GGACGTCGTACACGGACAGCGGGTTGACCGCGTCGACGGGTTACAGCTACACCGTCACGGCGGTGAACTCGGCCGGGGAGAGCGCCCCGTCCAGCGCCGTCAGCGTCACCACCGCCGCCGGCTCGGGGTCCGGCGTTCCCGCCGCGCCCGGCGGGCTCGCCGCCGGGACGGTCACCAGTACCTCGGTGGCGCTGTCCTGGTCGGCGGTGTCGGGTGCGACCTCGTACAACGTGTACCGGGGTGGGGTGAAGGTGGGCAGTGCGAGTGGGACGTCGTACACGGACAGCGGGTTGACCGCGTCGACGGGTTACAGCTACACCGTCACGGCGGTGAACTCGGCCGGGGAGAGCGCCCCGTCCAGCGCCGTCAGCGTCACCACCGCCGCCGGCTTCACCCCGCAGTGCTTCACCGACAACAACTACAGCCAGGTCGCCGCGGGCCGCGCCCACCAGAGCGGCGGCATCGCCTACGCCAACGGCTCCAACCAGAGCATGGGCCTGGACAACGTCTTCTACAGCCACACCTTGGAGGAGACCTCGGCCGGCTACTACGTCATCGCCGACGCCCACTGCCCCGCCTGAGCGGCTGAGGGGGGACCGGGACAGCCGTCGTCCGGGCGTGCCAAGCGCCGGGACGGCGGCTGTGGTGCTACTGCTGACCTGTGCGGGTAATAAATCTTGACATGTCCACTAGCGCTCTTGCTGTCGGATGGCTATGTTTGCGTCGCCAGTCACCACCCGACGGGGTGTCAGACGGCCCAGCTGTTCCGCCAGTTCACCCCGAGGTTCGGCAGAGGTCACCCGGGCGCTGCTCCCGGTGCCGGGCCTTCCCGTACGTGCGCTGCATCCCCCGTATCCGGACGGCACGTTGCGCGTTCCCCGCGGTCCGTCGGACCGTGGCGCCCCGTGCCTCCCCTCGTCCCAGGAGAGGGCTGTACGTTGCAGACTCCACGATCTCCGCGATCCCAGCGGTCCCCACGATTCACCCGCCTCGTCCGCGGGTTCCGCAAGGCGGTGGCCGCCTCGGCCACCGTCGCGACGCTGGCGATGTTCGGGCTGGCGGCAGCCGGTCCCGCGTCCGCCGCGAGCACCGCCGGCAGCGGCGTCGACTACCGCCACACCTGCGCGGCGGAGCCGGTCGGCTACGCCAGCTGCCAGGCGCTGGTCCGCACCGACGTCAAGCCCCAGCTCGCGCACCCCAACGCGGTGCCGCTGGCCACGGTGTCCGGCTACGGACCCACCCAGCTGCAGTCCGCCTACAACCTCGCCTCGGCCGCCGCGGCCAACGGCGCGGGGGAGACCGTCGCTGTCGTCGACGCCTACGACTACCCCAGCGCGCAGAGCGACCTGAACACCTACCGCAGCCAGTTCGGCCTGGCCGCCTGCGGCACCGGCTGCTTCAGCAAGATCAACGAGAACGGCCAGGCCAGCCCGCTGCCCTCGCCCGCCCCGGCCAGCGACGACTGGACCGGCGAAGAGGCGCTGGACATCGACATGGTCTCGGCGATCTGCCCCAACTGCCACATCCTGCTGGTCGAGGCGACCTCGCCGACCAGCGACGACCTCGGCAAGGCGGTGAACGCGGCGGTCAACGCGGGCGCCAAGTTCGTCTCCAACAGCTACGGCGGCTCCGAGGCGACCAACGACCCGACCTACGACTCCGAGTACTACAACCACCCGGGCGTAGCGGTCACCGCCTCCTCGGGTGACAGCGGCTACGGGGTCGAGTACCCGGCGGCCTCGCAGTACGTCACCTCGGTCGGCGGCACCGCGCTGTCCACCGCGTCCAACGCGCGCGGCTGGAGCGAGTCGGTCTGGTCGACCTCCTCCAGCGAGGGCGCGGGCTCGGGCTGCTCCAAGGACGACGCCAAGCCGAGCTGGCAGACCGACACCGGCTGCGCCAAGCGCACCGTCGCCGACGTGTCGGCCGTCGCCGACCCGGCTACCGGCGTGGCCGTCTACGACACCTACAACAGCGAGGGCGGCTGGAACGTCTACGGCGGCACCTCGGTGGCCTCGCCGATCATCGCCTCGGTCTTCGCTCTGGCCGGGAACCCGGCGTCCGGCACCACCGCGGCCTCCTACCCGTACGCCCACACCTCCTCGCTCTACGACGTGACCACGGGCAAGACCGCGACCTGCTCCCCGGCCTACCTCTGCACCGCGGAGGTCGGCTACGACGGCCCGACCGGCCTGGGCACCCCGAACGGCACCGCCGCGTTCTCCAGCGGCAGCTCCACCGGCAACACGGTGACGGTGACCAACCCGGGCAGTCAGACCGGGACGGTGGGTACGGCGGCGTCGTTGCAGATCCACGCGTCGGACTCGGCGTCGGGTCAGACCCTGAGCTACAGCGCGACGGGTCTTCCGGCGGGGCTCTCGATCAGTTCCTCGACCGGTCTGATCTCCGGTACGCCGACGGCGTCCGGCAGCTCCAGTGTCACCGTGACCGCGACGGACGGCACCGGCGCCTCCGGTAGCACCAGCTTCAGCTGGACCGTCAGCGCGGCGAGCGGCGGCTGCACCGCGGCCCAACTGCTCGGCAACCCCGGCTTCGAGACCGGCAAGGCGAGCCCCTGGACCGCCAGCACCGGCGTCATCGACAGCAGCAGCGCCGAGCCCGCCCACTCCGGCAGCTGGAAGGCCTGGCTGGACGGCTACGGCACCACCCACACCGACACCCTGTCCCAGACCGTCACCGTCCCGGCGAGCTGCACCAGCGCCACGTTCAGCTTCTACCTGCACATCGACACCTCGGAGACCACCAGGACCACGGCCTACGACACCCTCAAGGTCCAGGTCGGCAGCACCACCCTGGCCACCTACTCCAACCTCAACAAGAACACCGGGTACGCGGTGCACTCCTTCGACCTGTCCGGCTACGCCGGGCAGACGGTGACCCTCAAGTTCACCGGCAGCGAGGACATCAGCCTGCAGACCAGCTTCGTCATCGACGACACGTCGCTGAACGTCGACTGATCCCGACCGGTCACCCCGGGTCGTCGCCGATCCGGGGGCGGTAACACTCCGGCCCTGCCGTCCACGCGCGGCAGGGCCGGTCCGCGTCCGGGGCCAGGCCGCCCGGGGTCCGCGTCCGGGGCCTGTCGCCCGGTCATATATGAGATATGATCCGGGGCATGCCCGCGATACCCGGCCAGACCTCGCCGCCCCGTCGCCCGGGGGCGCTGCCCTCGCGTTCCGAGGCCGTCCTCGACGCCATCAAGTACGCGATCCTGTCCGGGGAGTTGACGCCAGGTCAGGCCCTGGTGGAGACCGATCTCGCCGAGCGGCTCGGGGTGTCCAAGACCCCGGTCAGGGAGGCGCTGAAGACGCTGGCCGGCTCCGGGCTGGTGGTCATGAGCCCCTACAAGGGCGCCGTGGTGCGGGACGTCGACCAGGCCCACGCCCGCTGCGTCTACGACCTGCGGCTGCTGCTGGAGCCGGTCGCCGCCGCGCGCAGCGCCGTCGGCGTGAACGCCGGTGCGGGCGTGGGCGGTTGGAAGGAGGCGCGCCGGGCGCTGGACCGCGCGGACCGCGCCGGGGACGCCGCCGAGCGCTCGCTCGCCAACCGCGACTTCCACCGGGCCCTCTACGCGGGCTGCGGCAACCCGCTGCTGGTGGCGACGCTGGACGAACTGCGGGACCAGACCGCGCTGCTGTCCAGCGCGGCTTGGGCCAGACAGCCCTCCTGGGAACAGGAGGCGCACGAGCACCGGGCCATCCTGGCCGCCGTCCGCTCCCAGGAGCCGGATCAGGTACGGGATCTGATGCGGGCTCATATCGGGGCCTTCGCCGCCCGCAACTTCCCCGAGGACGGCGTCCGATGACGCCGCAGACCCGAGCCGACGCCGCTGCTCCGGGGACCGCCGCGGAGACCGCCGCCCTGGCGGCGCTGCGCGACCGGCTGGCGACTCTGGTGGCGATCCCGGTGACGCCGTTCCTGCCGGACGGCGGCGTGGACTGGGACAACCACGCGGAGCTGATCCGCCGCCTGGTCGAGCACGGCGTCGAGGTGGTCACCCCCAACGGCAACACCGGCGAGTTCTACGCCCTCACCCCGGCCGAGGCCCGCCGGGCGGTCGAGTCGGCGGTCGCCGCGGTGGACGGCAGGGCGGAGGTGATGGCCGGGGTCGGCCTGGACACCGCGAGCGCGGTCGCCGCGGCGCTCGCCGCCGAACGCGCCGGGGCACGGTCGCTGATGGTGCATCAGCCGGTGCACCCCTACCGCTCGGCCGCGGGCTGGATCGACTACCACCGCGCCATCGCGGACGCCGTACCGGAGTTGGGCGTGGTCCTCTATCTCAGGGATGCCCGGATCGAGGGTCGGCGGATCGCCGAGCTGGCCGACCGCAGCCCCAATGTGATCGGGGTGAAGTACGCCGTGCCGGACCCGGTCCGCTTCGCCTCGGTGGCCCGGGACGCCGGGCTGCACCGCTTCGCCTGGATCGCCGGGCTGGCCGAGCTGTCCGCCCCCGGCTACTGGGCGTTCGGCGCAACCGGCTTCACCTCCGGCCTGGTCAACGTCGTGCCTCGGCTGTCGCTCGGGCTGCTGCGGGCGCTGCGGGAGGGTGACTTCGCCGCGGCGATGCGGGTGTGGGAGTCGGCCCGGGTCTTCGAGGAGCTGCGGGCGGCGGACGACGCCGCCGACAACGTCAGCGTGGTCAAGGAGGCGCTGGCCCAACTCGGCCTGTCCGGAAGACCGGTGCGCCCACCGTCACGGACCCTGCCGGACGGGATCAGAGCGCGGATCGCCGAGCTGGCCGCCGGCTGGCGTACGGAGGGCTGGCTGTGACCGGATCGCCCCCGCTCCGCTCCACTGCCTGGTTCGGCGACAGTGCGGACCCCACCGGCGGCGGCCTCCGCGCCTTCAGCCACCGCTCCCGGATGCGCCAGCTCGGCTACCTGCCCGAGGAGCACCTCGGCAAGCCGGTCATCGCCGTGCTCAACCCCTGGTCCGACATCAACCCCTGCCACATGCACCTGCGCGAGCGGGCCGATCAGGTCAAGCGCGGGGTCTGGCAGGCGGGCGGCTTTCCGCTGGAGTTCCCGGTCTCCACCCTCTCCGAGACCTTCCAGAAGCCCACCCCAATGCTCTACCGCAACCTGCTCGCCATGGAGACCGAGGAACTGCTCCGCTCCTACCCGGTGGACGGCGCGGTGCTGATGGGCGGCTGCGACAAGACCGTGCCCGCGCTGCTGATGGGCGCGGCCAGCGCAGGCCTGCCGGCCCTGGTCGTGCCGTCCGGGCCGATGCTGCGCGGCCACCACCGGGGCCGGACCCTGGGCAGCGGCACCGACCTGTGGGGCTACTGGGACGAGTACCGGGCCGGGCGGATCGGCGAGTGCGAGATGGCGCAGCTGGAAGGCAGCCTGGCCCGTTCGCCCGGCCACTGCATGACCATGGGCACCGCCTCCACCATGACCGCCGCCGCCGAGGCGCTGGGCATGGCGCTGCCGGGCGCCTCGTCGATCCCCGCGGTGGACTCGGGCCACCAGCGGATGGCCGCCGCCGCGGGCGCCCGCGTGGTGGAGATGGTGTGCGAGCAGCTGACGCCCGATCAGATCATGACCAGGGAGGCCTTCGAGGACGCCGCCGCGACCGTGCTCGCCCTGGGCGGCTCCACCAACGCGCTGATCCACCTGGTCGCGATGGCCGGACGGCTCGGCGTGCCGCTGTCGCTGGACGACTTCGACGCGATCGGCCGCCGGGTCCCGGTGCTGGCGGACGTCCGCCCGGTCGGGTCGGCGCTGATGGAGGACTTCCACTACGCGGGCGGCCTGCCCGCGCTGCTGCGGCAGCTCGCCGAGGTCCCCGGCGCGCTGCACCCGGACCGGCCCACCGCCACCGGCAAGCCCTTCGGCAGCTACTACGCCGAGGCCGAGACCCACGACCCGAAGGTGATCAGGACCGCGCGGGACCCGGTCGCCGGCGAGGGCGGGGTGGCGGTGCTGCGCGGCAACCTCGCGCCCGGCGGCGCGGTGGTCAAACACCTCGCGGCCAGCCCCGCCCTGCTCACCCACACCGGGCCGGCCGTGGTCTTCGACTCCTACCAGGAGCTGCGGCGCGACATCGACGACCCGTCGCTCGGCATCACCGAGGACTCGGTGCTGGTGCTGCGCGGGGCCGGACCGCTGGGCGGCCCCGGCATGCCGGAGTACGGGATGCTGCCGATCCCCGCCTACCTGCTGGAGCGCGGGGTCCAGGACCTGGTCCGGATCTCCGACGCGCGGATGTCCGGCACCAGCTACGGCACCTGCGTGCTGCACATCGCCCCCGAGTCGCAGGTCGGCGGCCCGCTGGCGCTGGTCCGCAGCGGCGACCCGATCACCCTGGACGTCCCGCGCCGCCTGCTGCGGCTCGACGTGTCCGACGAGGAGCTGGCTCGCCGCCGGGCGGCCTGGCAGCCGCCGGAGCCGCGGTTCCGACGCGGCTACGGCGCCCTCTACGCCGAGCACGTCAGCCAGGCCGACCAGGGCTGCGACTTCGACTTCCTGGCCGGTCCCGGCACCGACCCGATGCCCGACCCAAGCTGACGCTCCGTCAAGCCTCAGTCGTTGCGCGCGACCTCAGGACCGGTGATCCGCCGGAGCAGCGGCAGGGTGGACCAGATCACCGCGAGCGCGGCGACCAGCCCGCAGCCCACCATGACGTAGTACGAGCCGCCCGGCGCGTGCAGGGAGTAGCCCAACTGCGCCTTGAGGAACAGCTGCGCGGCCAGCATCCCGGTGCCGATCGCCACCACCGACACGATCAGCAGCGGCGCCGCGCTCTCCAGCAGCACCACCCGCCGCAGCACCCCCAGCTGCACCCCGGTCAGCCGGAGCAGGCTGAACGGGCGCTTGCGGTCGCTCAGGCTCCCGGCCACGGCCACGGCGAGGCTGCAGCCGGCGATCGGGAAGCTGACCATCATCACCACATTGGCCAGCTGCACGTACCCGTTGAGCGTCTGCTGGTTCCAGGAGCGGTTCTCGTCGACGGTGAGCGGAGGGTCCTGGCCGGGATAGGTGGTGGCGAGCAGGGTGCGGGCCCGCTCGACGGCCGGTGCCGACCCGTCCGTGGCCACCACGATCTGCGCGACCGGCGTGGTCGCGATCGCCGCGGCGGTGGCGTCGGCGGCGGGCCAGGTCGCGGGCCAGTTGTCCTGCTTCAGGCCGAAGTCGGAGAAGGTCCGGTTGACCTTCGCGGTGGTCGCCCCGGGCGGGCAGGCGCCGAACACCGGCATGGTGGCGAGCTGGGCGCAGGAGGCCAGGCCGCCTCCCATGCCGGGACCGGCACCGGAGGGCTGGACGTAGTCAGGATCCGGATGGATCACGGTCACCCCCTGGACCCCGGGGATCGCGCGCAGCCCGGTCAGCAGGGCATCCGAGGGCGGCCCGACCGGGAAGGTCACCCGGTCCATCGGCGCGAACCGGACGTAGTCGCCGATCACGGCGTTGCCCGCGGCTGCGCCGGCCGGCGGCAGTCCGCGTTCGGCGACCAGTGCGGTGATCACCCCGACCGTCGCGCTCATCACGCACAGCGCCAGGACCAGGCCGCTGACCGCGCGGAAACCACCCCTCGGGTCGTCGGAGAGCCGCCGTCCGGCGATCAGCACGGCCGGACGCCCGGTCCGACGGGCCATCAGCCGGGCCCCGAACATGGTCAGCCACGGCCCGGCCAGCACGATCCCGCCGACCACCAGGAAGGCCCCGGGCAGGAACGCCAGCTGCTGCCCGGAGACGGTCGCGGGGCGCCGGCCGATGAAGTAGCCGAGTTCGAGCAGGCCCAGCACCAGCGGGACCACCCGCCAGACCCGGGGCGGGCTCGGCGTGGTCCGCCGGGTCACGCCGAGCGGGGAGATCTGGACCCGGCGCAGCGCGATCCGGGCCGACACCGCCGCCGCGATCGGGACGGCGACGGCGACCAGCAGCACGTCGGTGAGCGTCAGCGACAGGTCGCCGGTGAAGAAGCTGGTCTGGGTGAGGTTCGCCCGCGCCAGCACCGGGCGGAACCCGAAGAAGACCGCGAAGCCCGCGGCGGCGCCGATCACCGCGGCGACCGTCGACTCGGCCGCCGACACCACGGACACCTGCCGCGGCGTGGCGCCGACCAGCCGCATCGCGGCGAACCGCTGCTCCCGGCGGGTGGCGGCCAGCCGGGTCGCCGTCCCGATCAGGATGACCACCGGGAAGATCAGCGCGACCGACACCACCGAGAGGATCAGCACCATGCCGGAATTCCTGATCCCGACCGAGCAGTTGGGGCCGTCGCACTGGGCCGGGGAGACCGTCGTGATCGCATTGACCTCATCGGCCGCGGGATCGCCGGAGAGCTGGGCCGGGGTGTGTCCGACGATCACGATCAGCGAGTCGGGGCCGGGCAGCGCGGCGTTCCCGATGGTGCCGATCTGCCTGCCCGGGTAGCGGTCGGCGAGCTCGTCGGCCGGGACCGAGTGGAGCAGCTCGGTGAGCGCGGGGGAGGCGTAGAACTGGCCGGGCCCCGGCAGCTGTGGGATGCCCGGCGGGACCGGTGCGTGCGGCCCGGTGGCGGCGACGTCGACCCGGCCGATGACCTTCCCCTGGAAGCTGTCGGCGGCGAGCTTCCACCACACCGGGTCGGCGGTCGAGGTCGCGGACCTGGACGCGGTCAGGTCCCGCCCGGTGTTGAGCCAGGCGTTGCGGTCGTTCTGGGTGTTGGTGGCGTTCATCGCGGCCAGGGCGCTCAGCAGCAGGCCGACCCCCAGCGCGACGGCCGCCGCGATGATGATCAGCCGGACCAGCGCCTCCCGGCCGCCGCCCACGGTGAGCCGCAGGCCCAGCCGGATCATGACGCCCGCCGCTCGGCGGAGAGCGAGGTGGCCTTGCCGTCGCGGACCACGACCTCGCGGTCGGCGTAGGCGGCCACCCGCGGCTCATGGGTGACGATGACCACGGTGGTGCCGTGCTCCCGGGCCGCGGCCACCAGCAGGTCCATCACGTTCTCGCCGGTGAGCGAGTCCAGCGAGCCGGTCGGCTCGTCGGCGAACAGCACCTGCGGCCGGGCGACCATGGCCCGTGCGATGGCGACCCGCTGGGACTGCCCGCCGGACAGCTCCCCGGACCGCCGTCGCTCCATCCCCTCCAGGCCGAGCCGGGGGAACCAGGCGCGTGCCTCCGCCAGCGCGCTCGCCCGCCGGGCCCGGCCCAGCAGCAGCGGCAGGGCGACGTTCTCCTCGGCGGTCAGTTCGGGGACGAGCTGGCCGAACTGGAACACGAAGCCGAAACTGTCCCGGCGCAGCGCGCTGCGCTCGGTCTCGCGCAGGGTGTCGACCCGCCGCCCGGCGAACAGGATCTCCCCGGAGTCGGGGGTGAGGATCCCGGCCAGGCAGTGCAGCAGGGTGGACTTGCCCGATCCGCTCGGGCCCATGATGGCGACGATCTCGCCCTCGGCCACCGACAGGTCCGCCCCGCGCAGGGCCGGGGTCTGGCCGAAGGACAGCACCGCGTCGCGGGCCTCGACCAGGAACCCGTCGGACCGGCGGGAGCCGCTGGGCGGGGTCATGTCCGCACCTCCTCGGCGAGCGCGCCGAGCCGGGCGCAGGTCAGGTCGATCCAGCGGAGGTCGGCCTCCAGGTGGAACAGGCCGTGGTCGGCGAGGAGCCGGTCGACCAGCGGGCCGGTGCGCTTGATCTCGGTCAGTTCCCGCATCCGCTGCAGGTGCGCCGCGCGCTGGGCGTCGAGGTAGGCCTCCGCGTCGCGGTTCAGCATCAGCGCCAGCACGACCTTGGTGAAGAGCACGGTCTGCAGGTGCGGTTCGGCCTCGACCGGCTCGGCCAGCCAGCTCTCGACCTCGGTGACGCCCAGCTCGGTGATCACATAGCGCTTGCGGTCCGGTCCGGCCCCCGGCTCGGCCTCGCCGACCACGACCTTGCCGTCGCGGGCGAGCCGACCGAGGGTCGCGTAGACCTGGCCGAACGGCAGCGGCTTGCCGCGGCCGAAGTAGGTGTCGTAGTTGTGCTTGAGGTCGTACCCGTGGCTCGGCTCCCGTTCGAGGAGCCCCAGCAGTGCGAGGGGAACTGTCATACCTGCATGTCTACACTGAGAGTATACGCCGGGTCAACAGTGCTTCATCGCGGCCCTGACCTGGCTCAGCGTGATGTCCGCGAGGGCGTTGGCGCGCTCGTTGCCCTCGGCCAGGATCCGGCGCAGCTCGCCCCGGTCCTCGGCCAGCTGGGCGCGGCGGGCGCGGATCGGGGCGAACCGCTCGTTCACCGCCTCGGTCACGGTGCGCTTCAGGGCCGCCGCCCCCTGGTCACCGATGCCGTCGGCGACCTGCTGCGGATCGGCGTCCAGGCAGAGCGCCGCGAGCAGGACCAGGCTGGACACCTCGGGTCGGCGGACCGGGTCGTACGCGATCCGGCGCTCGCTGTCGGTGGTGGCGCCGCGGATCAGCCGGGCGGTCTCGTCGGCGGTGGCGGACAGGGCGATGGCGTTGCCACGGCTCTTGCTCATCTTGGTGCCGTCAGTGCCCAGCAGCAGCGGAGCGGCGGACAGCAGGGCCTCGGGCTCGGGGAAGACCGGAGTCCCGTTGCCGTAGCGGTCGTTGAAGCGGCGGGCGATGGTGCGGGTGAGTTCGAGGTGGGGCAGCTGGTCCTGGCCGACCGGGACCAGATTGGCCTTGCAGAACAGGATGTCGGCGGCCTGGTGGGCGGGGTAGGTGAACATCAGCCCGCTGACCGCGGCCTGCCGGGAGTGCGCGATCTCGTCCTTGACCGTGGGATTGCGGCCCAGCTCGGCGACCGAGACCAGGCTGAGGAACGGCAGCAGCAGCTGGTTGAGCGCGGGGATCGCGCTGTGGGCGAAGACGGTGCTCCGGGCCGGGTCGATGCCGACGGCCAGATAGTCCAGCACCAGGTTCTCGACGTGCTCGCCGAGGTTGTCGGCGACGTCCCGGTCGGTCAGCACCTGGTAGTCGGCGATGAGCACGTTCATCTCGACGCCGAGGTCCTGGAGTCTGACCCGGTTGTGCAGGGTTCCGAAGTAGTGGCCCAGATGCAGGCGGCCGGTCGGCCGGTCCCCGGTGAGGACGCGGAATTGCGCGGGGTCCTGCCGGATTCGTGCTTCCAGCGTGGCAGTGGCGTCAAAGGTGTCGATCATGGCTGCTCCTGGCGGGTCGTTGGTGACGTCCCGTTCGGACAGACCCCAGGCCAGGCAGCACGAAGGGCCGTTCGTCCGAACGGCCCTGGTCATGCGAGAGAAAGGCGGCCGCTCCTCAGGAGGAGCGCCACCAGCTCAGACACGACGATCGATGCATACGGCCAGCATAACGCGGTCGCCGCCGTGTCAGCTGAGGCTGCGCAGCGCAGCCGGGTCGTACGCGGACAGCTCGCCGAAGCGGCCGTCGAGGACCTTCGCGGCCCACTGCGGGTCCTGCAGCAGCGCGCGGCCGACCGCGACCAGGTCGAACTCGTCCCGCTCCAGCCGGTCCAGCAGGTCGTCGATGCCCTTGACCGGGGCGTGCTCGCCCTGGAAGCCGCGGATGAAGTCGCCGTCCAGACCGACCGAGCCGACGGTGATCACCGGCTTGCCGGTGAGCTTCCTGGTCCAGCCGGCCAGGTTCAGGTCGGAGCCGTCGAACTCCGGCAGCCAGTAGCGCCGGGTGGAGGCGTGGAAGGCGTCCACCCCGGCCGCGACCAGCGGGGCGAGCAGCGCGTCCAGCTCGGCCGGGGTGGTGGCGAGCCGGGCGTCGTAGTTGTCGGACTTCCACTGCGAGAAGCGGAAGACCACCGGGAAGTCCGGCCCGACCGCCGCCCGCACCGCGGCCACGATCTCCGCGCCGAAGCGGGTCCTGGCCACCGGGTCGCCGCCGTAGGCGTCGGCGCGGCGGTTGGTGCCGGACCACAGGAACTGGTCGATCAGGTAGCCGTGCGCGCCGTGCAGCTCGACCCCGTCGAAGCCGATCCGCTCGGCCGCGGCGGCGGCCTCGGCGAAGGCGGCCACCACGTCGTCCAGGTCGGCCTGGGTCATCGCCAGCCCGGCGCCCTCGGTGCCGTCCAGCCGGATGCCCGAGGGGCCGACCGCCGGGGCGTTCGCGAACGGCGGCTGACCGGCCTTGCGGACCATGCCGATGTGCCACAGCTGGGGCATGATCCGGCCGCCCGCCGCGTGCACCGCCTCGGCCACCTTCGCCCAGCCGGCCAGCTGCTCCTCGCCGTGGAAGCGCGGGATGGAGTCGCTCTGCCCGGCCGACGGGTGGCCGACGTAGGTGCCCTCGGTGACGATCAGTCCGACGCCGGCGGCGGCGCGGCGGGCGTAGTACCCGGCCACGTCCTCGCCGGGGACCCCGCCGGGGGAGAACTGCCGGGTCATCGGCGCCATCACGATGCGGTTCGGGACGGTCAGACCGCCCAGGGAGGCGGGCCGGGCGAGGATCTGGGCGGCGCGGACGGCGGGGGATTCGGGGGTCACGTCAAGGGCTCCTGGGACGGTCGGGTACGGCATCGGCTGTCAACCACCGGCCGGACCTCCGCATTCCGCGCCGGGGCGGCCGGAGTGCGGCAGACTCCTTACCGCGACTTGCCGCGACTTGCGCGATGCCTGACGGCGAACCTGACGACGAATCGGAGCCCGGTCATGTTGAGTGTCTTCTCCTCGCCCGGCCACTACGTCCAGGGCCGCGACGCCACCGCCGTCCTCGGCGCGGAGATGGTCCGGCTCGGGCTGACCGGCCCGGTGCTGGTGGTGGCCGCGCCCAGCGCCGGGCGGCTGCTCGGGGACGCCTGGTCGGCCACCTTCAAGGAGGCCGGGACCGACTACGCGGTGCACCGCTTCGGCGGCGAGTGCAGCGTCGCCGAGACCGGGCGGATCAAGCAGGCCGCCGTCCTGCACCGGGCCGCGGTGATCGTCGGCGCGGGCGGCGGGAAGGCGCTGGACGCCGCCCGCGCCGCCGCCCACGGGCTCGACCTGCCGATGGTCAGCTGCCCGACCACGGCCTCCAACGACGCCCCGTGCAGCGCGCTGTCCGTCCTCTACACCGAGCAGGGCGCGTTCGACAGCTACCTGCTGGTGCGGCGGAACCCGGCGCTGGTCCTGGTGGACAGCAGCGCGGTGGTCCGGGCCCCGGCCCGGCTGTTCTCGGCCGGCATGGGCGACGCGCTGGCCACCTGGTTCGAGGCGCGGACCTGCGTGGCCGGTCGGGTGCGGAACATGCGCGGCGGCGCGTCGACCGCCGCCGCGGCGGCCCTGTCGGAGCTGTGCCACCGCACCCTGCTCGCGGACGGCCCGGACGCGCTGGCCGCGGTGCGGCGGCAGCTGGTCACCCCGGCCGTCGAGCGGCTGATCGAGGCCAACACCCTGCTGTCCGGGCTCGGCTTCGAGTCCTCCGGACTGGCCGCCGCGCACGCGGTCCACAACGGCCTGACCGCGGTCCCGCAGACGCACCCCTACCTGCACGGCGAGAAGGTCGCCTTCGGCGTGCTGACCCAGCTGGTGCTGGAGGGCGCGGCCGGTGCGGAGATCGCCGAGGTGCTGGCGTTCTGCCGCCGGGTCGGCCTCCCGGTCACCCTCGGCGGCCTCGGCCTGGCCGAGGCCGACCGGGCCGTGGTCGAGACGATCGCGACCCGCGCCACCGCCGAGGGCGAGACCATCCACAACGAGCCGTTCGCGGTCGACCCGCGGATGGTCGCGGACGCGATCGAGGCGGCCGACGCGCTGGGCCGGGCGTCCGCGCCGACCGGCGGCTGAGGCCCGCCCGGTCACCGCAGCCCGCCCCGGTCACCGCAGCCCGTCCGGTCACCGGGGCCCGAGGTACTCCTCGGACCCCGGCGCCGAGCCGGTCAGCGGGGCGGTGTCGACGTACAGGACGCCGTAGACCCGCTCGGTGAACCGCCAGCCGTCCCCGGTGCGCCGGTAGCCGTCGTGGTAGACGGAGTGGTTCCGGTGCGAGCTGCCGTCCCGCATCCGCCCGAACTCCGCGACGTAGGTCCGCCCGGTCGCGGTGCCGTCGTCCGCCAGCCGGATCACGCCCGGGTGGATCGCCTGCACGAAGTAGTCCCAGGTGTCCTGGAGCCGCTCGATCCCGGCCCGGATCTCCGCCCGGCCGGTGAAGCCGATCCCGGCCTGGGGGATCCGCCATACCCCGTCCGCGGTGAACAGCGAGGCGAAGCGGTCGTAGTCGCGGGTCATCCCGGCGTCGGTGAACTCGCCGCGCAGCGCCTCGATCTCGAACCGGTCGGCGATGCCGCCGCTGACGTTCCGAAGGTCGGTCATGGTGTCCCTCCTCGTGTTGAATCGATATATCCAGGGGCCTCGGCTCACCAGCTGTAGGGGCCGAACCTGCCCCAGGCGACGAGCACCGCGAGTGCCAGCAGCACGGCGTTGACCATCACCCCCGAGGCCTCCCCACGGCGGATGTGGGTGACCGCGGCCAGCGCCATCAGCACGGCGAGTCCGGTCGCGGCGGCGGGTGTCAGCACCGGGGCGATGCCGGTGGCGCCCGGTACGATCAGCCCGATCGCACCGAGCAGCTCCATCACACCGATGAACAGCACCGTGGTCCGGGAGGTGTCCCGCATCCACGGATACTTCCCGACCAGTCTGTCCTTCGGCTGGGTGGCCTTCGCCAGCCCGGACATGGCGAACAGGGCGGCCAGGACCGCCTGCACGATCCACAGGAACACATGCATCGAGGGTCTCTCCCCGGGTTGAGTGGTGTCGTCGGTCTTCGTTCCAGCAGTCCGACGACGCAGCCCCGCGAATCGTCAGGCGGTACCGCGACCTGACATTCCGGGGCGGTGTCCCGTCGGTAGTGGTGACGGCAGACGGCAGACGCGACGAAGGGGTCCGGCGACACCATGAGCAGCCAGTCCGAGCAGGGCGACCGGTCAGAGCCGGGGGCCCGGTCCGAGCCGGGAGGGGCCGGGCTCGATCCGGGCCTGAGCGCGATCATGAACGAGCGGCGCCAGCTGACGAACCTCGCCTACCGGCTGCTCGGCTCGCTGTCCGACGCCGAGGACGTGGTCCAGGAGACGTACGCCCGCTGGTACGCGATGACCCGGCCGCAGCAGGAGGCCATCGACTCCCCGGGCGCCTGGCTGACCAAGGTGGCCGGGCGGATCTGCCTGGACCTGCTGCGCTCGGCGCGGGTCCGACGGGAGAGCTACGTCGGCGAGTGGATCCCGGAGCCGCTGCCGGACGGCACCGAGTGGCTCGACGGATGGTCCGGCGGCAGCACCGCCGACCCGGCCGACCGGGTCACCCTGGACGAGTCGATCACCATGGCCTTCCTGGTCGTGCTGGAGTCGATGACCCCGGCCGAGCGGGTGGCGCTGGTCCTGCACGACGTCTTCCGCTACTCCTTCGCCGAGGTGGCCGAGATCGTCGGCCGCACCCCGGCGGCCTGCCGCCAGCTGGCCTCCTCGGCCCGGCGCCGGATCCGCGACTCGCAGGGCCCAGCGACCCCGGCGGCGCAGCGTGCGGAGACCGTCCGGGAGTTCAAGGAGGCGTGGGCGGCCAAGGACCTCGACGCCCTGATCGCCCTGCTCGATCCCGATGCCACGGCGACCGGCGACGGCGGCGGCCTGGTCGCCGCCCGGCTGCTGCCGGTCGAGGGCGGCGAGCAGGTCGCCCGCTCGGTCATCGAGCTCGCCCTGCTGGCCCCCGACCTGGTGGTGCTGGAGCGTACGGTGAACGGCCAGCCCGGCCTGGTGGCCCAGCTGGACGGCGTCACCGTGGCGGTGCTGGCGTTCGAGGTCGTGGGCGGCCGGATCAGGAACATCTGGGCGGTACGCAACCCGGAGAAGCTCCGCCCCTGGACCGACGACGACTGAACCGGGTGAACGAGGAGGGGTGTGCGCCGTCCGGATCGGCTCCGGACGGCGCACACCCCTCCTCGTTCACCCTGCTGACGCTGCGTCAGAAAGCTGCGGTGCACACCGTGGAGCCGTAGGCCGAGGCGCAGGCCTTCGCCTTGGCGCCGATCCCGTCCCAGTAGAAGTCCGAGGTCGCGGAGCCGCCGTTGGCGGGGATGGTGTGGTAGCCCGAGATCTGGGTCCACTTCCCTTTTTCCAGCCGCTCCAGCCAGCCGGTGCAGGTGCTGCCGAAGTCCAGCGGATCGGTGATCTGCACGTACATCTGCGCGCCGAAGTCGTTCAGCCCGCCGTTGGAGAAGTTGGGTTCGAGCTTGAGCACCGGCTGGCAGTTGGTGGCCGGCGCCTGCGAGTCGTTGTAGAGGGCCGCCTGGGTCTGTGGTCCGGCCTGCCCGTCGACGCCGATGCCCGCCTTCTGCTGGAAGGCGACCACCGCGGCCTCGGTGGCCGGGCCGAAGTTCCCGTCCTGCGCGAGCGAGAAGCCGAAGTAGCGGTCCAACTCGTACTGCAGGCCCGTGACACAGGTGCTGCTCATGCCCTGGGTCAGATTGGGGCAGCCGGAGAGCGGGTAGATCGGGTCCGCGCTGGCGGCCGGTGCGCTCAGCCCGCCGATCGCGCTCACGGCGGCCGCGACCACGGCGAGCTTGACGACGTTGTGCATCCGCATGGAGTTGCCTCGCAATGGGTGGTGGTGGGTGCTGCGGGCCGTCGCGGCCCGGCCCGATCCTCGGCCACCCGCTCCCCGGGCGTCGACGGGCCCGGCACAACTGCCGCAGCCGTGGGACGGCACCGGCCTTGACCTGCGGCGATGCCGCCCCTGGTGACGGTCTGACGGGTCACAGGGACGGCATCGCGGGTGGGCGGGTCAGGTCAGCTGACGGTCCACTGCTGCAGGGTCGAGCCGTTGTCGCGCCGCTGGGTCAGCAGCCCGCCGTCGGCGCCCTTCGAGGTGGTGAGCAGCAGCCCGGTGTGCACGTTGCTGAACGTGTAGGCGCCGGAGGCCAGCCGGGTCGCCTTCCAGTGCTGGTTGTCATTGCCGGTGCAGGTCCACTGGATCACCGGGGTGCCGACGGCGGTGCTGCCGCCGTCGTCGTCGGCGCAGAGCCCCGAGTAGGCGTTCTTGAGCGCGTAGGAGCCGTCCGGCTGCTGGCTGAACACCCAGTTCTGGTTGGCCCCGCCGTTGGCCTTCCAGGTGTCCAGCTGGACGCCGGTGCCGGTGGACCAGTCCGGGTCGTCCAGCGCCTCACCGGAGACCGACAGCACGTGGCTGCCGTTGAGGCTGCCGGCGCTGCTGACCGGGGTGACCGTCAGCGTCTGCTCGGCGGCGCTGCGGGTGCCGCCGACCGCGTTGCCGGTGGTGTTGGTCCAAGTGCGGACCGGCGTGGTCTCGGCCGCACGGCCGCTGTCCGAGGACAGCCCGAGGACCAGGCCGCTGTAGCGGTTGACGAAGCGGTAGCTCCCGGCCGGGGAGCTGTTCTTCACCAGGAACCACTGCTGGCCGACGGCGGAGCTGGACGCGCTGACGGTCGGCTTGGCACCCCAGGCCCGGCCGGCGTCGGAGCTGGAGCCGACGCCGAGGGACTGGCCGGTGGCGGCGTTGGCGATCCGGTACGAGCCGTCGCCGTTGGCGCTGAACTGCCAGCCCTCCAGGGCCGATCCGGTCGCGGTGGGGTCCGAGGTGGTCGCCGTGCCGCCGGAGACCTGGGCCAGCACCCGGCCGTTGCCGTTGCTGATCCGGTAGGTCTTGGCCGGGTCGAACGGGGACGCGGCGGGCGTGGCCGAGTCGATGGTGGTGTTGGCGTACTCGCCGTCCGAACTGGCGCAGGCGATCGAGCAGTAGGAGCGGAAGGACTTGCCGACGATGGTGGAGCTGGTCAGGTTGGCGCTGTCGAGGAACCAGCGGTACCAGGAGCCGGAGGTGTAGCTGCCGGAGTCGCCGATCAGGTACCACTTCTGGGTGGCGAGGTCGTCGGTGGCGTAGTACTGCTGCGGCTCGGTGCCCGACTGCTGCACCGTCTCGGGCTCGCCGATGTACAGGCCGAGGTAGGCGTCGTAGGTGATGTTCATGACCAGCAGGTTGGACTTGGGCGGCAGCTGGTTCGCTGCGATCTGCTGGTCGACGGTGCCGGCGTTGGCCGGGTTGTAGTCGTGGGCGACCGGGGTGTAGCCGCTGGGGTCGGCCGCGGTGGCCGGGACCATGTTGCTCTCCAGGCCGCCCACGCCGGGCTGCGACCAGGAGCCGTCGTACCACTTCTGCCAGGTGCCGGTCGCCATCTTGCCGGAGATCGGCGCGCGGGCGACGTGGGCCAGGCTGTCGGTGCTCCCGGCGGTGCCGGCCTTGGGGACGATCCGCGAGCCGTAGTAGACGTAGAAGTAGCCGGACGCGGAGTCGACGTAGAGGCGCGGGTCGCCGTCGCCGTAGTCGAAGGTGCCGTTGGGGAAGGCCGTGGTGTCGCCGCGGACGGTGCTGTAGGGGCTGGTGATGGCGTGGCCGGTGATGGTCCACACCTTGCCCTGGTCGGTGGAGACGGCGTAGTCGATGGCGTCGTAGTGCGAGAAGGAGTTGGCGCCGAACGGCTCCGGGGTGAACTCGTTGTGCACCAGGCCGTACCAGTCGCCGGTGTCGGGGTCGACCCAGACGCCCATCAGGTCGCAGAAGTTCTTCTGGGAGTAGCCGGAGCCGGCCGGGGCCGCGGTCGCGGTCCTGCCGGTGGGGCTGTTGTTGCAGCGGTAGGTGGTGTCGTTGTTCTTGTCGGCCGGGTTGGCCGGGTTCACCGCGTTGCTGATCGCGCTGGAGCGGGTGGCGGTGTCGAAGTCGCTGCCGGTGTAGAAGTCCCAGTAGCGGGGGTCGGTGCTGCCGTAGAGCGAGGCGGACTGCTGGAAGTAGAACGCGCCGTCCTTGTCGAGGTACGGGGCGGCCGGGGTGTCGGTGGGGTAGGGGTAGGAGCCGGTGGAGCCGATGGTGACGGTGTATCCGCTGGTCGGCGGGGTCGCCGAGGCCGAAGCGGTGCTGCCGCCGAGCAGGGCCAGGAGGACGGCTCCGACTGCGGCGACCGACCTGATCCGGGGTGGTTTCACGACTGCTCCTTCTGGTGTGGGGGCTCGTGCGGGGTTAGGGGTGCGGGCACCGGTGAGTGAACGCTCACCATTCGAGGACCAGCCAGGCCCGGTACGGCAGGTCCGTCTCCAGCAGCAGCCCGTCCGGACCGCCGGACGACGTCCGGACGGCGGCGGTGGCGGGCGCGGGTTCGGCCAGCGGGTGCAGCAGGGTGGCGCGGGGGTCGGCGGGCGCCCCGGGCAGGTCGACGGACGGCCGGGCCGGGTCCGCGCTGCCGTTGGCGACGGCGAGCCGGGTCACCCCGTCCGTGCGCGAGGCGTGCGGGATCAGGTGCGGGCCGCCGCTGACCAGCGGGAGCAGCGGCCGGTCGCCCTCCAGGAAGCGCACGGCGCGGTGCAGCAGCCGCTGCCCGCAGTCGTCGTACGGCAGTTGGTCCATCGCCGTGGCCGCGAGGACCATGACCCGGCCGCCGAGCCGGTTGCGGAACGCGGTGCGGCCGGGACCCCACGGCCGTCCGTCCGGGGTCCTGACCTCGGTCCAGACCTCGGTGCCGGGGGTGGGCTCCAACCGGGCCAGCACCGGCTGCATGTTGACGCTCAACACCGCGCCCGAGTCCCCGCCTGAGCCCGCATCTCCGCCCGCGCCCGCGTCCCCGCCCAGGTCCGCGCCCGACTCCAGGACGTGCTCCTCCGCGTAGGGCCCGGTCGGGTCCCGCTGCTCGCGCTCGACCAGCTCGACGCGGTCCAGGCCGAGCAGCGGGCCGAAGCCGCGCCGGGTCAGTGCCTCGGCCGCGACGCCGTCCAGCAGCAGCCCGCCGCCGAGCAGGCGCCGCACCTCGTCGTCGGTGAAGGCCCAGGCCAGCTGCCCGAACAGGGCCTGCACCGGGGCGTCGGGCGCGGCGGTGACCGGGACCCCGTAGCGCAGCAGCAGGTCGGCCGCGGGCCCCGGGTCCACGGCCAGCGCCTCCAGAGGATGCGCCCCGGCGGATTCCCGGAGACGGGCATGCGCCGCCGCGTCCTGACGGAACGGCAGGCCCACCCCGATGGTGGCCTGCTCCCGGTGGTAGCGCTCGGCCAGCCAGTCCAGCGCGGGCCGGGAGCGGCGCAGCAGCCCGGTCACCCGGGGGAAGCGGTCGGCCCGGCGGCCGTGCATGGGGTGCACATTGAGCAGCAGTGCGTCCGACCCGGCCAACTGCGCCGCGGCCAGCTCGGACCAGGTCTGGGTGTCGGACTTGGACCAGGCGGTGTGCGGCCAGTTCTCGATCTCCGGCTCGCTGTCCACGGACTCGGGCCGCAGCCCGCGCTGCAGCTCCAGCGACCAGACCTGTCGGCTCAACTCCCGTCCGGGGGAGTCGGAATAGGGGGCGAAGTGGGGGCGCTGGACGGCTCGGCCGCCGATCGCCAGGGCGTCGAACAGGGCGGCCCAGTCGCGGCCCTCCACCGAGGCGGCGTCCAGTCCCGAGCTCATCAGGCCGAGCCGGGAGCGCCCGCCCGAGCGCCGGTCGACCTCGGCCGCGACGGCGGTGGCGACCTCCAACTGCGCCTCGCGCCAGACCTGTTGCAGCAGTGCCCGCCAGCGGTGCGGCGGTCCGGGCGCGGTCAGCGCGGCCACCAGTTCTCCCCGCTCCACCGTGCGTCCGGCCAGGGCGGCGAAGCGCGCCAGCATCGGCGGCTCGAAGCCGCCCCAGCGCAGCGGGGTGTGGTTGTGGAAGCGGAAGTCGTCCTCCAGCCAGAGCACCCGGAAGCCGAGTTCGGCGAAGCGCCCGTAGTGGGCGACCATCCAGGCGCGCCAGCGCGGGCAGGCGAAGGAGGCCTGCGCGGTGGCCGCCTCGCCGTCCGGGGCGACCATCGGGGCGAAGCCGAGCCGTTCCAGCGCGCCCCGCCGGCCGCGGTCGGCGTGGCCCACGGTGACCCAGGGGTTGAGGCTGACCTCCAGTCCGGCCGCCGCGAGGATCTCCCCGGCCAGTCGGACCGTCTCGAACCAGGCGTCCTCCTCGGCCCCGGCGAGGTGCCCGGCGAAGGACTCCTCGGCGCCGGTCAGCAGCACCACCTCGGCCACCCCGGCCTCGGCGCAGGCCTTGGCCAGCGCCATGGTGTCGGCGGTGACGCGGGCCGGGTCCGGGTCGGGCTGGATCTGGAATCTGAGGTGGTAGCGCGCGCGCATCCCTTCCCCCTTCACTTGACGCTCCCCGCGGTCAGGCCGGAGCGCCAGAACCGTTGCAGGGAGAGGAACATGACGACCAGTGGGATCACCGAAACGGTCGCCGCGGTGATCACCACGTTGAACGGGACGGCGTCGCCGATGCCGCGCTGGGCCTGCCAGCCGACCAGGCCCACGGTGACCGGCTGCAACTGGTCGTTCGCCAGCATCAGGGCCGGCAGCAGGTAGTTGGACCAGATCCCGACGAACTGGAACAGGAACACCGTGACCAGGGCCGGGGACATCAGCCGCAGGCCGATGGTGGTGAAGATCCGGACCTCGCCCGCGCCGTCCACCCGTCCGGCCTCGATCAGCTCGTCCGGCACCGACGCGGCGGCGTAGATCCGGGACAGGTAGACCCCGAACGGGCTGACCATGCTGGGGATCAGCACCCCCCAGTAGGTGTTGACCAGGTGCACCGGCGAGAACAGCAGGTAGAGCGGCACCGCCAGCAGCGGCTGCGGCACCAGCACCGCGGCGAGCACCACGTTGAAGGTGAACTCCCGCGCCCGGAAGGCGTACTTGGCCAGGGCGTAGCCGGCCAGCGCGGAGACCAGGGTGCTGACGGCCGCGCCGCCGCCGGCGTAGAGGGCGGTGTTGAGCAGCCAGCGCGGGTAGATCCCGCCCTGCCGGGTGAACACGTCCTGCACGTTGGCGAACAGGGCGAACCGGTCGCCGAACCAGAAGCCGTTGCCGCTGAACAGCCCGGAGCTGGTCTTGGTGGAGGAGACGACGAGCCACCACACCGGCGCCAGGAAGTAGACCGAGGCGATGCCCAGCACCCCGAGGGTGAGCCAGCGGCTCGCCGCGGCAGCGGGGTTCCCGGGCGTGGTCGACCGACGGGGGGCGGTCCACCGACGGGCTCCGGTCGGCTCACGGCTGGGGGTCGGCTGATGGGCGACGTTCGGCTGAACGGCCGTCACAGTGCCGCCCCCCGTCGCTGGACCAGCTTGAGGAAGCCGAACGAGAGCAGGAACGCCAGCAGCGCCAGGATCACCGATTCGGTGGCCGCGTAGCCGAAGTTGTTGTCGTCGACCGCGTTGTAGGCGGCGAAGATGGGGGTGTAGCTACTGCTGAGGTTGGGCGCGACATGCTGCAGCACGGCGGGCTCGTTGTAGAGCTGGGCGGTGCCGATGATGGAGAAGACGGTGGTCAGCACCAGTGCCGGGCGGACGATCGGGATCTTGACGTGCCAGGCGATGCCGAGCGCCGAGCAGCCGTCCATCCGGGCCGCCTCGGCCAGTTCCGGTGGGATGGCCTGCAGCGCGGAGTAGATGATCAGCATGTTGTAGCCGGTCCAGCCCCAGGTCAGCATGTTGCCGATGGTCGGGGCCAGCATGGAGTCCGAGGTCAGGTTGAGGTGCAGGCCGAGCGCGTGCCCGGCCGAGGTGATCGGGCTGAGGCCGGGGGCGACCAGGTAGGACCACATGAGTGCGCCGACCACCCCGGGCAGCGCGTACGGCAGGAAGAAGGCCAGCCGGAAGAAGCGCTTGAACAGGGTGCTCTTGGCGTCCAGCAGCAGGGCCAGCACCAGCGCCGTGCCCAGCATCACCGGCACCTGGACCGCGCCGATCAGCAGCACCCGCAGCAGCGCCGCCCGGAAGTCCCGGTCGTGCAGCACGTCGGAGTAGTTGCCGAGCCCGGCGAAGACCTTGGTCGGCGCGGACAGGCCGAGCCCGTCCCGGTGCAGCCTGAACATGCTCTGGTAGACGGTGTAGCCGATCGGGAGCAGGTAGGCGACGACGAACAGCAGCGCGAAGGGCAGCAGGAACGCGGCGGCGGTCCTGGCCCGCCGCCGCGCGTGGTGCGTGGTGGCGACAGTGCTCATCCGGAGACGCTCATCCCCTGCTGCTTCAACTGTGCGACCGTCTTGGCCTGGACGGTGTTCAGCACGTCCGGCAGGGTGGTCTTCCCCGAGGCGCTGGTGCCGAGGCCGTCGCCGAGGTCGGTGGAGGTCTGGGTCATGGTCGGTCCCCAGATCCAGGAGGTGTCGATGTGCGGGGTCTCCGCCTTGAACACGTCGAAGACGACCTGGCCGCCGTAGAACGGGTCCGGCGCGGACAGGGCCGGGTTGGACAGGCCCGAGGTGGCCGCCGGGTAGATGCCGGTCACCTTGATCAGGTTGCTGACGCTGGCCGGGTCGGTGCTCATCCAGGCGGCGAACTCGGCGGCCTCCTTGGGGTGCGCGCAGCCCTTGAGCACCACGGTGGCCGAGCCGCCGTCGTTGCCGTAGACCGGGTTGGCCGCGTCCCAGACCGGCATCGGCGCGACCGCCCACTTGCCGGAGGTGCCCTTGACGCTGGAGGCCAGGATCGGGGTGTCCCAGACCGCGTTGACGTCGGAGAGGATCTTCCCGTCCGCCATGTCCTTGTAGAGGGTGGGGTCGTAGCTGGGGTCGGTCTTCAGCAGCTTCTTGTCCAGCAGGCCCTGCCAGAAGCCGGCCACCTTCTGGTTGGCGGCGTTGTTCACCGAGACCTGCCACTGCCCGCCGCTGGTGCCGAACCACGGGGCGCCGGCCTGCCAGGCCAGCCCGGCGTAGTTGTAGGCGTCGTTGCCGAGGTCGCCCAGGTAGACGCTGGGGTCGGCGGCGTGCACCGTGGCCGCGTCGGCGGCGTACTCGGCCCAGGTGACCGGGGGCTTGCTGATGCCGTACTTGGCGAACAGGTCCTTGCGGTAGAGCAGGCCCATCGGCGCGGTGTCGACCGGGACGCCGTAGGTCTTGCCGCCGATGGTCACCTGGTTCCAGGTCCAGGCGGCGAACTGGTCCTTCGCCGGGGCCAGGTACTGGGTGACGTCCATCATCGCCCCGGCCGCGGCGAAGCTGGGCATGGTCTCGTAGCCGACCATGCCCAGGCACGGGGCGTTGCCGGCCTGAGCCGCCGTCAGCATCTTGGTGTAGCCGCCCTTGGAGCCGGACGGGGTCTTGTCGAAGGTGACCTGGATGTCCGGGTGCGACTTGTCGAACAGCGCGACCGACTGCTCGTAGCCGGGGGCCCAGCCCCAGAAGTCGAGCTTCACCGGGCCGGCGGCGGCGGACGGGCTCTGCGAGCTGCCCGCGCCTCCGCTGGAGCCGCACCCGGTCAGCGCGGTCAGGGTCGCGAGGGCGGCGGACAGTGCCACGGCAGCCTGTATCTGACGACGTCTCATCCGAAGTTCTCCTGAGAGGGTAGTGATTCGCGCTATTAATTAAAGTAGGATCAGAACTAAGGGAGCCAAAGTCAACACCTTGGGAACTTTTGATGCGGAAGGGTAGGGAGAGCACGTGAAGGCAGACCTGCGCGGCGGCACCGTGCACGAGGTGGTGATGGCCGGTCCGTCCAGGCCGAGCGACCGGGCCTCGATCCGGCGGACCAACCTCGGCCTGGTGCTGCGCCTGCTGCGCGACTCGGGACCGCGCTCGCGCGCCAGGATCGCCTCGGACACCGGACTGCCCCGGCCCACCATCACCAACCTGATCGCCGAACTGGTCGAGCTCGGCCTGGTCGCGGAGGGGGAGTCCGAGCGCGACGGCTCGGTCGGCCGCCCGAGCCAGGCCGTCGAGATCGACGGGCGGACCATCTGCGGGGTCGGCCTGGAGATCAACGTCGACTACCTGGCGGTGCTCGCGCTGACCCTGCGCGGCGACGTGGCCTTCGAACGGCGGATCGCCGTCGACGTCCGCACCGCGGGGCCCGAAGCGGTCCTGGACCGCGCCGCCGCGCTGATCCGGGAGGCGGGCGCGGCGGTCGAGGCGACCGGCGCGCGGGTGGTCGGCGTCGCGCTGGCCGCCCCGGGTAACGTCGACCTCGGCACCGGCCGGGTGGCCTTCGCCAGCAACATCGGCTGGCGCGACGTCGCCGCGGTGGACGGGCTGCGCCGACGGCTGGGCCGGGACGCCCCCGCGCTGCGGCTGGAGAACGACGCCAAGCTGGGCGCCATCGCCGAGTACCTGGTCGCCTCGGCCTCCGACATCCACGACCTGATCTACATCACCGGCGAGACCGGCGTCGGCGGCGGCATCATCTCCGGCGGCCAACTGATGCGCGGCGCACGGGGGTTCGCCGGTGAGATCGGCCATATGCCGCTGGATCCGGGCGGCCGTCCGTGCGCCTGCGGCCGGGTCGGCTGTTGGGAGACCATGGTCGGCCTCGGCACGCTGCTCCGGCACGCCGCCGACGCCGGCGACCCGGTCCACGACCCGTCCCTCGACGTCGAATCCCGGCTGGCCGACCTGCGCCGGCGCGCCGACGGCGGCGACCCGCGCACCCTCGACGCGCTCACCCGGATCGCCGACGACCTGGCCCTCGGCGTCGCGCTGCTGGTCGACGTGCTCAACCCCCGCGCGGTCGTGCTCGGCGGCTACTTCGCGGTCTTCGCCGACTACCTGCTGCCCCGGGTCCGCGACGGCGTCGCCCGCCGGGTGATCGCCGCCGACTCCGGCGGCTGCGAGGTGCTGCCGTCGACCCTCGGCTTCACCGCCCCGGCCCGGGGCGGCGCGTACCTGGCCCTGGACGCGGTGTACCAGGACCCGAGCGGGACCGCCTGAGCCCTCGACGGCGGGGGCTGTCGGCGGGTCATCGGCGGGCTGACGGGCGGGTGCGGTCGGGCTCCCGCCCCGTGCCCAGGCTCGGCTCCAGCCCGAACACCGGGAAGAGGGAGAGGTCCTGGAAGGCGTTGATCCGGCTGACGGCCGTGCCGTCCTGACTCAGCGTCAGCACGTGGATCGAGTGGGCGTGCAGCACGCCGTCCGCCTCCCGGTGGTACGTGGCCAGGGCCGGCTGGCCGTTGGCGGCGGTCCGCAGCACAGCGGTGCGGCCCGAGGTGATCGAGGTTCTGGTGGCCAGGAACCGGGTCACCGCGTCGCGTCCGCTGAACCAGTCCGGGTGCGGCGGCATCTCCAGCACCACGTCGTCGGTCAGCAGCCTGCTGATCGCGGCCACGTCCCCGGCCTCGAAGGCGGCGGTGTAGCTGTCCAGCAGGGCCCGGCGGCGCGGGTCGCTCGGCTCCCGCACCTGGTCCTCCGCGAGCGCCGCCCGGTCGATCTGGGTGCGGGCCCGTTGCAGCAGGCTGTTGACGGCGAAGACCGACACCCCGAGCAGCTCGGCCACCTCGGCCGCCCGCAGGTCCAGCACCTCGCGCAGGATCAGCACCGCCCGCTGCCGGGGCGGCAGATGCTGCAGCGCCGCGACCAGCGCCAGCCGCACCCCGGCCCGTGACGCGACCACGGAGGCCGGATCGGTCCGGTCGACGCCCCCCGGCCCGGAGCCGCTCCCGCTCCCGACGCCGAGCAGCGCGTCGGGGATCGGCTGCAGCCAGGGCACCTCGGGCAGCGGCCGGGCCAGCGGCCGTTCCGGCTCGCCGTTGGCCGACCCCAGCCCGGACGGCAGCGGCCGACGGCTGCGGTTCTCCAGCGCGCGCAGGCAGGCGTTGGTCGCGATCCGGTACAGCCAGGTCCGCAGCGACGACCGGCCCTCGAAGCGCTCGAAGGAGTTCCAGGCCCGCAGCATGGTCTCCTGCAACAGGTCCTCGGCGTCGTGCACCGAGCCGAGCATCCGGTAGCAGTGCGCCAGCAGCTCCCGCCGGAACGGATCGGTGAGCCGGACGAAGTCCTCGCTGCGCTGCACGGTGTCCGCCATCGCCATCCCCTGCCCTGTCGCTTTCGGTGCTGTCGCCTCTCGACGAGTACTGACCCCGGCGGTGAGCGGAACTCATCGGTGGATCGGGCCGGCGCCCCGGATCGGTACCGGGTGATTCCTGATCCGATCCGTCCCGTACCGAGGAGCAGTCCGTATGGCCTCCGTCGTCAGCACACCCAAGCAGCGCTGGGTCCTCGCCCTGGCGTCCACCGCCTCGTTCATGATGGCCCTGGACACCACCGCCGTCGCCACCGCGCTCAGCACCATCCAGCGCGATCTCGGCGCGTCCCTGGAGACGCTCCAGTGGACCGTCAACGCCTATGTCCTCAGCTTCGCCGTGCTGCTGCTCACCGGTGCCGCCCTCGGCGACCGCTACGGCCGCCGCCGGATGCTCGGCTTCGGCCTCGGCCTGTTCACCGCGGCCTCCGCCGCCTGCGCGCTGGCGCCCGGCATCGGCGTGCTGATCGCCGCCCGCGCGGTCCAGGGCGCGGGGGCGGCGCTGGTGCTGCCGCTGGCGATGACCCACCTCAGCGCCGCCTTCCCGCCCCGGCAGCGGGGGCGGGCGCTGGGCCTGTTCAGCGGGCTGACCGGGCTGGCCACCTTCAGCGGCCCGTTCATCGGAGGGGCGGTCGCGCAGGGGCTGGCCTGGCAGTGGATCTTCTGGATCAACCTGCCGATCGGCCTGCTCGCCGTGCTGCTGGTCCGGCTGCGCCTGGACGAGAGCACCGGGCCCGGCGTCCGCTTCGACGTCGGCGGCGTGCTCCTCGCCACCGGCGGGGCGCTCGGCCTGGTCTGGGGCCTGGTCCGGGGCAATGACGCGGGCTGGGGCAGCGCGGAGATCATCGGCGCGCTGGCCGGGGGAGCGGTGCTGACGGTCGGCTTCGTCCGCTGGGAGCTGCGCGCCGCCGCCCCGATGCTGCCGATGCGCTTCTTCCGGGACCGGACCTTCGCCGCCGCCAACACCTCCAACTTCTGCCTGACCGCCAGCCTCTACGGGACCCTGTTCTTCCTGGCCCAGTACCTGCAGGTGGCGCTCGGCCACGGACCGCTGGCGGCCGGGCTGCGGATGATGACCTGGACCGGGACGCTGATGGTCTGCGCCCCGATCGCGGGCAGCCTGGCCGACCGGCTCGGCGAGCGGCGGCTGCTGGCCGCCGGGATGCTGCTGCAGGCGGTGGGCGGGGTCTGGCTGGCGCTGGCCGCGACGCCGACCCTGCCCTACGACCGGCTGGTGGCACCGCTGCTGATCAGCGGCTGCGGCCTGTCCATGGCGATGCCCTCGGCGCAGAAGGCCGCGGTCGGGGCGGTCGCCCCGCGGGAGATCGGCCAGGCCTCCGGCGCGTTCAACATGCTCCGCCAGCTCGGCGGGGTCTTCGGCATCGCGCTGTGCGCTGCGGTCTTCACCCGGAACGGCGGCTACGCCTCCACCCGCGCCTTCACCGACGGCTTCGCCGCGGCGATGTGGGTGACGGCGGGGCTGGCCCTGGTCGGCGCGACCGCGGCGACGGCGGTGCGCAGGACCGGCCTGCCACGGGCGTCGGCGCCCCGCCCCGAGGCCGACGAGCGGGCCGCGCTGAGGGCGGAGGCGGTTGCGGAGACCGGGAGTTGACGCCCCGTCACTGGGGCGCTCCGGTCTGCGACGCTCGTCACGAGCCGGGTGCGAACGGCGCTTCGCCTTCCTTGTAGGCGCGGAAGCGGAGCGCCGACCAGGTCGCGTCGACGGCGACCTGGGAGACCGGACGGACCCCGAACCCGGCGAGGATCGGCCACAGCGAGTCGCGGTTGACGTCGGTCCTGTTCGCCTTCGGATACACGACCCACAGCACCGGCCGGGTCGCGACGTCGGCCCTGTGCTCGGTGAGGACCGCCCGGATCGACGCGGCGTCGTCGGCGAAGAGGACGGCGACGTCCGCGTCCCCGAGCCGGGTGCCGACCTCGACGCCCGCGGGCAGCGGGCCGAGCAGGCCGACCCGGTCCGGGTGGGACAGCCAGACGGTGTGCCCTGGCTTGATCACGAGCTTCTCGGCGACGGTCTTGGCAGCGGCGGCCATGGCGATTCCCTCCGGTCGGCCCCGATGGACGGCGATTCGCCCAGCCTATGCGTCCACGTCCGCGTCGGCGTCCGCGTCGGCGCTGGTCAGGGCCGTCGGGTGGAGTAGCACCTGGGTGCGGCGCTGGGCGCGGCGATGCAGGCGGTCAGGGTCGCGCCGCTGGTGGGCGCGGCGATCAGCGGGGTGTAGACGAAGGGGTCGAGGTTGCTGGGGTGGGCGACGGTGAGCCGCTGCGTCGGCTGACCGGGGATGCTGAGGGTGAGCACGTCACCCGGGGCCGCGTTCCATGCTCGGGCCCAGGCCGCGCGGCACAGCGGGTTGTAGCGGATCTCCAGGCCGAACCCGCCCGGGATCTGCTGGTGCAGCAGGGTCTCCGGTGAGACGCCGCAGCCGGTGGTCCCGGGGTCCATCGCGGTGCAGCGGGTGCCGGTGCAGCCGACGTGGAAACCGGAGGAGGCCCCGGCGGAGGGGGACCCGGTCGAGGTCCGGTGATCGCTCTGGTTGTTCGCGACGGCCAGGCTGAAGGCCGCGCCGACGAGCAGCGCGGCGAGGCCTGAGGTCGCGGCGATGCGGGCCCGGAGCCGGGGGCGGGCGGGGGGAGGGTCGGCCGGGGCCGGGGCCGGGGTCAACGGCGCGGCCGGGTCGGCCGTCGGCGGCTCGGCCGCGCCGGGCACCGGGGTCGGCGCCCCGGTCGGCTCGGCCGCTCCCGGCGGCACCGCGGCGGTATGCGGATGGGTCGCGGTGCGGCGGCTCCAGGCCCGCTCGGCCAGCTCCCACAGCGCCCGAGCCCGCGCCTCCGGCTGGTCGGCCGCGCGGCACAGGAACAGCACGGCCGACCAGGGCGGCAGCGACTGACCGGACAGATAGCGCTGCCAGGACGACTTGCTGTAGGGCGAGTCGGCCGCCAATGCGGCCAGGGCCAGGCCGGAGCGCTTGCGCAGGGCCTGGAGTTCGACGGCGAGGCGGGTGCATTCAGCGGGTGGCTGGTTCATCCGCGCAGCGCCGCCCAGGTCTTGGGGCCCACCTGTCCGTCGATGTCCAGGTGGAGGGCCTTCTGCGCCTGGAGCACCGCGGTCTCGGTGAGCGGGCCGAAGTTGCCGTCCACGCCGCCGGGGGAGAACCCGGCGCGTTGCAGCAGGCACTGCAGTTCGGCCACCTTGGGCCCGTACATGTCGACCTGCAGCGGGTCGGTTACGGTGCTGCTGTTCCCCGCGTACCAGAGCCCGTCCCGGCGGGCGTAGGTACAGGTGTAGGGGATCTGCGAGGCCACCACTACGGTGCTGTGCGCGGCCGGAGGGGTGGTCCTGACCGGACCTGAATTGGCGACCAGCGCCGAGACCGTGGCGCCCAGGGCCGCCGACACTACTGCGGTGAGGACGAACCGGGCCCGCAGCCCGCGCCTGGCGACTGCCGCGGGGGCCGCCGGTGCGGCGACCGCCGGTGCGCCTCGGTCCGGTTCGGCCGGGTCCAGGTCACCGCCCGTTGCGTCGTCGGCAGTCGAGGCGGCGGCGGTGGCTCCGGCGACTACGGAGGCTTCGGCGGGGGAGGCCCCGACGGTGACCGGGTCCTCCGCTGCGGTGGCCGTCCCGCGGCGCCAGGTCTCCGCCGCGGCCTCGTGCCGGGCCAGCAGGGGCACCGGGTCCGCTCCCGCCGACGCGGCCAGTGCCTCGACCGCCTCGCGCGGGGGCAGCAGTCTGCCGCCCAGATACCGTTCCCAGGAGGACGCGCTGTAGCCCGTGCGGGCCGCCAGGCGCCGCTGGGTCAGTCCGCTGCCGTCCTTCAAGCGGCGCAGTTCCCCGACGAACTCCACCGCTGCCGGGTCGAGCTCAGCAGGCAGTGCTTTCCAACGCGCCATTCCCACCACTCCGTTCCCCCAACGAGACTCCCCTGAGGCCTCGGCCGGGATCGTAGCGCCACCAGGTGTCGGGATGTGCGGGGAGCCCGGGTTTTGTGTGGAACCTGTCATTCGGGAACCGCTGCCGACGACCCGTCACACCGTCGTCCGGGTCAACTCAGCCGCAGGTCAGAGTGGCTGACGACCCGTGAACCCGGCAGATGTCCGATCGGGCTGGTGGGTCGGACCGGCAGCCGTCAGGCTCGGCCCGTCCCTCCGCTGCGGGAGACGTCCCGCCGGGATGTTCTCACCCACCTCTTGCCGTTCATTCAACCCCCCTGGAGCCACCGTGTTCAGAGCCGCCCTGGCGACCGGCGCCACCGTCGCGCTGCTGCTGATCGCCGCGCCGACCGCGTCCGCGACCCCGTCCGCGATCAACTACAACAGCACGTCCTGTCCGAAAAGCCTCACCGACGGCGAGAACGACGGCTGTGTCACCTACCTCCAGGAGCGCCTGAACACCCTCGGCTACGGCCTCAGCGTGGACGGGGACTTCGGCGCCCACACCCTCGCCGCGGTCGAGTCGTACCAGACCACGATGCACGGCTTCATCACCAACGTCTCGGTGGACGGCCAGGTGGGGCCGATTACCAAGGGCACCCTCGACTACCTGATCGGCAACCTCAGCACCACCCAGTACGGCGGCGGCGGCTCCTGCAAGGCAACCCTGAACGTGGACGGGGCGGCTGACACAGCATCAGTCACGATCACCGCCAGCGGCCTGCCCAGCGGCTACTACTGCTCCGGGGTGCTCTTCGCCGCGAACAACTCCACGCCCGACGTCGACTACAACGTGTCCAGCGTCCACGAGCAGTACGGCACGTCGAGCGTGACCACCTACGAGTACAGCGCCAGCGGGCGCGGCCTGTTCGCGGGCGTCTCGATGCACTACGCGAACGGCACCGACACGGCCTGGAGCAACTCCGAGGACTTCTGACACAACGTCAGCCTTGTTGAAAAAGAACCGATTTTCCGAACTCCGGCATCCGACGACCCGAGAGAGACCCCTGTGAAACTCAGCCGATCCCGCCTGAGGGCAGCGCGCCGCGCCCTGCTCCCGGTCGCCCTGGGCGCGGTCCTGGTCAGCGGCCTGGCGTCGCCGGCCATGGCGACCCCGGCCCCGATCGACCTCAACTCCGCCTCCTGTCCCACGAAGCTGGTCACCGGCGAGAACGACGGCTGCGTGGTGGAGCTGCAGACGCTGCTCAACACCCACGGCTTCGGCCTCGGCGTGGACGGCAGCTTCGGCGTCGGCACCGTGGCCGCGGTCCGCACCTTCCAGTCCGAGACCGGCATCGGCGTGGACGGCCAGGTCGACCCGCAGACCAAGGCCGCGCTGTACGTCAGCTCCGGCTCCGTCCCCGACCCGATCACGCTGACCTCGGCCCAGTGCCCGGCGAACATGGTCACCGGCGAGGACGACGGCTGCGTCACCGAACTCCAGGGCCTGCTGGACCGCCAGGGCGCGCACCTGTCGATCGACGGCGGCTTCGGCGCGGACACGGTGGCGGCGGTCAAGGCCTTCCAGACCGCGCAGGGCATCGGCGTGGACGGCCAGGTCGGCCCGCAGACCAAGGCCACCCTCTACGGGTTGAGCACCCAGGGGCCGCCGGCGATCAACCTGCAGTCCTCGCAGTGCCCGGCGAACATCGCCGGGGGTGAGCTGGACGGCTGCGTCACCACGCTGCAGAGCCTGCTCGTCGCGCACGGCGCGAGCATCTCGGTGGACGGCGACTTCGGCGCCAACACCCTGGCGGCGGTGAAGGCCTTCCAGACCGCCAACGGCCTGCACCCGGACGGCCAGGTCGGCGTGCAGACCAAGGCCGCCCTCTACGGCGGCGTCAGCACCGCGCCCGGCGCACCGGCCCCGCTGAACCTGCGGTCGTCCTCCTGCCCGGCCAACATGGCCGCGAACGAGCACGACGGCTGCGTGACCACGCTCCAGAGCTTCCTGAACTCCTGGGGCGCGCACCTCGCGGTCGACGGCGACTTCGGCGTGCACACCGTCGCCGCGGTGGAGTCCTACCAGGCCGCGCGCGGCATCGGCGTGGACGGCCAGGTCGGCGCACAGACCAAGGCCGCGCTCTACAACGACGGCGCGTACTACTGCCCGCCGACCGGCTGCCCGGGTCAGGGCCAGCCGATCCAGCCGTACGTGGTCGCCGCGGCAAAGGCGATGATCGCCACCAGCCCGCCGATGCCGTACTCCTACGCGGGCGGACACGCGACCACCCCCGGACCGGGCATCGGCCAGTGCATCGCGCCGGACGCCGGCTACGACAACGGCGTCTGCTACGGCTCGCACACGGTGGGCCTGGACTGCTCCGGCTTCGCCCGGCTGATGTACGCGGAGGCCGCCAACCGGGACGTCCTCGGCTCCGGCAGCACCGACAACGAGATCGCCAACCCGCTGGCGACCCTGGTCCCGCTGAGCAAGGCGGTCCCCGGTGACCTGATCTTCTTCGGTCTGAGCACCGGCAACACCGACCACGTCGGCATCTACGCGGGCACCGTCAGCGGCGTCCCGATGATGTACAACGCCTTCGACACCGGCACCAACGTCCGCGAGGAGCCGGTCAGCGACGCCGACAACTCCAGCCACCCGCTCCTGGGCTACTACCACTACAGCGTCACCGTCCCCGTCGCGGACTGACCGGTCGGGGCACGCCTGCCGGGGCGCCCGCCACCTCCCAGCGGCGGTGGCGGGCGCCCCGGCTTCCTTTTGTCCATGCAAACATTGCATAATGCAAATATGGATGACGACGCCACCGTGCACCCTTCCCCGGTGAGGCCCTCCCCGGCTCGGCTGCTGACGCTGCTCCAGGAGTCCAAAGGCGGGCTGCTGGCCCTGGCACTGCTGGTGGGCGCAGGGGCCGGGCTGGGCGCGGTGGCGTTCCGCTGGATGATCAAGACGTTCACGCTGCTGCTGTCCGGCCACGCCGACTACTCCGCCGCCGGTCACGCCGCCAACCCGCAGGTGCCCTGGCTGGGGCGCTGGTTCGTGCTGCTGGCGCCGGTCCTGGCCGGACTGGTCTACGGGCCGCTGGTGCAGCGCTACGCCCGCGAGGCCCGCGGCCACGGGGTGCCCGAGGTGATGTACGCGGTCGCCCGGCGCGGTGGCCGGATCGCGCCGCAGGTGGCCCTGGTCAAGTCGCTGGCCTCGGCGCTGTGCATCGGCGGCGGCGGGTCGGTGGGGCGGGAGGGGCCGATCGTGCAGATCGGCTCCGCGCTCGGGTCCAGCCTGGGCGGGTGGGTCAGGGTCGCCGAGGACCGGCTGAAGATCCTGGTCGCCTGCGGAGCGGCGGGCGGTATCGCGGCCACCTTCAACGCGCCCCTGGCCGGGGTGTTCTTCGCGATGGAGCTGATCCTGCGCGACTTCACCGCCGAGTCCTTCGGCATGGTGGTGCTCGCGTCGGTCACCTCCAGCGTCATCGGCCGTGCGGCGCTGGGCAACCACCCCTTCCTGCACCTGCCCGCGCTCCAGGTCGACCACCTGTCCCAGTACCTGCTGTTCGCCCTGCTCGGCGTGGTCGCCGGGGCGCTCGGGGTGGGCTTCAGCAAGGTGCTCTACCGGATCGAGGACGCCTGCGACGCGCTCTGGCGCGGCCCCGAGTGGGCCCGCCCCGCGGTCGGCGGCCTGCTGCTGGGCGTGCTGCTGCTGCTCCTGCCGGAGATGTACGGGGTCGGCTACCCGGTGCTGGAGAACGCGGTGGGCGGCAGGTACGTGATCGGCTTCCTGCTGCTGCTCCTGGTCGGGAAGATCGTGGCGACTAGCCTGACCATCGGCATCGGCGGCTCCGGCGGCGTCTTCGCCCCGTCGTTGTTCATGGGCGCGATGCTGGGCTCGGCCTTCGGGATCGCCGCCCACGACCTGCTGCCGGACGTCGCCGGACCGGTCGGCGCGTACGGCCTGGTCGGGATGGGCGCGGTCTTCGCCGGTGCGGCCCGCGCGCCGATTACGGCGGTGATCATCCTCTTCGAGCTGACCGGGGAGTACAGCATCATCCTGCCGCTGATGACCGCCATCGTGCTGGCGACCGGCGTCAGCCGGGCCCTGTCCCACGAGACCGTCTACACCGCGAAGCTGCGCCGCAGGGGCGTCGACCTGGACGCGCCGGAGCAGGACGACGCGGTCGTTGGCCTGAACCCCGCTGGCCCGGTCGCCGCCGTCGTCCCGGTTCCGTCAGGTCCAGCCGGGCAGCCCCAGGCCGGAGTCTGAGCCGGGGCGGGTGCCGGAACCGCCGGCGGAGCCGGAGCCGCCGCTGCCGGGAGCGACCGGCTCCTCCCCGGCGGCCCGGGCGAACGCCCGTAGCGCGGCGACCATCGGGCCGCGGCTCTCGGCGGGCATGGTCGAGACGATCCTGGTGATCTCCGCCTGACGGCGGTCGGTGACCTGGCGCACCACCTGGCGTCCGGCGGCGGTCGCGGTCAGCAGCACCACGCGCCGGTCGGCGGGATCGTGGTCGCGGGCGACCATCCCGGCGGCGGTCAGCCGGTCGACCATCCGCAGCGCGGTGGACGGGTTGACCGCCAACTGCTCCGCCAACCCGGTCAGATTGGTGGGGCCGCCGCTGTCCAGCACCACCAGCATCCGGAACTGAGGGACGGTCAGCGCCTCCTCGATCGCCGCCAGCGAGCGGGCGGAGACGGCGACCAGCACCCGGGAGGCGGTCACCATGGCGTCCACCACCTCGTCGACGTCGACCAGATCCGGTGCGGGCTGAGGTTCGCGCATGTGAGTAGTTCTACCTGCTCGCCGCCACGAAGACGAACCTGCCCACCCGCCCGGGGGTTCTAGCCCGCGTTCTCCAGGCCGGGGCTGGGGGCGGTGCTGAGCGGTGGTGTCGGCTGCCTGCGGCGGGGAGCGCCGCGGAGGGTGGTCAGCGCCACCGGGACGCCGATCGCCACGATCACCGCGGCGATGACGATGGCGAACCGGTAGCCGTCCAGGAACGCGTGCAGCGGGGTCGCGCCGCCGCGCAGCGACGAGGACTGACGCCCGGTCAGGATCGCGCCGATGACAGTGACGCCGAGCAGCCCGGAGACCTCGCGGCCGGTGTTCAGGATGCCCGAGGCGGCGCCCGCCCGCTCCGGCGGCAGTACCGCGATGACCGCGCCGTTCAGCGGCATCATGGTGAATCCGGAGCCGATCCCGAGGGCGACGAACGCGGGCATCAGGTCCAGGAAGCTCCCGTGCTCGCCGACCCGTGCGGCCAGCAGCAGTCCGACCACGATCAGGGTCAGGCCGGAGCCGACCACCCGGGCCGCCCCGAACCGGTGCGAGACCGGGGCGGCGATCGCCGCGGTGACCGCCATCAGCAGCGCCATCGGCACGAACGCCGCGCCTGCCCGGGTGGGGGAGAAGCCCAGCACGTTCTGCAGGTACATCGCGGTGAAGAAGTACACCCCCATCACCCCGAAGCCCCACAGGACCAGCGCGGCATTGCCGCCGCTGAACACCGCGGACCGGAACAGCGACAGGTCCACCATCGGGTCGGCGGTGCGGGCCTCCACCGCCAGGAACGTCCCGAAGGCCGCCGCGGCCAGGGCGAACGCGGCCAGGATCAGCGGCGAGGACCAACCCCGGTCGTGGCCCTCGATGAGCGCGTAGGTGAGCGGGAACAGCATCAGCGTCGAGGCCAGCAGCCCGGGGACGTCCAGCGAACGTCCGCCGACCGGACGCTGCGCGGGCATCGAGTAGGCGGCGACGGCGATGGCGGCCACACCGATCGGCACGTTGATCAGGAAGATCCAGCCCCAGGGGAAGTGCTGGCTGATGAAGCCGCCGGTGAGCGGGCCGAGGGCGAGCGAGAGCGCGCCGGACGCCGACGATATGCCGATCGCGCGGGCCCGCTCCTTCGGGTCGGTGAACGTCGCGGAGATGATCGCCAGCGTCGACGGCATGGTCATCGCCGCGCCGACGCCCTGGAGGGCCCGGCCGAGGATCAGCACGGACTCGCTTCCGGCCAGCCCGCTCAGCAGCGAGGCCGCGGTGAACACGGCCAGTCCGGTCAGGAACATCCGACGCCTGCCGTAGAGGTCGGACAGACGGCCGCCGACGAGCATCAGGCCGGAGAACACCAGGATGTAGGCGCTGACCACCCACTCCAGGCCGGAGAGGGAAAGGTGCAGGTCACGCTGGACGGAGGGGAGCGCGACATTGACCACGTTGTTGTCGAGGAAGGTCATGAACGACGCCAGCGAGACTCCGGTGAGGGTCCCCCAGCGCCTGGACGGCAGCGGCATGCCCGGCTCCTGTACAGCGTTATTGTACGACGTATAGTTACGCGGCCCAGGAAACCCTGTATGCCGTACAGTTGTCAATCGGCGCGGTCGGACGGAGGTGGGGTCGGGTGGTGGAGCCGAAGCTCAGCAAGGACACGCTGGTGGACGGCGCGCTCAGGCTGCTCGACGCCGAAGGCATGGAGGCGCTGACCATCCGGCGGCTGGCCCAGTCGCTCGGCTTCACGCCGATGGCGGTCTACTGGCACGTCAAGAACAAGGACGAACTGCTGCTGGCCGTGTCCGAACGCCTCTGGAGCCTTGCCGACGTCGACACCGATCCCGGCCTCGAACCCCTGGAGCAGCTCCGCTCACTGTTCGCCGCGATGCTGGCGGTGCTCCGCGCACACCCGCAGGCCGCCCCGCTGCTCACCCGGACCGGCGCGGGGCGCAACAAGCCGTGCTTCGATGTCACCGAGACCACGCTGGGGGTCTTCGACCGGCTGGGCTTCACCCCCGAGCAGGGCGCCCAGCTCAGCCTCCAGGCGCTGTGGACCCTGATCTCCCTGGTCGGCAGCGAACCGGGCGCGCCGCAGCCCGGCGTCGCCGCCGACGAACAGGCCGAGAAGGAACGCTCCCGACGGGCCGCGTTCCTCTCCCTCGACCCGACCCGCTACCCGCACCTGGTCGCCGCCGCTCCGGCCCTCACCACCTGCGAACAACCGGACGCCTTCTACACCCTCGGCATCGAGGTCTTCCTCTCCGGAGTCGCCCACCTCGCCAACTCCAGTGCGGCGGGGCGTCGCTGACAGCGCGGGCCGACGGGGCCCTCCACAGCTGCGGGTCAGCCGCGGCCTCCGGCCTGATCGCGTCGCGCAACCGCGTCGGCGGTGGCCTGTCGTCCTGCTGCCTTGGCCAGTTCGGCTGCTCGGAGGCTCGGCCACGTCTGGGCTACCTCACTGGACGGCGGCGACAGCCGCGACCTCACCCCGGACCTGCCGCACCTACACCCTGCGCGGCATCGGGACCGCCTGCCGGGGGGACCGCGCCGTGATCACCGCCGCCGCACCCGATCACTTCGGCCTCTGACCGGTCAGCACCGCCGCCGCCAACGCGCCGAAGCGCCTGTTCACTTCGCCGGACGAGGCCTGGAACGGGCGGATCTCCGCCGACGGGCGGCTCGCCAGCATCGACACCACCGACCACAACCCCGGCATCCGCCGGTTCGCGGCCGGCCCCGGCCCGGCCCCGGGCACTCTTCCCCAACGGCGCCACCAGCGCCTACGGTTGGTCGGCGACACGTACTCACAGGGGGAGAGACAGCATGGACGCGGAACTGGCCGGGCTGGTGGGGTCGGGGGCCACGACGATCGTCGGACTGATGGCGACCGACCTGTGGACCCAGACCAGGGACCGGATCGGGCGGCTGTTCGCGCGTGGCGCGGATCCGGCCGCGGTCACCGCGGATCTGGAGGCCTCCCGCACGGAGCTGGTCGCGGCCCGGCAGGCGGGCGACGAGACGGCGGTCGCGGACGTGGAGGCGGAGTGGCGCAGTCGGCTGCGCCGCGTGCTCCAGTCGGACCCGGCCGCGGCGGCGGAGCTGCGGGCACTGCTGGACGAGGTCGGCCAGGGTCCGGCGGAGCAGCAGGGCACGGTGGTCAACAACACGCTCAGCGGCGGTGTCGTGCACGGCACGGTGATCATGGGTCGGGACATGCACGGCGGCCAGGTCTTCCACGCGGGACCGGGACCCGCCGCGCGGTAGCGGCGCAGGAGGAGGGCGGGGGACACGCCCCTCGCGCCGTCCGGTCTTCGACCCGCCCGGGTCGCGGCCGTCCGGTAGCGTGGGAACCGGCCCCTGACAGGCCATCACGAATCGGGGGTTCGATGGGGCACGAGCACGGCAGCGACGAGATCACCAACCAGTCGTCGGCCACGGTCCACGGGGCCCACGTCCAGATCGGGCACAACCACGGCGGGATCGTCTTCGCCTGTGACCATGCCGCCCAGGCCGGCCGCGCCAAGCCCGACCAGATCCCCCGGGCCAGGAGTTTCGTCAACCGCAGCGCGGAGTTCGCGTCCTTGGACGGCTGGCTCGACCAGCACACCCGCGCGGACGAGGACGCCGTCGGGCTGCTGAGCGGGCTGCCCGGGGTCGGCAAGACGGCCACCGCGTGCGAGTGGGCGCACCGGGCCCGTGACCGCTTCCCGGACGGCCAGGTGTTCGTCGACTTCGCCGCGCTGCGCAGGCACCAGATCGGCGGGGACCTGGCCGAGGCCGCCGCCTGGTGCCTGCGGGCGCTGGGCGTGGCCGAGGACTACCTCCCGTCCACCCTGGCCGAACGCCTGGCGCTGTACCGCTCCCAGTGCGCCGGGCGGCGGCTGCTGATCGTCCTGGACGACGTCACCGAGCCCGGCCACATCTCCGCGCTCGCTCCGGGCAGCCCCGGCAGCGCGGTGCTCGCCACCAGCACCGCGGTCCTGGGGGAACTCTCCCTGGACGGGGCCCGGCTGCTGGCGCTGGCGCCGCTGGACCGGGTGTCCGGGGCCCGGCTGCTGGCCCGGCTCGCCGGTGCGGGCGCGGGTGCGTTCGACGCGGACCCGCACCAGGCCGAGCGCCTGGTCGACCTGTGCGGCGGCCTGCCGGTGGCACTGCGGGTGGTGGCCGCGCGGCTGAACCGGCACCGCTGGCTGACCCCGGCCACGCTGGCGGACGAACTCGCGGACGAGTCGGACCGGTTGGCGGCGCTGTCCGGTCGCAGCGGCGGTTCCGGTGTCGCGGGCGACAAGGAGAGCAGCGTGTCCGGTGCGTTCAACCTCGCCTATCGTGACCTGTCCGCCGGGCAGGGCCGCCTGTACCGGCTGCTCGGCCTGCTGCCGTACCCCCTGTTCGACGCCGGGACGGTTGCCGCGGCCCTCCGGCTGGCGCCCTCCGCCGCCCGGCGGGGTCTGGACGAGCTGGTCGAGGCGGGGCTGCTGCAACCCGAACCCGACGACCGCTACCGGCTGCACTCCCTGGTCCGGCTGCATGCCCGCGCCCTGGCCGAGGCCGAGGACGACCCGGAGCAGCGGACCGCCGTCCCGGCCCGGGTCCTGGCCCACTACCTGCAGCTCAGCGCGTTGGCTGACCGCGCGATCCGGGCCGACCGGCTGCGGGTCGCCGACCTCGGCGCGCTGGTCGGCACGGCCCCTGACCCCTTCGCCGACGGCACGAGGAGCCCGCTGGCCTGGCTGGAGGCGGAGCGCCCGGCGCTGCTCGCGGTCCTGCGCGAGGCCGAGCGCTACGGCTGGGACCGTCCCGCCTGGCAGTTGGCGGAGGTCGTCACCGCGCTCTACCTGCACCACCGCCACCTGGGTGAATGGCAGGAGGTGCTGCGGACCGGCGCAGCCGCCGCCGCGCGGGACGGTCGCCCCGACGCCGAGGCGCGCCTGCGCAGCATGCTGTCCCGCCCGCTGCTCGACCTGGGGCAGGACGACGAGGCCCGAACCCAGCTGGAACGCGCGCTGCTCTGCGCCGAACTGAGCGGGCATCTGCTGCTGCGGGCATCGGTGCAGGAGTTCTGGGGCCGCTACCTGGAGCGGCACGACCTGGAGCGCGCGCAGGAGGCCTTCGTCCGCTGCCTGGAACTGAGCGAGCAGGCCGGGGAGCCGCGCGGTGCGGCGCTGGCCCTGCTGTTCCTCGGCGGCGCGCAGAGCGCGGCCGGCCGGGGCGCAGCGGCGGTGGCGACGCTGGAGCAGGCCGTCGCCGGGCTCCAGGCCTGCGGGGACGCCCGGATGACGGCACGGGCGATCGCGGCACGCGGACGGGCCCGGATCCGCACCGGGGAGGTCGGGGCGGCAGCCGCTGACCTGGCGGCGGCTGCCGACCGGCTGTGCGCCCTGGACGCCACCCACTACGAGGCGCAGGCCCGGGTGGAGCTGGCGGACCTGCTGGAGGCCGGGGGCAGCGCCGATGCCGAGGTCCGCTTCCAGCTGGAGCGGGCCTGGCAGGTCCACCGCGACGGCGGCAGCCCCCAGGCCGCGGTGCTGCGCACCCGGCTGGACGCGTTGCCGCCGACGGCCGACAGCGGTCCAGCCGCCGACGGCGGTGCGGTGGAGGGCTGACGGCTGGTCAGAAGCTGGAAGGCTGACGGCCATTCAGACACGGTCGGGCTGACGTTAGTTCGGGGGCATGGGCCTGACGGCCGTTCAGGTGCCCTTCAGGGCAAGGCTCGCAGCGCCACGTCCAGCTCCCGGTCGCCCACCCGCAGCTCCACCGTGACGTCGTCGACCCGGATCCCCGCCCGCAGACAGCTGTACAGGGCCGCGGCGACCAGCCCGGGATCCGCCCCGCCTCCGGTCACCGAGGCCCGCACCAGACGTCCGCCCCGCACTGAGAGCAGGAAGCCGCCGTCCACCGGCACGGCGGCCAGCCTGCACCCGGGGAAGTCCTCCAGCACCGCCAGGGCCCAGCGCCTGGCCGCGACCGCGGTGGCGGCCGGGGCGGCCCGGTGCACCACCGAGGCGCTGTGCAGCAGTTGCAGGTCGGGTTCGTCCTGGGCACAGGACAGGTGCCGGAACCCGTCGCGGGGCGGTGGCTCCCGGTCCGCGGCCGAGACGGCGGCGGGTCGCCGCCGTACCTCCACCACGGCCCGGCCCTGGTCCAGCGGGTCCTGGGCCGACGGCGCGCAGGTCGTGTCGACCAGTGCGGCGGGGGGCCGCGGGAGGGTGAGCCGCGGCACCGGGAAGGCCAGCCGGGGGACGAGGGCGTCCGGCTCGGACAGCTTCAGCAGCCCGTACAGGGTCTCCCGCAGCCGGTCGACGGCGCCCTCGCCGTAGCCGAACGCGCGCTCGGCCAGCCGCCGCCCCTGCTCCGGTCGGTGGTCGTGGACGGCGGAGGCGAGCTGTCCGGCCAGGGGACGGTCCGGGTCCAGGTGCGGCGCGGTGTGCCGGAGCAGGGAGCCGGCCGTGCCGGGGACCGCGTCGCTGCCGAAGGCGGCCAGCAGCACCGGTCGGCCCAGGGCCGCCCCGTACAGCGTCACCGAGCCGTGGTCGCCCACGAGCACGTCGGCGGCGGTGACCGCGGCCTGCCAGCCCGCGGTGGGCGGCACCAGCGCCAGGCCCGCCGCCACGGCGTCGGCCTGTAGCGAGTCCAGTTGCCAACTGCCGTGCCAGGAGCTGACGTTGGGATGAGTGACCAGGGCGACCCGGTACCCGTCCAGCGGCAGCTGCGCCAGCAGCCGGGACGGCAGGGCCGGGTCGCGTCCGAGCAGCGAGGTGGGGCCCCAGGTCGAGCTGAGCACGACCAGCCGCTGCCGGTCCTGGACGCCGAGCGCGGCCCGGTAGGCCGGTCGGCTGCCCAAGCCGGCCCGGAGCCGCTCGAAGCACGGATCACCCAGCTCCACCGCCCGTTCGGCGGCGCGGGGGTCGAGCGCGGCCAGCTGCCGCAGCTCGTCCGGGTGCGAGACGGCCAGCCAGGTGCGCGGCAGCAGCCGTTCCGGCACCAGCCCGGAGAGCCGGGTGAGCGGCCCGCGGGAGTCGGGCACCTGCTTCTGGAAGCCGATGCCGTGGGGGAGCACCAGCAGCGGGCAGTCGCCGTCCGGCAGGTCCAGATTCTCGCTGGCGCTCAGCACCAGGTGCGGGTCCGCCTCACCGATCTGGTGCCAGGGGAGCACCCGGCAGCGGTGCTCGTGCAGGAGGTCCAGCACGCCGTGGTGGAACGCCGACCCCGGGTCGTAGGCGAAGACGACGTCGACCCGCGGATCGCCGCGCACCAGCAGCGGCAGCACCTCCAGCGCCCGGACCGCGGAGGTCACCGTCCGGGCGGCGACCAGCAGTCGGCGTTCGGGTGTGAACGTGCGCCACCGCGGCGCGTCGGCGCCGAGGCCCCTCCACTCGGCGACGTCAGCGCGCACAGCGGCCCCGCGGACGTGTCGGCATCAGGGGAGGTGTCGACATCAGGCCCGCTCGCGGCTCGCGGCCATGCTTCCAGCACCCATACAGCTGAGCCGTCACCATTCGATTCGGGGCCCCGACGGGACCGGAGCAGGTTACCAAAGGCCAAACCTAGGCCATCGGGCCCGTTCTGCCGCGTCGGGCCGCCGCCCGGGACACCGCGTGTCGGGTCTTCGCCAAGGGAGCCGTCCGGCCGTGCCGACACCGTAGGCTGACTGCTGGTGAACTGTGCGGGGAGCGCCGCGCCGCCCGGAGGGAGACAACGGATGGCCGTGGGCCGCGATGCGGGTGGGAGCGCGGTGGGTCTGGGGGCGGTGGGTCGGGGCGCGGTCGACAACACCGTCTCCGGCGGCGTGTTCGAGGGGGCCTTCGTCCAGGCCGGCTCCATCGACCAGGTCCACGTCCACGCCGCCCCGGCCCCCGCCCCGCCGCCGGCGCCGCTGACACCGCGCCAGATCCGGGCGCCGCGCGCCGTGTTCGTCAACCGGCAGGCCGAGATCGCGGCGCTGAACGAGGCCCTGCACGAGGCGCTGGAGCGCAGTGCGGACCGGCCCGTCGTGGTCACCTGCACCGGGCTGGGCGGGGTCGGCAAGACCGAGCTGGTTGCCCAGTGGGCCCACCAGCGGCGGGAGCGCTTCCCGGACGGGCAGCTGTACGCGGACCTGGGGGCGGTCCGGCGGGCGGGCGGGGTGGACCTGGGCGAGGTGCTGGGCGGCTTCGTCCGCGCCCTGGGCGTGCGCGAGGACTTCATCCCCGCCTCGCTGGGCGAACGCGCCAACCTGTACCGGACGGTGACCGCGGACCGGCGCCTGCTGGTCTTCCTGGACGGGGTGGAGCACGCCGCCGAGGCCAGGGCGCTGACGCCCTCCTCGGGGCTGGTGGTGGCTGCGGGGCGGACCCGGCTGGAGGCCCTGGTGCTGGAGGGCGCCAGGCCGGTGGCCGTCGGCCCGCTCAGCGCCGACGCGGGCAGTGAGCTGGTGCGCTGCTGGCTGGGGGAGGAGCGGGGTAGCGAGGGCGAGCTGCTGGAGCTGGTCCGGCTGTGCGGCGGGCTGCCGCTGGCGTTGCAGGCGGTCGGCGCGCAGATGATCACCCGTAGCCGGATGCGGATGGGCCGGGTGGTGGCCGAACTCGCGGAACGGCAGCGGAATCCGGAGCCGTTCTCGGCGGGGGAGGCCGGAGCGGCCGGAGGCGTTGGGGGCGTCGGGTCGGCCGGGCCCGTGTCGGCGGAGCAGGCGGGGCAGGCGGGGCAGGCGGGGCAGGTCGGAGGGAGGGAGGCCGGGGTGGAGGAGGCGTTCGAGTCGGTCTACGCGCACCTGTCCGATCCGGCCCGCGAGCTGTACTACGTGATCGGGACGCACCCCGGTCCGCTGTTCACCCCGGAGCTGGCTCGGGCCGCCGGGGTCCGGTCGGTGGAGCAGGCGGTGGAGGAGCTGCTGCACGCCCACCTGATCGACGAGAGCGTCGACGACGACAGCGGAGAGGACCGCTACCGCGCCCATGACCTGGTGCGGCTGCACGCCCGCCGCCGGGCGCACCACGCCTGGCCGCCGGAGCAGCGCGAGCTGGTGCTGCGTCAGATCGTGGCGTTCTACCGCGACCAGGCAGCCGCGGCGGACCGCCAGGTGCTGGGGAAGCGGTTCCGGCTGCAGCCCGCCCCCGACGCCGGGTCGGTGGAGCGGGCGCCGACCGGGCGGGCCGCCGCGCTGGCCTGGCTCCAGGCCGAGCGCGGCAACCTGCTGGCGGTGCTGCACACGGCCGCGGACCGGGGCTGGCACGAGGAGGTCTGGCAGCTGTGCGAGTCGCTGTGGGCGCTCTACCACTCCCGCAAGCACTTCGCGGACTGGATCGAGTCGCACCGGCTGGGAGTGGAGGCGGCCCAGTGGGAGGGCCGGGCCGACGCCGAGATCCGGATGCGCAACCAACTGGCGCGGGCCCACTACGAGATGGCCGACTACCCGGCCGCCCAGGAGCAGTTGGACCTGGCCCAGGAGAAGCTCGGCCTGGTGGGCGACCCGCGCCTGGCCGGGGTGCTGTGGGAGTCGCAGGGCCTGCTGCGCCTGGCCCAGAGCGACCCGGAGCAGGCCGTACGGGACTTCGGTGAGGCGCTGGCGGCGAACGCCGGGGACCCGCACGGCCTGGTGGTCCAGAGCTACAACCTGGCCCAGGCCCTGCTGGCGGCCGGCCGCCACGCCGAGGCCCTGCGGGTCCTGGACGGCGCGGTGGCCGCCGCCGAGGACGGGGCCGACGAGCCGATGCTGATGCGGCTGGCCCTGGTCCGGGCCCGGGTCCTGCACGCCACCGGGGAGTCGGCGGAGGCTCTGGCGGCTGCGCGGGACGCGGTCGCGATCGCCGCGGAGCTGGGCCAGATCGCGAAGGAGGCGCAGGCGGTCGAGCTGGTGCTCGAACTGGCGACGGGGAGTGGGGACACGGCCGTCCGGGAGGCCGCCGAGACCAGGCGGCGGCAACTGCGCCGGGAGGCGGGGGTGGCACCCCGAGACGACCCGGCACCGCCGAATCCCAGCTGATGATCGGTCAGCTGATGGGTCGACAGTCCCGGTCTCCAGGGCGGGCGCTGAAGCGCACCCGCACCGCCACCCGATCACCGGTGTGTACCGTCAGCTCCTGCTCGGTGAGTTCGGCTCCGGACCCGCCCCGGGTCAGCCACACACCCAGCGCCGCGCCCAGCAGCGTCGGGTCGAGCGCGGTCTCCGGGGAGCCCCAGGGCCTGACCGCGGTGGCCTCCAGCAGCAGTCCCGAGCGCAGCCGGACCAGGGCGCAGTCCCGGTCCAGTGCGGTGACCGCCAGGTTGAGTCCGGGGAGCTGATCCGCCGTCAGGGCGAGCCAGGCCGCCGGCGGCAGCTCTCCGTGCGGGTGTTCGCGCACCACCACTTCGGCGACCGCCCGCAGCCCCAGCCGGGGTTCCTCGGAGGTGACGGTGTAGAAGCCGCGGGCCGCCACGGGCTCGGTGCTCAGCGGGTAGCGGCGGATCCGCACCGCGCGTCCGTCCCGCTCGCCGGTGACGTCGTAGGCGGTCGGACGGCCGGTGACCGGACGCGGGTCGGGGTAGGGGACGGGGGAGTCCTGGTCCTTGGGGGTGGAGACGGCTCCCACGAACGGGCCCAGGATCCTGAGCAGGTTCCGGGTGGCCTGTCCCGGCTCGCCCAGCGACAGGTCGGTGACCGCGCGCAGCGCCGCCCCGTCGTACTGCTCGGCGGCCAGCAGCAGTTGGGCGTGCAGGTCGCGGCCCGGGTCCAGCGGCGGGGCGGTCCGCCCGAAGGCGTAGGTGGGGGAGTGCGGGTCCAACTCCGCCTCCCCGGTGGCCGCCAGCAGGGTGACCCGGTCCAGGGCGGCCCCGTAGAAGCTGACCGATCCATGGTCTCCGACGACCCAGTCCGCGGCCACCAGTGCTGCCTGCCAGCCGCGTTGGGGCGGGATGACCATGAGCCCGGCCGCCTCGGCGCTGCGCATCAGCTTGTGCGGGTCGTGCCGGGCCCAGATGTTGGGGTGCAGCACCAGGGCCACCGCGAACTCGTCGGCCGGCAGTTCCTGGACCAGCCGCAGGGGGAGGTCCGGGTGCTGTCCCAGTAACGAGTGCCCGCTCCAGGTGGAGTTCACCACCACGAGTTTGCGCCCGTCCAGGGCGCCCAGCGCGGCGCGGTAGCGGTCGCGCTGCGGCAGGCTGTCCCTGATCCGGTCGAAGCACGGGTCGCCGACGACCTGTGCCCGGGTCACCGCCTCCGGGCAGGAGCGCCGCAGCTGCTCGAACTGCCCCGGGTGGGAGAGCCCGACCACCGCGGGGAACACCTTGCCCCGGTGGGTGAGCTCGCGCCGCGACAGCCCGGCGGCGGAGGAGCCGTCCCCGGTGGACTGGCGCACCAGCCGGTTGTAGCCGGCCCCGTGCGGCATGATCACCAGCGGGGCCCGCAGCCGGCTCATGGAACGGTGCACCGCGCAGGCCACCGCCACGTCGAAGCTCCGGGCGACGGCGTCCGGCCAGGGCAGGACGGTGACCCCCTCCCGTTCCAGCGCCTGCGCGTAGGCGTCGAGACCGGCGGTGAAGGCGGAGCCGGGGTTGACCGTGAAGTAGAGGCTGACCCGGGACGGGAGCACCAGCAGGGCGTCCAGCACCCGGGTCGCCGAGGTCAGCGTCCGCGCCACGGCCAGGACCTCCCCGTCCACGGGCAGCGTGTTCCAGCGCTCGTCGTCCGCACGTCGGCGGAAGGGCGGGCGGAACAGCGCCAAGGTGACTCCGGGCTCGGACGGTACGGCTGGGGGACACCGGACAGCGTACTGAACCGCCCCGCACCCGCCCCGGAACCCACCACTCCCCGGCGCGCCGAGCCGGGGAGTGGGACCGGGCGCGCGGGGGAGGGCGGCCCCGGCGTCGGAGTTGCCCTCCGATCGCCGCGACAGACGTGGTGTCGGGCGGCGGTGTCGCCGAAACTCGTTTCAGCGTCCCTGTGCGGGTGTGTTAGAAAGCCGGGATGTCGTCTCAGCGCATCCTGCTTCCGCGTTCGGCGCCGTCTGCGTCGGGGATATCGTCTCGTGCGATCGCCGCGATGCTGGACATGCTCGAAGCGCGATCGGGTGAGAGCCATTCCGTCATGGTCGTGTACCGCGGTCACGTGGTGGCCGAGGGGTGGTGGGCGCCATACTCGGCCGACCGGCCGCACCTTCTCTACTCGCTGACCAAGTCGTTCACCTCGACCGCTGTGGGGCTCGCGATCGGCGACGGACTGCTCTCGCTGGACGACCGCGTGGTGGACGTGCTGCCCGACCACGTCCCGGCCGACGTCTCGGAACAGGGACGCCGCATCACGGTTCACCACCTGCTGTCGATGACGGCCGGGCATCGCGCCGACAGCCTCGCCGAGGCGTGGCAGCGGGAACCCGACGACTTGGCGAAGGGCTTCCTGGGTCTGCCGTTCGCTGCGGTCGAGGGAACGCGGCACGTCTACGACAACTCGACGACCTACCTCCTGGCCCGGATGGTCGAGCGGGTCACGGGTCGTGGTCTTCCGGAGTTCCTGGACGCGCGGCTGTTCACGCCGATGGGCATCGAGCACGCCGAGTGGGACCGGGTGGGCAGCGGTGCCGCCTTCGGATTCCACGGGCTGCATCTGACGACCGAGGCCGTCGCCGCCTTCGGTGAGCTGCTGCGGTGCGCAGGCGCGTGGGGCGGCCAGCAGCTCGTCCCCCGCGGTTGGGTGGAGCGGGCGACCAGGCGGCACATCGCCAGTGAGTGGATCCTGGACGGATCGGACCAGAGGGACTTCTCCTACGGCTACGGCTACCAGTTCTGGATGTCGCGTCACGGCTACCACGGCCATGGCTCCTACGGGCAGCAGTGCATGGTGGTCCCGTCGCACGGTCTCGTCGTCGCCGTGACCGCCGAAGGAGAGTCCCAGGAGGTGTTCGACGCGGTGTGGCAGTGCCTGCTGCCCGGTGTGGGTCACCCGGACAGCGCCCAGGACGACGCTGTCCTCGCCGACCGGCTGCGGCGACTGTCGCTGCAGCCGGTGCCGGGTTCGGCCGCACCGGGACGTGCGGTCAGCGCGAGACTCGACGCCTCGGCCGAGGGGTCGGCACTGCCCGACGGCACCACGGTCACGGTCGATCCCGCCGACGGCGGATGGCTCGTGCGGTTCGAATCGCTCCTCGAGGTCGAGGTCGGTCACGGCGACTGGCGGGAGAGCGCTCCGCTCGGCCGACCGATCGTCAGCGCGGGCGCGTGGCAGGGAAGCACCTACGTCGCCGACCTGTATGTCATCACCACCCCCCACCGCGTTCGGCTGAGCGTCGACGCCGACGCGGGAACCGCGACAGCGACCTGGAGCACCGTGCCCCTGACCGGCCCCAGCCTGGAACTGCACGTGCGGTCACCGCTGATGACACGCCCGGACGTGGCGTAGGCCGGCACTCCGGCACCTCTTGGACGTGTTGCTGCCCTGACCACCTCGGCCTGATCGGCTGTCCCGGGTCAATTCCGGGGTGTCGGATCGACCGTGCGAGCGGCATGCGCCATTCGTGTCAGAAGCCTTGTCAATGTTCTGACCCGTGAGTAACTTTCCGATCGGTAACTTCGCCGAAGCGTCCCTGACAGCTGCCGGACGCCGGGCATTCCTTGTGCCCGGCGTCGATCCGCTATGCCCGCACCTCCCCCGCACCCCCCCGCACCCCCTGTACGGACCACCCCCGGAATCAGGAGACCCCCATGTCGATCCGTGCTGCCTCCCGTCCCTGGCGGCTCGCCGCCCTCGCCGTCGCCGCCGCTGTGACCAGCGGTCTCGCGATCGCCGCGCCGGTCCAGGCGTCCGCCGCCTCCACCGTCAACTACGTTGCTCTGGGCGACAGTTACAGCGCCGGTTCGGGCGTGCTCCCGCTGGACCTGAGTGCTCCGCTCGAGTGCGCCAGATCGACGGCGAACTACCCGCACGACCTCGCCGCCCAGATCGGGGCCAAGCTCACCGACGTCACCTGCGGCGGCGCGGAGACCAAGGACTTCGCCGGATCGCAGTACCCCGGCGTCGCACCGCAGCTGAACGCGCTGAGCAGCAGCACCAACCTGGTCACGATGACCATCGGCGGCAATGACAACAACACCTTCATCGACGCGATCCTCGCCTGCGGTTCGGCGGGCGTGGTGACCCTCGGCTTCGGCCACCCGTGTTCGTCCCTCTACGGCTCCACCTTCGACAACCAGATCGACTCCACCACCTACCCGGCCCTGGTGGCCGCGCTGAACGCGGTGAAGGCCAAGGCGCCGAACGCGCGGGTCGCCATCATCGGCTACCCGTGGATCGTGCCGGCCGCGGCCGTCCCCGGCTGCTTCGCCAAGATGCCGATCGCCTCGGGTGACATCCCCTACCTGCGGGAGCTGGAGGGACACCTCAACTCCGCGATCCAGCGCGCCGCCCAGGCCACCGGGACGACCTACGTCGACGTGTCGTCCGCCTCCAACGGCCACGACGCCTGCCAGCCGGTCGGCACCCGCTGGATCGAACCGCTGCTGTTCGGAACCAACTACGTGCCCGTCCACCCCAACGCCCTCGGCGAGTCCAAGATGGCCGCCCAGGTGGCCGGCACCCTGGGCCTCGGCTGAACCCTGGCCCTGGCCCACGTCGGTTCGGCGGTCAGTGCTCGACGGTGATCCGGTGATCACTGACCGCCACCGCGACGGGGCACGATCCGAAAACGCGGTGGCTGGGCTGTCCGCCGCGCCGGTCCGACTCGGCACCGGTGTGCCTGGCCGTGGCGCAGGTGCTACGTCTCGATGCGACGGTCGACGGGCGCACGGGCGCACGGGCTGAGCTGATGCGGATGTCGATCTTTCCCGGCCGCTTGGGTTCAGTCACGGCCACCCGGGCAGACGAATCCAAAGCCGCCCGGAAGGGACGGGGCGGTCGTGGAAAGCGGAGCCCACCGGGAGGCGTGCCATGAGCAGCACCAGCGCAGCGGTCGGCGGCGGTGGCGGCGAAGTCGTGGAGACGGACGTTCCAGCACGGCTCGACCGGTTGCCGTGGTCGCGGTGGCATTGGCGGATCATCATCGGCCTGGGCACGGTCTGGATCCTGGACGGGCTTGAGGTCACCATCGTCGGCAACATCGCCGGGCGGCTGTCGGAGCACGGCAGCGGTCTGGCGATCAGCACGGGTCAGGTGACGACCTGGGCTGCGGCCCTGTACGTGGCGGGCGCCTGTGCCGGCGCCCTCTTCTTCGGCAGGCTGGCCGACCGGTACGGGCGCAAGAAGCTGTTCATGGTCACCCTGGTGGTCTACCTGGCGGCGACCGCGGTCAGCGGTCTGGCCTGGACCGCGTGGTTCTTCTTCCTGTGCCGGTTCTTCACCGGCTTCGGCATCGGCGGGGAGTACGCCGCGATCAACTCGGCCATCGACGAGCTCATCCCGGCCCGGGTGCGCGGACGGATCGACCTGGTCATCAACGGCAGCTTCTGGATCGGCGCCGCGGTGGGCGCGTTCGCCTCGATCGCGCTGCTGAACACCTCGCTGTTCGCCACGGACATCGGCTGGCGGCTGTCCTTCGGCATCGGTGTGGTGCTCGGCCTGGTGATCCTGCTGGTCCGCCGGCACGTCCCGGAGAGCCCGCGCTGGCTGTTCACCCACAACCGGGTCCAGGAAGCGGAGGACCTGGTCACCGAGGTCGAGCGGACCGTGCGCGAGCAGACCGGCGAAGAACTCCCCGCGGTGGACCCCGCGGACCGGATCAAGGTCCGCGAACTGGGCCCGATCAGCTTCACCACCATCGCCAAAACGGTCTTCCGCACCTACCCCAAGCGCACCGTGCTCGGCCTGTCGCTGTTCGTCGGACAGGCCTTCCTCTACAACTCGGTGACCTTCGGCTACGCGGTGATCCTGACCACCTTCTTCAAGGTTCCGCAGGGCAGCACCGGCTACTACTTCGCGGTGATCGCGGTAGGCAACTTCCTGGGCCCGCTGCTGCTCGGGCACTTCTTCGACTCCGTGGGCCGCAAACCCATGATCGCGGGCACCTACATCCTCTCCGGTGTGCTCCTGTTCGGGACCGCCGCGCTGTTCCAGAACGGCTCACTGAGCGCCACCACCATGACCGCCTGCTGGACCGCGGTGCTCTTCTTCGCCTCCGCCGGAGCAAGCTCGGCGTACCTGACCGTCAGTGAGATCTTCCCGCTGGAGACCCGGGCACTGTGCATCGCATTCTTCTACGCGATCGGCACCGCACTCGGCGGCATCACCGGACCGCTCGTCTTCAACGACCTGGTCAACAGCGGCAAACCCAGTGACACCACGCTCGCGTTCTGCATAGGCGCCGCGCTCATGGTCGCCGCCGGACTGGTGGAGGCCGCCATCGGGGTCAAGGCGGAACGGCGCAGCCTGGAATCGCTCGCCGCTCCGCTGAGCGCCGTGCGGGCCTGAGGCCCGCGGCACACGGGTGCCCGGTGCATTCCACCCGTAGGTGACGCAACACGGGGTAGGCGAGCCTGTGAGGCAGGACCTGCCTCACACCGACGAAGGAGATGACCATGGGCGCCGACGACAAGGCAGCGAACACCGCGGACAAGCTCAAGGGCAAGGTGAAGGAAGCGGCCGGCAAGGCAGTCGGCAACGAGCGCCTGCAGGCCGAAGGCAAGGTCGACCAGGTCAAGGGCGACGCCAAGCAGGCCGTTGAAAAAGCCAAGGACGCACTCAAGGACTGACGGCCCACCCCGCAGCACCATCGTGGGAGGTCGGTCGCACGGGCGAGGTTCCGGCCACTGGCACCCAGATCGGCCCGGTGCCTGCGGCCCGGGGAGTGCCTTCCCACGGTGGGCGTGCGGGGAGCTGCCCGGAGTAGGGCAGGTCGTCGGAGGAGACCGGTTCCTCGAACCAGAGGTCGTCCAGCACGGCGATGTCGATCAGTTGCATGTCAAGCCGGCGGGGTGACGGTGGTGGTGATCTGGCCCAAGCCGCTGCTGGTGGGGGAGGTCCAGGTGGTCCAGTCGCTGATGTTGTAGTCGGCGTAGCCGTTGTAGGCCGGGGCGGCTTGCCGGGGTGTGCCGGTGATGGTGACCGGGTCTCCCTCGCGGGCGAAGTCGTAGAACCACTGGGCGTTGGTCATGGAGAGGTGGATGCAGCCGTGGGAGCCAGCGCTGTGTCCTGGCTGCGGGTCGCCGTCGGAGTAGTGCACGTAGGTGCCTGAGGCTGTCAGGTGGACGGCGAGCGGGTAGTAGGCGTGGTAGTAGTTCGGGTCGCTCTTGCTGCAGGCGATGTGGACGCTGCAGGAGTCCATGAGGACTTCGCGGGACTTGTCGATGACCGCCATCGTGCCGCTCCATGAGGGGTAGGCCGCGCTGCCTGCGTCGATGGGGAAGGTCTTGACCAGCGTTCCGTTGCGGTAGATCTTCATCAGGTGCCGGTCGGCGTAGACGTGGGCTTCGTCGTCCGCGCCGATGGTGAAGGTGTGCAGGTAGGAGTGGACGCCGTAGCGGCCGTTGCCGTCCGCGACCGCGGTGAGCTGCGCGTCGAGAGTGACTTTGGTGCCGGTGGGCCAGTAGGACTTGGGACGGAAGTCCACCCGGCTGGAGCTGAACCAGTGCCAGGCGCCGGTGATCGGGACGGAGGTGGTCAGCTTCAGGTGCTTCTCGATCTCCGCGCGGGCGGAGGCGGCGACCGGCTTGCTGAAGACCACGGATATCGGCATCGCCACCCCCACCGTGCTCCCGCTCTGGGGGGCGATGCTGTCGAGCAGCATCGCGGGCCCGTGGGGCGCTGTCTTGCTCGCGCTCGCGCCGGGAGCGGGTGGGGAACCTGCTCCCGGGACCTGCCCGGCTGCGCTTGTCGCGGCAGCCGCTGACGTTGCCGACGCTGACGCGGAGGCGGACTGGCTGGTGCAGGCGCACAGGCCCCACGCCGTCGTGGCTGCCAGCACCGCCGTTGCGATTGTCTTGGGCACAGATGTCACGGTGTAGCTCAGCCTCTGGTTCTGTGGTGTGTTCGACGCCCGCCGGCCGGGCAGCCGTGCGGGGGAGGGTGTCTAGTAGACGGGTTGCAGGGTGGAGGCGATGCAGCTGGGCAGTTGCCGGACCAGTCTCACCACCAGGTAGTTCAGGGGGGTGCCCTCGGCAGGGGCGATGAACAGCAGGTGATCGCCGGGGGCCATCGCGGCGGGGTGGATGTCGCGGATGCCGTGGCTGGAGTCGTAGCTGCCCGGGGTTGGCGGCGGCAGCACTTTCAGCAGCCGCCGGAGTGTGTCCTTCCCGGTGCTCTTCGGCGCGGGGCCGGTGGCGTGGCACGCGGGCGAGGCCACCATCACGGCTGCGGGAATTCCGGCCCGGTTGAGGGTGGCCTGCAGTCCGGCCTGGCCCTTGAGGGTGAACAGTTGCACGGTGACCACACCGCCGGGCCTGGACCGCACCGCGTAGTCGGCGGTGACGATGTCCAGGCCGCCGAAGTCCGTGCTGTGCGAGGGGCGTGGCGTGGTCGAGGGCGCGGCCGAGTACGCACTGCCGCGCGGGGTGGGGGCGGCCTGGCCGGGGCCGTGCGTCGGCGCTGACAGCGGCAGCGCAACGACAGCGGCAGCGGCTGCCGTCGCCAGGGCGAAGGTGAGAGCGATCCGGTGCGTGGCCGGGCGAGGCCGCATGCGGCGACCGCCGGGCATGGGGGGCAGGGAGGTGGCGTGGTCGAGCAGTTCGTCGGCGAGCTGCTTCTTGAAGTCGTCCAGAGCGTTCACGGGGCAGTCTCCAGAAGAGTGGTCTCACGGGGGGCGCGGTGGCCCCAGGCGGCACTGCGCAGGGCCTTGCGAGCACGGTGCAGCCGCACGCGCGCGGTGGCCGCGGTGATTCCCAACGCCTGCGCCGCCTCGCTGACGGACAGTGCGTCCAGGGCCACCAGATCAAGCACCTCGCGCAGCGGCGGTGACAGCGCCGCATGGGCGGCCCCGAGCTGACGGGCGGTCCGGGCGGCGTCGATCCGGGCCTCGATGGCGCCGATCGCCTCCTCGCCCAACAGCCGCTGCCCGCTGATGCGGGCAAGCGTGCTCCGCTCCCGCGCCGTGCCGTTGTAGTGCGCGTAGAGGACGCTGCGCGCTATGCCGTACAGCCACGCGGTGGGCGCACCGCGCCGCGGGTCGTAGGTGTGCGCTCCCTCCAGGGCTGCCACGAAGATGTCCGCGGTCAGATCCGCGGCCTGGTGGGCGCTGTCCACGCGCCGGGTGACGAAGCTGAGCACAGTGTCGAACTGCTGCTCGTAGAACACGGCGAACCCGGCCGGATCCCTGGTCGGCGGCGCTGACGCACGCTCCGCTGGCACAGACGACTCCTCACGATTGATCACAGGTGCGATGCCTTACAGAGCGTTCTAGTGTCAGATGCCGCAAAGCGTTACAACGGCAGCGCACGGCACCCCCGCCCCCGGCCACCCCGATGGCCGGGGCATGGGGCCTCGACGACGGGGCAGACGGTCAGCAGTCGCTCACGGATCGATTGACCGGGCGTGGCGACCTCAGCGGCGTGGAGTTCGCCGACTGCTCCCTGCTCAACACCCTGCTGCTGGCACGCTCGCGCCGACATTTGGTCCTGGCCGGACCCCTGCCCCACGAGGTCCGCCGTTTGTTCGACCTCACATCGACCGCCGCGGTGTTCGGCTTCGCCCCTGACACCACGGCAGCCTGTGCTTCCCGGACCCGCACAGCCCAGCAGGCGAGCTGACTCCCGCGCTCCGCCGGGCCTTGGACACCGCGAGTCGGCCGGAGCCTCATCCGGCACGGTCGGCGGTGCGGCGGCGCAGCAGGTGGAGTGCGAGCAGGAGGGCGCCGGCGGCGATGGCCAGATCGTAGGTGCAGGTGATGAGTTGGCCCTGCCAGTAGTCCGTGCTGTTGATGCCGGTGAGGACGGACTTGGAGAGACTGGTGCCGGAGAAGCGGTCCGTGACCAGGGTGCGGCTCAGGCCGGCGGTGCCGCTGAAGAGGTCCCTTGCGATGAAGTCGAGTCCGGCGAGGGCGACGAGCAGGCCGAGGCGGCTGAGGATGCGGGTGGGAAGGCTGCCGGGGACGACCGCGAACAGTGCGCCCAGGCAGACGAAGATCAGGGCAGTCGTGACCATGGACGGGCCGACGTTCCGCAGCAGCCAGGCGTCGTGGGTGGTGTCGAACACCACCTGCCGGCCCGTCGCCCAGCGCAGCAGCACCCATGCGAGGGCGGTGACGGTGCCGAAACAGGCGACGGTGACAGCGGCGAGCACGGCCACCTTGGCCAGCAGCCACTGGGTGGGGGAGGCGCCCTGCGTCCACAGCGTGACGTGCACCCGCGTTGCCAGGTCGCGGCGGACCATGGAGGTGACGGGGAAGAGCAGCAGGAGGCAGACGGCGTCGGCGGCGTAGACCAGGTCGTAGAGGCCGTTGTCGAAGCCGGCGACGTGGTCCCAGTGGGTGTCCCAGTAGGAGTTCGGGGAAGCCTTGCCGTACAGCGCGGGCGGGAGTTGGGTGAGGGCGTACTCGCCGGTGCGGAGCCAGTGCATCACGGCGAGCGAGGGCAGCAGCAGGGCTACCGCCAGCAGGGTGAGGCCAAGCCGGTGCTGACGCAGCGTCAGGCGCAGCATGCGGCGCTGGACGGCGGTGTCGGCTTGGTGGTGGTCGAGGGCGAGGGTCATGGCGTGGGCTGGCTTTCGCGTGGGCCGGGGTCGGCGGCGGGGCTGAGGTGCAGCGCGGGGGCGTCTGGGCTGCCCAGGTAGGCGAGGATCAGTTCGTCCAGCGTGGGGGCGGTGCCGTGCCAGGTACGGGGCAGCGGTCCTCCCGGGCGCAGGAGGGCGGCGGTGCCGCGGCCCGAGCGCTGGTGGGTGACCAGGGTGTGCGGGGCGAGTTCGTCGATGCCGCCGGGGCCGGTGGCATTGAGGTGGGCTTCCAGCAGGTCGTCGATGGAGCCTGAGAGGCGAAGTCGGCCGCCGTCGAGCAACAGCAGGTGGTCGCAGACATCGGCGAGTTCGCCGGTGTGGTGCGAGGAGAGCAGGACGGTGGCGCCGTGCTCGGTGGCGTGGCCGAGCAGTGTCCCGGTCAGTTCGTGGCGGGCGAGCGGGTCGAGGTCGGCCATCGGCTCGTCGAGCAGGACCAGGTCGGGCCGCTTGCCGAGGACCAGGGCGAGGGCGACGCGGGTGTGCTGGCCGCGCGACAGCGCGCCGAGGCGCGTACGCGTCGACAGGTTGCCCTGCTCGACGATGCCCGCGGCGCACGCGGCGTCCCAGCGGCCGGGGTTGAGTTGGGCGCCGATCCGGAGCACATCGCTGATGCGCCAGCGGGGGTCGAGCGGTTGGTCCTGTGCCAGGTATCCGACGCGGGAGCGGGTGGCGCCGACCGGTCCGCCGAGCACGGTGAGGCTGCCGGCACTGGGGCGGTCGACGCCTGCGGCGAGCTCCAGCAGGGTGGACTTGCCTGCGCCGTTGCGTCCGACCAGAGCGCAGATGCTGCCCTGGGGCAGGGAGAACTCGACGGAGTCGAGTGCGGCCGGGCCGCGGCGGCGGTGTCGGTGGGTGAGGCCAGTGGCCTGGAGGGCGGTCACTGTTGCTCCTTGATGGGGAAGTGCGTGTCGAGTACGGCTTTGAACAGAGCCGAGGCATCGTCACGGCCGAGGCCGGCGGCAGTCGCGCGGCGCCCCCAGTCGTCGAGCTCGTCCCGCAGGGGACTGCCGACGGGGGTGGCGCCGAGGGAGCGGAGTACGAAAGTCCCCTGGCCCCGACGGCCTTGGACGAGACCGGCCTGCTCCAGGAGCCGGTACGCCTTCTGCACCGTGTTGGGGTTGATGGCAGTGCTCTCCACCACCTCGCGGGTAGTGGGGAGCTGGTCTCCGACCTGGAGCAGCCCCAGGCGCAGGGCCTGTTCGGTCTGCTGGACGATCTGCATGTAGGTGGAGACGCCGCTGCGCCGGTCGATGCGATAGACGAGCCGCGGGTTCTCCATGCCAACCTCCTTTTACTAGTAATGTAGTGAAAGAAGATTAGGGGGGTGAGGCGCACCCAAGTCAACGGGATGTGGCTCGGTGGGGAAGCGGCCCTGTAGGTACCTGTAGGTAGGGGGCTACCTCGTCGGTGAGGTGCTGGAACAGGGCGCTGCGGCCGTTGCCGCCTCCGTGCCGCTGGTCGATCCGGGAGAACAGAGCAATCCATGTCGCGGACGGTGTCCAAGTCGCCCTGGCCGACCTGGCGCCCGTGGGGTGTGGTGCGGGCGGTGCCGCGGTCGACCATCTGGGTCCACCGCGAGGGCTCAGCCTACGGCCCGGCACTCCGACGCCGACCACGCCGCTCGGTGCGGCATCAAGATCCCCGATTCGTGGGCGGAGTCTCACGCAGCCGGTGCAGTGCGGCGCCCAGATCGAAGTGGTCGTGCTCGGCCCCGATGGGGACGAGGCACTCGGAGTGCTGCACGAACTTCCTGATGTCACCTTCTTCGGCTTGCAGCAGGGCCTCGCCAGTCGGTCCGCGCAGGGAGATGAACACGGTCTGCGCGCCGTCCATGCCCGGACGCACCGACACGTCCCCCGTGCCGGCCCGGGTGCTGAGCCCCATTGCCAGAAGGTCGCGGGCGAAGACCCAGGTGACGGTCGCATGGAGGTCGACGTAGTGGTCCAGGGACACCGCGAATGGATCCTTGGGGTCGTATCTCAAGCACGCGGGTACGTGCATCCGGAAACCGGGCTCCACCACGGACCAGAGGTCCAGGCGTGCGGTGACGGTTGCCCCGACGGAACGTTGCATGGGCAGCGGTGGAATCTGATCCATCGTCATCGCTTGTGCGCTGTGGTGGAGTGCCCCGCCGGCTGGAGCACGTGCAGGTGGCGGAATCTCGGCGGGTCGGTCAGCAACCGCCACTCCTGGTCGGGGCGACATGGCACTGTCCGCCCGTTGGCCTCCCAGGAGGCGGCCAGGCCGGCGAAGATCGGCGTCTGCTGCGAAAACGATTCTGCAGCGGTCCGTACGTGGTCCACGCCTGGATGAACGAGCCACCTCGTGAGAGGTAACTGCAGCTTGGCGAAGATCTTCAGCTCCGGCGCACTGCTCGTCGCCGGACGCCGGGGCGGCACTGGCCAATACCGAAGCACCACCGACAACCCCGCCGACAACCCCAACCGACAACCCCACCCCCGCCGGTGGGAGGGGCTGACCCGACGCACCCTCAGACCTGCGGACTGCCAAGCCGAGCCAAGCCGAGCCGGCAGCGACCCCGCAGTCGGGTGTCCGGCGGGTGTGCGGAGCAGTGGGCCGTGGGTGGGGAGCAGGGTGGACAGCTTGGCCGGCACGGCGGGCAGCGTCAAAGCACCGCCGGCGCGCCGGAGGTCTGCTGTCGAGTCCTGTGCGGTCAGAGGTCGTTTCCTGCGTAGGAGAGGTTGAAGCTCTTATTGGTCAGGGGGAAGTCCGGGACGATGGTGCCGGCCAGGGCGATCGGCAGGGCGGGCCAGTTGAAGAAGGACGGGTCCACCGGCTTGACCCGGGTCAGAGTGCTGCCGTCGGGGGCGAGTTCGACGCGGGTGGTGATGGTGCCGCGCCAGCCCTCGGTGATGCCGACTCCGGACCGCGGACCGGAGCTGCCCGGACTGGAGCTGCCCGGACCGGAGCTGCCCAGGGGGGTGGCGGTCTCGACCGGTGCCAGGCCGTCCGCGAGGAACTGGTCGATCAAGGCCAGGGAGACGTCGATCTCCTGGGCGCGGATCCGGAAGCGGGCCAGGACGTCGCCGTCGGTGAGGGTCGGGACAGTGAGTGCGGCGCTGTAGGGGTGAGCGGGGTGGGCGGTGCGGGCGTCCGCGGGGAGCCCGCTGGCGCGGGCGACGTAGCCGAGGCAGCCCAGGTCGCGGGCGGCCCGGGTGCTGAGGCGAGCGGTTCCGGTGAAGCGGTCGCGTACGGTGCTGTGGCCGAGCGCGAGTCGTACGATCTCGCGGATGTCGGCGCCGATGGCCCGCATCCGGGCCCGGTCGGGCAGGGCGAGCAGGCGGCAGCCGCCGGGGAAGACGCCCCCGCGCAGCAGGCGGTGCCCGGTCACCTCGTGGTTGAGGCGCAGGAGTCCTTCGCGTACGCGCTGGGCGTGGGCCTGGAGGATGCCGTGGCCGACGTCGTTGCACAGGGCGCCGAGGTCGGCGACGTGGTTGTGGAGGCGTTCCAGTTCCAGCAGCAGGGCGCGGGCCGGGCCGGCCGTTTCGGAGACGGTGGTGCCGGTGGCCTCCTCGACGGCGATGCAGTAGGCCAGGGCGTGGCCGACCGCGGTGTCGCCGCTGATGCGTTCGGCCAGCGGCAGTCCGCAGTCGATGCTTCGTCCCTCGAAGAGCCTCTCGATGCCCTTGTGGACGAACCACAGCCGGATCTTGAGCTTGAGGATCGACTCGCCGACCACGGAGAAGCGGAAGTGTCCGGGTTCGATGAGTCCGGCGTGGACGGGTCCTACCGGGATCTCGTAGACGCCGTCGCCCTGGACCTCCAGGAACGGGTAGGGGCCTTCGGGCTCCGCGAACGCCGGGGGCGTTCCGGCGTCGGGGCGGCCGGGGTACCAGCCGCGCGGCCAGTGGTCGTGCCGTACCAGGCGCCGGGGCAACGGGTGCCCGAGCGGCACGATGCCGTGCAGGTCGTGCATCTCCCGCTCGAACCGGCCTGCGGGGAACGAGAGGTGAGCCAGGGTGGGGAGTTCCGGTCGGGCCGGGTCCAGCCGGACCTGGAGTTCGGTGCGGGTGTCCGGTGGGCCGGAGACGAACAGGTAGACGACGCGCAGGGCGTCCTGGTCGTGGTGCGCGGCGACCAGCGCCAGGCGCTGGCCTTCGCCGAGCAACGCTTCCGCGCGAGGCGTGAGTTGGGTGGGGTCGAGGTTTTCGACGGTGCGGTGCCGCATGGCTCACCGCCCCCCGATGATCGCGGAGGCGGTGTGCAGCAGCCCGGTCAGGGGTCCGGTGGCGGTGCCCAGCGCGGCGCAGGCCAGCAGTCCGGTCAGCAGCGGGCCCCCCGCCGCGGCGCCGATCCGCACCGGGACGGACCCCGGCCCGGCGCCGGGAGCGACAGGAGCGCCGGGGGCGCCAGGGGCGCCGGGGTCGTCCGGCGGCGGTCCCAGCAGCAACCTGGCGGTGCGCAGGGTCAGGGCCGCGAACGCGGCCAGCGCCAGCAGCAGCGCTGCGGCCAGGGGAGCGCCGAGGCCGGCAGCGAAGCCGGCGCGGGCGATGCCGACCTCGGAGGCGAAGAGGCTGAACGGGGGCAGCCCCAACAGGGCGATCACCGCCAGCCCGAAGGCCGCGCCGAGGGCCGGGGCCTGGGCGAGCAGGCCGCGCAGCCGGCCGATCCGGGTGGTGCGCCGCAGGCGCAGTATCTCTCCGGCGGAGCAGAACGCCACGGTCTTGGCCAGTCCGTGTCCGGCGATGTGCAGCAGGACGGCGGCGATCGCCAGCGGGCTGCCGACCGCGGCGCCCAGGGCGATCAGGCTCATGTGCTCCATGCTGGAGTAGGCCAGCATCCGCTTGTAGTCCCGCTGCCCGAGCAGCAGCCCGGCAGCCAGGGCGAGGGTGAGCAGGGCGGTGCCGGTGAGCAGCAGCCGGGCGAAGCCGGTGCCCAGTGCGTCGTCGGCGATGACCTTGTAGCGCAGTACCGCGGTGAAGGAGACCGAGAGCAGTACGCCGGACATCAGGGCGGAGACCGGGGCCGGGGCCTGGCTGTGGGCGTCGGGCAGCCAGGCGTGCAGGGGTACCAGTCCGGCCTTGGCGCCGAAGCCGAGCACGATCAGGCCGAAGCCCAGCCGGGTGGTGTCCGGGTCGAGTTGACGGGCGTGGGCGACCAGCGCGGGCCAGTCCAGGGCTGCGGCCTCGGACAGCCCGGCCTGGCGGGCGGCGTAGTAGATCAGGACAGTGCCCAGGAAGGCCAGGGCGATCCCGACCGAGCAGATGACGACGTACTTCCAGGCAGCCTCGATACTGGCCCGGGTCCTGCGGTGGCCGACCAGGAAGGCGGTGACGATGGTGGTGGCCTCCACCGCCACCCACAGCACTCCCAGGTTCTCGGCCAGGACGGCCAGGGACATGGCGGCGAGGAAGGCGTGCACCAGCAGGCAGTACCGGCGTGCGGCGTTGTCGGCGGCGCCGCCCGCGGCGCGTTCGCCGGCCAGGTAGGCGGGGCCGGCGGCGACGGCGAGGGCCGCGACAGCCCCGACGACCAGCAGCATCCAGACGGTCAGGGCGTCGGCGCGCAGCAGCCTGCCCCAGGCCCGGACCGGGCCGTGGCCGGGGGTCGTCGCGGCCAGGGCGATCGCGCCGGCCAGGATCGCGGCGGGGGAGAGCATCCCGGCCCAGCCGGTGACAGTACGCCCGGCGGGTCCGGTGCGGCGGCCCGGCAGGGCGTACCCGGCGGCGGTCAGCGCGGGTACCACGATCGGCAGGCTCAGCAGCAGGTCGGCGGCATGGCCGCTGGATGGATGGGACATCAGTCGTGCAGCTCCCGCAGGTCGTCGAGGTCGGTATCGCCGAAGGCGACCCGCATCCGCAGGGTGAGCAGTTGCAGGACCAGGACGGCGAGGAGCAGGTCCAGGGCCACGCCGAGTTCCACGATCAGCGGGACTCCCGAGGTGGCCAGGAACGCGGTGGCGGTGATGCCGTTGTCCAGCAGCAGGAAGCCGACGACCTGGGAGACCGCGCGGCGCCGGGTGACCAGGACGAAGAAGCCGATCAGTACCACCGCCAGCCCGACCGGCAGCGCCCTGGTGGCCGGTGAGGGGGCGAGCCGCACCAGCGGGCGGGCGGCGGCGTAGGCGAGGAGAGTCAGCGCGGCCGCCGTCAGCAGCGAGGCGGCGACGTTGACCAGCGGCTGGCTCTCCCTGGTCTGCCCGGCCGCGGTCAGCGAACGCCGCATCAGATGCGGCAGCACCCCGGCCCGCAGCACGCCCACGCCCACGGCGACGCCGACCAGGCCCCAGCGGTGCTCGTGCAGGCCCAGCAGCAGTCCGATCACCCCCAGGGTCACCCCCTGCATGGCGAACACCCGCACGATGGCCGACAGCTCGCGGTACCAGAGCACCAGGACCGCGGCGATCAGGAACACCCCGCAGGCCAGGTCCAGCAGTTGTGCGAAGAGTCCGCTACTCACGACCGGCTCCCGCTGCTCACGGCTGTCACGGTTCTCACGCTCCGGTCAGGAAGTAGGAGGCGGTGACCGCCAGCACGGCCAGGAGGAAGGACCCGGCCAGCAGTTCGGGCACCCGGAACAGCCTGACCTTGGCCCAGAACACCTCGGCCGCGGCCAGCACCGCCCCGAGCAGGGCGACCTTGGCCACCAGCAGCACCAGTGCCAGTGCCAGCGCCGCCCAGGAGGCGGTCGTGGCGATCCCCCACGGCGCGGCCAGCGTGGTGAGCAGCCCGAGCAGGACGGTCAGCCGCATCTGCGCGCCGAGTTCGACCAAGGCCAGGTCCGGGCCCGCGTACTCCAGCACCATGGCCTCGTGCACCATGGTCAGTTCCAGGTGGGTCGAGGGATTGTCCACCGGCAGCCGGCCGGCCTCGGCCAGCGTCACCACCGCCAGCGCGACGATCGCCAGCAGCCCCGAGGGTGAGGCAAGGCGCGACGGGTCGTGGATCCGTCCGGCGACGATCGCGGGCAGGCTGGTGGACCCGGCCGGTATCGACAGGGCCAGCACCGAGAGCAGGATGGTCGGCTCGACCAGGGCGGCGATGGTCATCTCCCGCGAGGCGCCCATACCGCCGAAGGCCGTCCCGGTGTCCAGTCCCGCCAGGGCCAGTGACACGGTGCCCAGCGCGAGCAGGGCGACCACCACGATCAGGTCGGCACGGGCGCTGAGCGGGGTGTCGGTGGACGCCAGCGGGACCAGGGCGGCGATCACCGCGGTGGTTCCGGCCAGCAGCAGCGGGGCCAGCCGGAACGCGGGACCGGTGCCGGCCGGGCTGATCGGCTCCTTGTGCAGCAGCTTGCGCAGATCCCGCCACGGCTGGACCACCCCGGCCCCGGCCCGGCCCTCCAGCCGGGCCCGGACCTGGCGCATCAGTCCGGTCAGCAGCGGGGCGACGCCGACCACGACCGCGGTCTGCCCGGCCACCGCCGCGTAGGGAACAAGTCCGGTCACCGGGCCACCGCCAGCACTCCCAGGAGGGCGACCAGGCCGAACAGCCCGTAGCCGAGGTAAAGATGGATGCTGCCGCCTGCCAGCGGCCGGGATCGCCGGCCGACCCGGTCCAGGGCGGCCAGCACGGGCCGGTACAGCCGGTGCTCGATCCGGTCCGGCACCCGGCGCTGGTAGCGCACCCGTTCGACCAGATAGGCGGACTCGCGCACCGGGGTCACGTCCAGATCCTGTTCGGGGGCCAGCACATCGTCGAACACCCGCTGAAGCGGCTCGGCGAAGGAGGTCGCGGTGTAGGCCATCCGGGCTGACGGCGCCCCGCCGCCGCAGTCCCACAGCCGGGCCAGGCGGCGCCGGGTGCGCCGACGCAGGCCCCGTACCGCGGCGGCGGCAAGGAGTACGGCCAACACCAGCGCGGTGACCGACCACAGCGGCGCGAGCGAGGTCGACAGCCCGGTGAGCCTCAGCCGCAGCTCACCGCCGGTCACCGGCTGCGGAGTCATCTGGGCCGTCACCGGGAGAGCAGCCGGTCCGGCCGCCGCCGCGGCGCGGGAGAGTCCGTCGGCCAGCAGTCCGGGAACCAGGGCCAGTGCCGCGCAGGCGGCGGCGAGCAGGCCCATCCCGGCCAGCATCGCGGGCGGTGCCTCCTTGGCCCCGGCCGCCTGTGGGCTGCGCGGGCGAGCGAAGAAGCCCACCCCGAGCGCCTTGACGAAGGTGGCCGCGGCCAGCCCTGCGGACAGGGCGATGGCGGCGATCGCCAGCGGCAGCACCACGGCAGTGGTCAGTCCAGGCACCGCCAGGCCGTGGATCAGCGCCTGCAGCAGCAGCCACTCACTGATGAAGCCGCCGCCCGGCGGCAGCGCCACCGCGCCCAGCGCGGCCAGCGCGAACAGGCCGGCAGTGGCCGGCATCCGGGCTCGCAGCCCGCCCATGGCGTCCAGGTCGCGTAGACCGCCGGCGCGTAGCACCGACCCGGCGGCGCAGAACAGCAGTGCCTTGAACGCGGAGTGGTTGACCAGGTGCAGCAAGGCCGCCGCCAGCGCGAGTTCCGCCAACGGCCGGTGGCCCCCGGCTCGGAACAGGCCCGCGGCCCCGGTGCCCACCAGGACCAGACCCAGGTTCTCCGAGGTCGAGTAGGCCAGCAGCCGCTTGAGATCGGTCGCCATCGACGCCTGCAGGATCCCGTAGACCGCCGACAGTGCCCCGGTCACCAGCACCAGCAGCCACCACCAGTGCGACCCGCCGCCGAGCAGGTCGAAGCCGAACCGCATGATCCCGTACCCGCCCAGGTTCACCATCGCGGCGCTCATCAGCGCCGACACCTGGCTGGGCGCCTCCGGGTGGGCCCGCGGCAGCCAGGCGTGCAGCGGCACCATGCCCGCCTTGGACGCGAACGCGGCGAAGACCAGCACGAACACCGTGCCGCGGGCCAGGGGGGACATCGCCGCCGCGCCCGCCCGAAGCGCGGTGAAGGTCTCACCCCCGGCTCGGGCGGCGAACAGCGACAGCCCGGCCAGCAGCAGCACCAGGCCCAGGTGCGTCATCACCGCGTACCAGACCCCCGCCGTGCGCACGGCGGCGCGCTCCCGGTGCTCGGTCAGCACCAGCAGCAGCGAGGTGACCGCCATCAGCTCCCACAGCAGCAGGAACGTCGAGACCGAGGCTGCGGCGGGGACCAGCAGCAGGGTGGCCGCGAACAGCGGCAGCACCGCCTGCGCGGTGCGGGAGGAGACACCGCGGACTGAGGCCCTTTGAGGTGATGCACCGTCATCTGTGGTGCTGTGGGCGGAACCTGGCGCGGCGTAGCCGATCCCGTACACGGCCGTCGCGGCCACCACGGCCCCGGCGACGGCCATGAACAGCCCTGACAGCGCGTCCACCCGAAGGGACACCCCGGCCAGCGGCAGCAGCTCCGGAAGGTGCGCGGACCACGACCCGCCACCCAGTGCGGTGATCCCCGCGACCATGCCGGCCGCACCGACCCCGGTTGCGCACACCCCCGCCGACAGTGCCCGTACCCGCACCGGCAGGGTCCAGGCCAGGGCCGCGCCGACCAGAGACAGCCCCGCGGCGGTGCCGAGGGCCGGTCCGATCGCGTTCACCGGCCGGTCACGGTGCGCAGCGCCGCCACGATCCGGTCCGGGGTCGGCGGGCAGCCCGGTACCTCCAGGTCGACCGGGACCACGTCGGCCACTGCGCCCTGGACCCCGTAGCCCCCGGCGAACTCGCCGCAGCCCAGCGCGCAGTCGCCGACCGCGACCACCAGCCGCGGCTGCGGTGTCGCGGCCAGCGTGGACCTGAGCGGGACCGCCATGTTGCGGGTCACCGGCCCGGTCACCAGCAGCACGTCCGCGTGCCGCGGCGAGGCGACCAGGCGGGCCCCGTACCGCTCCGCGTCGTAGACCGGGCCGAACGCACCGCCGATCTCGATCTCGCAGCCGTTGCACGAGCCCGCGTCCACGCAGCGCACCTGCACTGAGCCGGCCAACTCCCGTGCCGCGGGCGGCGGCACGGCCCTCGGACGGGCCGGGGCGGGCTCAGCCACCCGCCCCGTGTCGCGGATCTTGCGCAGCAGGTTCACTTCTTCGTCTCCACACGACTGCAGCAGGTTTCAAGCAATTGAAAACATCATCAACTCTAGGGCGGCGAAAAGTCAGGACAGCGAAAAACGGCGTCCCGAACCGTTCAGTGCCCGGTCAGCCTGAGGCGCCGGTCAAGCCGACTGTCGATCAGCTCCGTCAGCCGCTCGACCTCCCGGGTGTCCCCGGCCTCCCGGGCGCTGCTCAGCAGCGCTGCGGCCAGCAGCAGTTGGTGGTCCACGCTCAGCAGACGCTCACGGGCATCAGCAGGCACAGCGGGCTCCTGTTCGAAGGACGGCGGGGGCGGTCAGCGAGAAGCGGGCGGTCAGGGTTCCGGCCAGCCCCCGGTACGCCAGCTCTGCGGGTCGGCTTCCCGCTCGGGCCCGACCCGGGGCGCCGGATGGGCGGCCAATGCCGACTCCAGGTCCTGGTGGCAGCGGATCACCGGATCACCCGTGCGCTGCTCCAGGGCGACCTCGTCAGCGGGCAGCCCGGCCAGTTCCAAGGAGCGGCCGTGCTCCGCCAGGCGCCCGGCAGCGGCCACCACGGTGTCGCGTCCCTGCGGGGACCAGCCCTGCAGCCCGGACAGATCCAAGATCAGGGGACCGTCCCCGCGGGCCAGAGTCCAGCCGACGGCTCCGGCGAAGCGGGCGGTGGAATCGGCGCCCAGAAAACCGGACAGCGACAGGACACCTGCCTGCTGCGGCCGGTTCTCGTAGTGCCACTGGATCGTCATGTCTGCGGTCGGCTTTCTGCTGGTTCAGGGACCGGTGAGGAAGGGTCAGCGGTTGTGGCCGCCGGCGTAGAACAGCAGCATGATGAAGCCGGCGAAGACGTGGAAGCCGATGACGTAGATGAACGCGCGGATCCACACACCGCGGTTGCCGCGCACGGTGCCCTCGGTGGAGCCGGTGACCGGCTGATCGCCGAAGGCCGACTCGTCGGGGGGCGCGGAGTCCTCTTTCATGCTGTTTCTCCTTGGCGTGCCGGCGCAGCGGCAGCAGTTCCGGGACGCGGGGTCAGGGGGTGCGGGCGGATGTGCAGAGTGCCCCCGATGGATTCCGCCTCCGCCAGCAGAGCGCTCACTCCGTCGGCGTCGGTCAGGGTGGTGGTGGGGACGGCGTGGCCGGGCAGGTGGCGGGTGACCGCGAAGCGCACGGGCGTCGTCGTCCCCCTGCTCGGTTCCGGCGGGACAGTGGCGGCACTCACGCGCTCTTCGCCACTCCTTCCCGGTCCGCTTCGCGCAGTTCCTCCAAGAGGTCCTGCTGCCCGGCCAGGAGTTCGGTCAGGATCTTGCGCGCGGCGCGCATCAGGTCCGCCACGTCCCCGCCCGCCAGGGCGTAGACCACCGTGTCCCCGTCACGGGTGGCGGTCACGATCCCGGACCTGCGCAGGACGGCGAGCTGCTGGGACAGGTTGGAGCGTTCCACCTCGATCTCCGACAGCAGATCGCGCACCGGCATGGGCCCGTCCTGGAGCAGCTCCAGCACCCGGATCCGGACCGGATGCCCCAGCATCCGAAAGAACTCCGCCTTCGCCTGGTACAACGGCACCGGCACCGCGCTCAGCCCCTCTCCTGCTCCGTGGCGACCCGCTCCGCCTCGGCGGAAGGGACGTCGACCCCGCTCGACCGGGCCAACCGCAGTGCGTCCTCCAGCTCGTCCACGGCCAGCGCGACCGCGTACAAGTCGTGTGCCGCCACTGCTGCCTGCACCCCAGCCCGAGCCGCCCGCAGGCGCTGCCCAATGGCGGCCTCGGTGAGCTCGTCCACCCCGGCACCTCCCGTTCCCTGCGGCGATCAGCGCGGGGCAGACCATGCTGTCGATCCCGTGCGGTCCAGATTGTAGCAAATTGAAGAATTATTCAACTAACCACTGCGGTGCCCAGGCGCGCCGGGCTGTCGTCGGCGACGGCGCCGGCCGCGACGGTGGTGCTCATGAGGCTCCGGCGATTTCGAGGAGGAGGTGGAAGTCGTGGGCTGCGGCGAACGCGCACAGGGCGCTGGCGGCGACCGCGCCGGCGGTGGCGGCCAGCGGGATCAGGGACCGGTCCAGCGGCAACGTTGGACGGCCGGGCAGGGGTGGCGCGAGCAGGGCGGCGACTCGCCGTGGAACGGGCCCGGCCCGGTGCAGGGGGTCGCGTCGGAAGCCGAGCAGGCCCAGTGCGGCCCCGGGCAGGTGCCGGCGGACGGGTGTGCGGGTGGTGGCGAGGGCGGCTTTGCCGACGGCGCGGGCGACTTGGCGGCGGTCCCCGCAGGCGGTGGCGGCGTTCTCGTCGGCCCAGCGCTCCACGGTGTACCCGACCGCGGTGGCCAGGGGTCGCAGCAGCGGGTTGGCGGTGGCGGCCAGTTGGGCGGCGGCGAGGAAGGCGTAGTGGTGGCAGGTCAGGTGGGCGCGTTCGTGGGCGAGCATGGCGTCGCGGTCGGCGTGGTCCAGGGCGTGGAGCATGCCGGTGGAGACCACGATGCGGCCGGGTAGTCCGGGCAGGGCGTAGGCGTCGGGGGCGGGGTCGTCGAGGATGACGAGTTGGTCGATGCCGGGCAGGCAGGCGGCTTCGGCACTGGTGGCCAGCAGGGCGCGGACCCGGCGGGTGAGCATGCGCGCCGCCGCGAACGCGGCGACCAGCAGAAGCACGGCGGCGGGTGCGGCTTCGGCCCAGGTGACCGGGTCTCCCGCGCGGACGGTCGCGGCCGACCAGTGGCCCGCCCAGGCGGCCAGGGACAGGCGGATCAGTCCGGCGGTGGCCAGGATGCCCAGCGCGGCGCAGCTGAGCACGGCCAGCGCGAGCGCACAGAGCGTCAGCAGCCAGGTGGCCGCCCTGGGTTCCAGCCGGTCGGCCAGCGGGCGGGCCGCGAGGACGGCGGGCAGCGGCAGCAGCAGGGGGAGGTAGACCAGCAGGTGCATGACCGTCACGCCGGGGTCACCGGCCTTCGGGCAGGTCGGTGCCGAGGAGCCGGCGCAGCAGTCGCTCGTCGCCGGGGGGCAGGTTTTCGACGAAGCGGGAGAGCACGGCTTCGCGGTCCGGGTCGGACTCCAGGACCTGGCGCATGCGCCGGGCGGTCAGGCCGTGGCCGTCGGCGACCGGGGTGTAGGCGTAGGCGCGACCCTGCTTGGCGCGGCTGAGCAGGCCCTTGTCATGCATGCGGGACAGCACGGTGACCACCGTGCTGTAGGCCAGCGTGCCGCCCAGTTTCTCCAGGACCTCGCCGGGGGTCAGCGGCCCGCGGCCGGACTGGAGCAGGACCAGGACCTCGTCCTCCAGGGCGCCGACCGGCCTGCGCTCGCCCCCGACACCAGAAACGTCCTGACCGTTCACTGGTTGGCTGCCCTCCATTCATCGTCTACAGTCCTGTAGAACTTCTACATCCCCGTAGAAGCAAGAGTGTGCCACGCCCCTCGGCCGCCGCGCACCGCCCCCGAAATCCTCCGCGACGAGGGCTCCGCTCCCATGAACTTCTACAGCTGAGTAGATGTTTGCGGGAGCGGGCCGCCCGGCTGCCGCACCGAGTTCTGGAGACCCCTCCTGATGACACTCCACCCCGCAGTCCAACTGGCGTTCGACGGTTCGGGCATCGACGGCTCCTGGTTCACCGCGGTCACCGACTTCGCCCGTGACACCAAGTGGCTCAACACCCCTGTCGAGCTGTGGACCAACGCCGGACTCGGGGTGTTCGCGGTGTTGATGGCGGTCGGCTGGTGGCAGGCGCGGCGCCGCGAGACCCGCGCGATGACCCTGGCCCTGGCCGCACCGGTGTGCGTGGTGGTCGCGTTCGCGGTCGCCGAGGTGGCCAAGAAGCTGATCGCCGAGGTCCGCCCGTGCTACTCGATGCCGCACGCCTACCTGGTCGACGCCTGCCCGGCCCGCACCGACTACGCCTTCCCCAGCGGCCACGAGACGGTCGCCGCCGCCACCGTCGCCGCCCTGCTCCTGCTGGACCGCCGCCTCGCCGCCGTCGCCGCCGCCTTCGCCCTGCTGGAGGGATTCACCCGCGTCTACGTGGGTGCCCACTACCCCCACGACGTCATCGGCGCGGCCCTGATCGCCCTGCCCGTCGCCTACCTGACCAGCGCGGTCCTGGGTCGTATCGCCCTGCCGGTGGTCGCCCGCCTGCGCACCGGGGTGCTGCTGCCCGTACTGACCGCACCCACCCCCGGCGCCCACGCGGCGCCCTGATCCGCCACGGCCAGAACAGGCATCGGCCACCCCCCGAATACGAATCCCAGATGCCTGTTAGATACAGTCGTCCCATGAGGCTGACGAAGAGAACGGACATCGCGCTGCGCATCGCCATGCGCCTTGCGGTTCTCGGAGAAGAAGTCAGCCCCACCACGCAGGAGGTGGCGGAGGCGATCGCCGTCCCGTACTCCCACGCCGCCAAGGTCGTCGCACGCCTGCGCCATCTCGGGGTCATCGAGGCCCGACGCGGGCGCGGCGGCGGCCTCACCCTGACTCAAGCCGGACGCAGCGGCTCACTCGGTACCCTGGTCAGGGACCTGGAAGGGGTGGGTGACGTGGCCGGATGCGAAGAGGTTCCGGCCTGCCCGCTGCGGGCGGCCTGCCGACTGCGCCACGCACTGCGCCAGGCCCAGGAGCAGTTCTACACCGCCCTGGACCACCTGACCATCGACGACCTCGTGGCCCCGCCGACCGGCCCGGTCCTGCTCGCCCTGTCGCCTCGCCCCTCGGGGCCGCGCGGGCGCACCACCCCGGTGTAAGCCGGACAACACCCGACCGCCGTAATGGCGCGGCACGTCGGTGCGAAAGTAAACATGAGTGTGAGATGCAAGTTTGGAGTTCGTGATGCTGTCATCCCGGTCCGCTGACACTGTCGAAGCCAGCCTGCCCGTCGTGGGCGCGGCCATTGGCGAGATCAGCCAGGTGTTCTACCGGCGCTTGTTCGAGGCGCACCCGGATCTGCTCGACGACCTGTTCAACCGCGGCAACCAGGCCAACGGCAGCCAGCAGCAGGCGCTCGCGGGCTCGATCGCGGCCTTCGCCGGAGCACTGCTGGCCCATCCGGACCAGCGCCCGGACGCGCTTCTGGCGCGCATAGCCCACAAGCACGTCTCGCTCGGCATCACCGAGGACCAGTACCCGGTCGTGCACACCCATCTGTTCGCCGCCATCGCCGAGGTGCTGGGCGAGGCCGTGACTCCGGAGGTGGCGGCGGCCTGGGACGAGGTCTACTGGCTGATGGCGAACGCACTGACAGCCCTGGAGCGCGGCCTGTACGCGCAGTCGGGACGTGCCGCGGGAGACGTGTGGCGCACCTACCGGGTCGTGGCCCGTTACCAGGAGACGGACGATGTGGTCACCTTCCTGGTTCATCCCGCCGACGGCCGGCCCGTGCCCGAGGGCCAGCCCGGTCAGTACGTCTCGGTCCAGGTCGAACTGCCGGACGGGGCACGGCAGATACGCCAGTACAGCCTCTCCGGGCACCCGGACGGCGCGCTGCAGTTCAGCGTCAAGCGCGAACTGGGCAACCCGCTCGGTGAGGTGTCCCACCACCTGCACGAGAACGTCGGCGTGGGCCGGGAACTGCAGATCAGCGCACCCTCCGGGGACGTCGTGCTGGACCGGGACGACGCCCCGCTGCTGCTCGCCTCCGCCGGCATCGGCTGCACGCCGATGATCAGCATGCTCGCCTGCCTCGCCGACCAGGGCAGCGCCCGCAAGGTGATCGCCGTCCACGGCGACCGCGACCAGACCAGCCATCCCTTCCGATCCGAACTCGGGCGCCTGGCCGAGAAGCTGCGGGATGCCGAGACCCACGTCTGGTACGAGCGCCCCCTGGGCGACTGGCCCACGGAGCGCACCGGACTGGTGGACCTCACCGGTCCCGGCGCACCGGCGATCCCCGAGGGGACCCGCGCCTACCTGTGCGGGCCACTGCCGTTCCTGCGTTCCGTCCGTACCCAGTTGCTGGACTCCGGCGTCCGGGCAGCTGACATCCACTACGAGGTCTTCGGTCCTGACCTGTGGCTGCAGCGGGCCGGCTGAACACGCCACCCGGGACCGGCGGGGCCCGGCGCGGCTCCGCCGGTCACGTTGCTGACGCGGCCAGGACGCTGATCCCGAGGCCGACCAGGGCGAGGACCTTGGCGACTTCGAGGGCTACGTAGTACAGGTGTCCGCGGGAGCGGGGCAGGTCCTCGCCTGCCAGGACACGGTCCGAGCGGCGGTTGAGCCGGGGGCGGACGACCACGAGCTGGAGGGCGAGGAGCACGCTCACCACGACGGTGAGCACGCCGACAGTCGTGGATGGGCCGCCGGTTGCGACGGTGACGATCACGGTGAGCGCCAGTACTGCCTCGACCAGGTTCAGGGCTCGGAACACGAGCCGGCCGATGCCCAGACCGACGGGGACGGTCACTCCTGGCGCGCGGAATTTCAGCGGTGCTTCGAGGAAGGAGATCGCCAGGACCATGCCGAGCCAGGTGAAGGTCACCGCGCCGGTCACGGCGGCCGAAGTCGCGTTCATCGCTTGTACTGCCTTCCTGCGGGGTGCGGGCAGGCGTGCCTGCGCGCCACCGCGGTCGCGGGTCCCGCTTCGTGTATGGGGTCAGGCGATGGGGTCAGGCGATGGGCCAGGCAGCCAGTCGCTCGGCGAACTGCGGCGGTGAGACCACCAGCATCAGGGTGGCCGGTTCGGAGCCGGGGTTGGCCAGGCTCACGCGCTCGCCGGTGGCGACGTGGCCGGCCATGCCGCTCCTCAGAGTCCGCGGCTTGCCCTCGTGCCACAGCTCGACTGATCCGGACAGCGGGATCAGCACGATCTCGGAGGCGCCGTGGTCGTGCTCGGGCATGCCGCCGTCGGCGGGGATCTCCAGATGCACGACAGCCACCCGCGAGGACGTGCCGGCGGTGGTGAGCGTCGCGGCCGTGGGTCCACCGGGGACCGGGGCGCGGTGGCGTGGTGCGGTGTCGATCTCGGTGATGAGCACGGGATTCCTCTCCAAGGAGCTGGGGTGGCCCAGGCGGTCCGGGTGGGCGTGTCAGGCGGCGTCGGCGTGTTCGAGGTGGACCAGGCAGGCGTCGGGTTCGGCGAAGGGTTCCAGTCGGGAGGCGGTCAGCGGCGCGCGCAGTTCGGTCAACGCGCCCTGCATCAGGCCCAGGTGGATGCGGCACACCAGTGGTCCGTGCTCCTCGGCCAGTTCCAGGAACGGGCAGTGCCGCAGCCGGATCGACCGCGGAGCCGAGGTGTCCGGTTCGGGCTGCGGTGCGAACCCGAGGTCGTCCAGGAGAGCGGTCAGCCGGGCGGCGGCCTCCTCGCCGGAGAGGCGCTGGAAGGGCTCCGGGCCGTCTGCCAGGAAGCGGCCCCAGGCCCGTCCCGCCTCACCGGCGGCCTCGACGGCGTCGGGCCCGGTCGACGACAGGTGACCGAGCAGGATCCGGGCCAGCAGGCGGTAGCTGCGGCTGCCGCCGCGGTCCATTCCCGGCTGCGGCGAGTAGACGGTACGCGGACGCCCGGGGCCCGAGGGCTGCTCCAACGTCCGCACGACCGTGCCGGCGGCCACCAGGGCATCCAGGTGGAAGCGCGCGGTGTTGACGTGGATGCCGATCCGGTCGGCGACTTCGGCCACCCCCAGTGCGGCGTCCGCGTTCCTGAGGGTGTCCAGCACCTCTGCTTGTCGGGGGCGTTCCTGTGCTCGGCTCATGGCGGCCATCATTCCTTCCCCCCCCCGTGCGTAGATGCAGTCGACCGGGCACTCGTCGATGCAGGCCCGCGCCGGTCCCGGGACGGGTCCTGGAGTTTCTACGAATAGTACATGTAATAATAGGCAGCGCATGGCTGGTTCTGGCAGCAGCCCGCGCGGCGGGCGATCGAGCGCGACGACGAGGCAGCCAAGGTCTGGAAGAAGGAGACCTGGCCGCGGGTAAGAGCGTCGCGGCGGAGCGCGGCGCCTACCTCGTCTTCGAGGACGAGGCCGGGCGTCGATGACTCCGCCGCGCGCCAGGACCTGGGGACGGGTCGGCCAGACCCCGGTCGTGCGGGTCCGGGGCCGCGGCTCCGGACGGGTGTCGATCTGCCCACCTACACTTCCGGCCTGAACCCGATCGAGGGCATCTGGTCGCTGGTCAAACGCGGCATCGGCAACCCCGCCGCGGACCTCAGCCAGATCACCCGCGCGGTCAAACGCAAGCTCAAGATGCTCCAGTACAGGCCCCGGGTGATCGACGGCTGCTTCGCCGCCACCGGACTCCCGCTGAGTGACTTCTCCTGACCGCTCCGCATCGGGGCGACACGGTAGGCATGCACCTCCGGCTCCCCGACGACCGGGATGAGCATGGGTGGCGTGGTGGGCGGATGACGGTACGAGCACCAGGGAGCCTCGCTTGTGGGCGCACCCAGCCCTGCTCTCCTTCGATGAAGTCCGCAGCCTCACCTGGACTGACCAGGGGACTCCACCTGCCCGGGACGCGAACGGGGAGATCGACTACAGCGCCGTTGACGAGTTCACGTGGACTGCCGGAGAGTTCACGCTCGTCGGCACCAGGATCTTCGAGGAGAACCGCTTGCGCTCGCCGGTGGCGTCGCCGACGCGACGGTCGTTGATCCGCGGGGCCTTCACCTCGACCGGCCCGGCGGCGGTGACCACGGTGCGGGGCCGGTGGTGGCCGTTGCGAACCTTGTAGACCTTGACGAACGCCGGCCAACGCAGGCGCTGACGGGCGTCGTTGGTGTCCTGCAGTTGCCGGTCGACGCCGGCCTCCAGGCCGAAGCGGTCGTGGGAGATGCGCAGATATGCGGCGGGCCGCTTCGGGACGTAAGCGGCGAGGTGGTCGTAGAGGTTCAGGGTGATCTGGCCGGGGCGGCCCTGAGACGGGACCTCGAAGTTTTCCCAGAGGGACAGGGTGGCAGCGGGCACGGTGGCCCGCACGACTTCCCCTTGGCTCTTCCCCGGAGGCCAGCCCGGCCGCCCGATCAGCACCTGGGCCATGGGCGAACGCCTCCGCAAGCTCGGTATCCGCCTCGCCGAGACCCGCTCCACCGCCCTGTTCCAGCTCGCCACCGAACTGCCCGCCGCGATCCTCGCCCGCACCCTCGGCATCCATATCACCGTCGCCGTCAAATGGCAGAGAGCCGCAGCCGGCGACTGGGCCGCCTACGCAGCCGACGTCGGCCAACGCACCAGCACCAGTGATCGCACGGTCCAGCCCAGCTCTTGATGACCCGACCCACTACACCAACGAGGGGTTATGCGGACCTCCCGCTACAAAGTCCAGACCAGCAGCTACGGCCTCTTCGTCGGCGTCACCGCCGAGGCCGTCCAACTCAGCGCCCCTCCCGCCGCTGGCAACCCGGTCAGCGATCGAGTCTGGCTGGACACCAGCCGAGTCCACAACACCTACAGCGGGATCGCCGGGTCGAGGGCTGGTACAACTTGTACCGGCTCCACAGCAGCCTGGGCTACCAAAGCCCGGCCGCCTACGAAGCCGCCTGACCGGCACACACAACCTGTCCGCCAAACCGGAGCAAGCTCAGTCCATGACGGTGCCCTGCGCCATCAAGCCTCCCCCCGAATGGCCGGACTGCGACCGCAGGCCCTTTGGCCGCAAAGTACACCGCCGCGGGAAAGTGGGCGGGCGAATCGACCGAGAAGCGCGGGTTTGGGCTCGTGCTGACGGCGCTGCCCGGATCACCGTCGGCACCGCGCTCACCTGCGCGGATGTGGAGTACGCGGCGCGCGGTGGCGGAAATGCGTCATGGCTGCCGGGAAAAAAAGCTGGCAAGTACCCGTCAGCAGCCAAGGTGTCCAGGGCAGTTGACATGCACAAATATGCAGGGGTGGTCGGATCCGGCCACCCGGGCGACCCCCGGCGTTCACCTCGTCCTGTCCAAGGGAGACACCCGTCTTGCGGATATCCATGCTCAAACGCGGCCTCACCGCTGCCGTCACCACGGCGGCGCTGGTCGCACTGGGGCTCCAGATCCCCCTGGCGGGGGCGGCCTCAGCCGCCCCCGCCGACGCCGGGTCCAGCAGCGGCCACGCCCGACCGGCGAAGCAGCCGACCTCGGGCCCCGGCGTCGAACGCACCTGCGGCGCACCGAAACCGGGGCAGTTCACCTGCTTCGCCATGCGCCGCACCGACATCACCGCCAAGAAGGGCATCCAAGCGCTCACCGCCGCTCCGGACGGCTACGGCCCGTCCGACCTGCGCAGCGCCTACGACCTCCCGGCGGACGGCGGGGCCGGCGCCACCGTGGCCATCGTCGACGCCTTCGACGACCCGGCCGCCGAGGCCGACCTGGCCGTCTACCGCGACCAGTTCGGGCTTCCGGCCTGCGGCTCCGCCGACGGCTGCTTCAGTAAGGTGAGCCAGCGCGGGGGCACCGACGACCTGCCCGCGCCCGACCCCGGCTGGGCCGGTGAGATCTCGCTCGACCTCGACATGGTCTCGGCCGTCGCGCCCAAGGCGCACATCCTCCTGGTGGAGGCCGACTCGGCGAACTTCGACGACCTGGGCGCGAGTGTGGACGAGGCCGTGGCGCTGGGCGCCGGCTACGTCTCCAACTCCTACGGGACCAACTACTCGACCGAGCCCGGCAGCGGCGAGGACCCGTCCGAGGCGACGTCGATGGACCCGTACTACGACCACCCCGGTGTGGCCATGGTGGCCTCCAGCGGGGACAGCGCCTACGGCGTCTCGTACCCGGCCGTGTCGCGGTACGTCACCTCGGTCGGCGGCACCGCGCTGACCCGTGACCCCGGCACCAGCCGCGGTTGGGCCGAGTCGGTGTGGAACGACGGCTACGGCGGTGCCGGTTCGGGCTGCTCGGCCTACGAGCCGAAGCCGTCGTTCCAGACCGGCGTGGCCACCGACTGCGACAACCGCTCGGTCGCCGACGTCGCCGCGGTCGCCGACCCGGAGACCGGCGTGTCGGTCTACCAGAGCTACGGCGCGGACGGTTGGGCGGTGTTCGGCGGCACCAGTGCCTCGGCGCCGATCATCGCGGGCGTCTACGCCGACGCGGGCGCGCCCGGGGAGGGCACCTACCCGAACGAGTACCCGTACGACCAGCCGGACGCGGTCAACGACGTGACCACCGGCAGCAACGGGAGCTGCAACCCGGCGCGGCTGTGCACCGCGGGACCCGGCTACGACGGGCCCACCGGTCTCGGCACCCCGGACGGCCTGGCAGCTTTCACCAGCGGCCCGCACGGCGTCATCAGCGGCAAGGTCACTGACCACGCCACCGGCAAGCCGGTCTCCGGTGCCACCGTGAAGGCCGGCAGCAGGTCCACCACCACGGCCGCGGACGGCAGTTACACCTTGAACCTGCCGACCGGCAGCTACCCGCTGACCGCCAGTGCCTACGGCTACGCCGCCAGCGCCGCCGAGACCGTCCAACTCGCCGACGGCGCCACGCTCACCGAGGCGTTCGCGCTCGACGCGGTGCCGCGGCAGACCGTCACCGGCAAGGTCACCGACGGCTCCGGCCACGGCTGGCCGCTCTACGCCAGGGTCACCGCGGACGGCGTGCCCGGCGGGCCGGTCTTCACCGACCCGGCCACCGGCGTCTTCACGCTGACGCTGCCGCAGAACACCGACTACACCCTGCACGTCACCGCCGCCTACCCGGGATACCGGCCGGCCACCGCGACCGTCGCGGTCGGTACCGCGACGAAGAGCGTGGCCGTCCCGGTGCACCTGGACCCGACCTCGACCCAGGCAGTCGGATACAAGGTCGCGCAGACCGGCTCCGAGCAGACCTTCGACTCGACGTCCGGCGCGCCCGCGGGGTGGAAGGTCGTCGACGCCGACGGCACCAGCGGCAGCTGGCAGTTCGACGATCCCGGCCAACGCGGCAACCTGACCGGCGGCGACGGCGGCTTCGCCATCGTCGACAGCGACAACGACGGCGTCCTGGCCGAGCAGGACAGCAGCCTGGTCTCCGCGCCGGTCACCCTCGGAGCCACCAACCCGCTGCTGACCTTCGACACCGACTACAGCGCCTCGTTCCTGCCCTCGCAGGCCGACGTTGACGTCAGCGCCGACGGCGGCAGCACCTGGACCACGCTGTGGACACAGACCGACGCGTCCTTCAACGGCCACGTGGAGCTGTCGCTTTCGGACTACGCGGGCAAAACCGTCCAGGTCCGGTTCCACTACACCGGGTCGTTCGCCGAGTGGTGGCAGATCGACGACGTGTTCACCGGCAACCGTGCCTTCACCCCGGTCCCCGGCGGGCTGGTGGTCGGCACCGTCAAGGACGCCAACACCAAGGCGGCCGTGAACGGCGCCACCGTCACCAGTGCGAAGCTGCCCGACCTGCACGCCACCACCACCGCCACCCCGGACGACCCGGGCCTGGCCGACGGCTTCTACTGGGGCTTCGCCGGCACCTCCGGCGCGACCCCGCTGACCGCCTCGGCCACGCACTACCGCCCGGCCACGGCGAAGGCCGCCGTGGTCCCCGACGGCGCCGTGCGGCGCGACCTGACCATGGACGCCGGCCGACTGGCCGTCGCTCCGGGGACGATCGCCAAGACCGTCGGCTGGGGCAGGAGCGCCACCCAGAAGGTGACGGTGCGGAACACCGGCACCGCACCGGCCACCCTCACCGTCACCGAGACCCCCGGCGGCACGGTCGTCGCTGCCGGGAAGTCGGCCGTCGGGGCCGGCGCTCCGCTGACCCTGGTGAAGGGCCACTACACCGACAAGTCCCTTGCCGTGGCGGCGAAGCAGGCCAAGGGCGGGGCGTCGGGCACCGGCTCCGCCGCGGCAGCAGGGTCGACGGCGCAGCCCGCCGCCGGGAGCGCCTGGCAGCCGGTGCCCGACCTCCCGGTCGGCACCGGCAGCAACGCGGCCGACAGCTACCAGGGCACCCTGTACGAGTCCTTCGGCTTCACCGGCGTCGTGGACACCAACGCCCTGTACTCCTACAAGGCCGACACCGGCGCCTGGACCAAGCTGGCCCCGGCCGAGGACCCCCGGGACGCCCCGACGCACGGCATCATCGGCGGCAAGCTGTACGCCACCGGCGGCTGGGGCCCGGGCAACGTGCCGGACCCGAAGACCGAGGTCTACGACATCGCCTCCGGCGCCTGGACGACTGCCGCACCCGACCCCAAGCCGTACGCGGGCTCCGGCAGCGCCGTGCTCGACGGAAAGCTGTACGAGGTCGGCGGCTGTGCCACCTCGACCTGTGGCAGCACCGACGTGAGCGTCTACGACCCCGGCCATGACACCTGGTCCGCGGCCGCCGCCTACCCGGAGCCGGTGGCCTGGGAGTCCTGCGGGGCCGTTTCCGGCAAGCTGTACTGCGCCGGCGGCACCACCGACACCGGCAGCACCACCCACGCCTACTCCTACGACCCGGCCACCAACGCCTGGTCGCCGGTCGCCGACCAGCCGACGGACGCCTGGGGCGCGTACACCACCGCCGCCAACGGCCGGCTGCTGGTCCAGGGCGGTGCCGTCGACAACGGCACCGCGCTGACCAACCAGACCTGGGCCTACGACCCATCAGCCGACGTCTGGAGCGCCCTGCCCAACGCCAACGCCTCGCTCTACCGGGGCGCCGGCGCCGCCGGGTTCTACGCGATCGGCGGCATGCTGGGCTACGACACCTACCAGACCGGCGAAGTGCTCACCGGCTACGACCAGACCGGGCCCGCGGACGTCAGCTGGCTGACGGAGTCCGCGAAGACGCTGACGCTGAAGCCGGGCGCCCGCACCACGCTCACGGTCACCACGAACGCGGCCGCACCGGAGGTCGGCCAGCCGGGGACCTACTCCGCGCGGCTCGACTCGGTGGACGTCTCACTGACCGTCAAACCCCCGGCCGGCTGGGGCGGGATCGCCGGAAAGGTCACCGCCGCCGACGGCACACCGCTGGCCGCGGCCACCGTCCAGATCGACACCTGGGCCGCCCACTACACGCTCAGGACGGCGGCGGACGGCACCTACCGGCTCTGGCTTGACACCCGCAACAACCCGCTACGGCTCATCGTTGCCAAGGACGGCTACCAGCCCGTCACCGCCGAAGCCAAGCTCAAGAAGGGGGCAACGGTGACGCGGAACGTCACCCTCGCCAAGGACTGATCCGGTCCGCCCCGGCCGGGGCCGGACCTCCAGGTCCGCGCCCCGGCCGGGCTGTCGTTCCCCCGAGTGTGCCCGCCGGGCTGTCAGTGCTCCGCCGCGGCCCGGAACTGCCGGGTGAGGTCAGCGAGCTGCTGGTCGCTCAGGCCGGTGCCCGGCGTGGTCATCAGTCCACCGGCGGTGGCGGAGTCGGCCACCCGCAGACGACCTCGGTGCTGCTGCGCCCGCACTGCATCTCGCCTGCCGCCGGTCCCGGGTCGAGGGTCTTGGCGTTGCCGATATGCGAACCGGCCATGAAGTTGGTTGTGCCGCTGACCTGGCGATAAGGGGCGCAGTCGCGGCGCGGCATACTGTCGGCATGCGCATCGACTTCGACCCTCAGGCCATGGACAACGCGGCGTTCTACAGGCTGCTGACGGCGGTGGTCGTCCCACGCCCCATTGCGTGGGTTTCCACCGTTTCGCCATACACCTTTACGCCGAATCTCGCCCCTGCGAAGTTCGGTAGAAAGCAGTATCGCAGTTCGTGACGTTAACCCAGGTCAAGCACCATGGCAAGGCCCTAATACTCCAGTGGGAGTTCTCCGTATGTCCTGGTCAGCGGCCTGGTGGCGGTGAGTGTAGCCGGGCTGCTGCGGGGCCGGGGCCGGTTTCGCGGGCGGGTCGCACGAAGGCGTGTCCGCGCTGCTTGTAGTGGCAGCGGCGTGCGTGTGCCTGGTGTCGGCGGCGCCAGTGGGACCAGGTCAGTGTGTGGTCGCGGGATGCAGGACGGTGGCGGGGTCCATCTGCCAGCAGACGGCGAATTTCGGCTGGCGTGAGGTCCACGAGCTCGGGTGTGTCGTGGGCGCCTCCCCCTTTTCACGCTCCTGGGCGGCCAGGACAGCCAGGAACGCGTGGGCGAGCATGGCCAAGGTGATGTGCCGGTACCAGCCCACGAAGCGCCGCACTTCGTACTGGTCCAGGCCGCACTCGTTCTTCGCGCTCTGGAAGGACTCCTCGATCCTCCAGCGGCATCCGGCGACACGGACGAGGTCGGCGACGGTGGCGTCCAGGGGTGCGCAGGCGAGGTAGTAGGCCACCTCGTCGGGCTTGGCGATGCTGCGGCGCGCCAGCATCCAGCGCTGGCGGATGGGTTCGTCGCCGTCGAACTCCCAGACCGCCGGCAGCCGGGCGGCGGCCCAGTCGTAGAGGCGTTCGCCCTTGGCGCCCGGGCCAGCGGACAGGCGCCGCCAGGCTTCGGGAGGGGCTCCGCTGAGGAGGTGGTCGATGCGTGGGCCGTGGACCTGCTGGGATTTGGGGACGGCGACCACGTAGGACAGCCCGGCGTCTTCCAGGAAGCGGCGGAAGTGGGAGTCCTGGCCATAGGCGGAGTCCGCGGTGACCCAGGCGATCGGCAGGGATGAGGTCAGAGGGCGGCGGACCATGGCCCGGGCCAAGTCGAGCTTGGTGGCGAAGGTGCGGTCCTCAGGGATGCGGGCGGTCTTGCAGCGTTCGCGGTCCTCGGTCCAGGACTTGGGCAGGTAGAGTTCGCGGTCTACCAGGGCGTGCCCCTTGGTGGTGGCGTAGGCGGCGAAGACGCCGATCTGGCAGTTCTCGGTCCGGCCCGCGGTGCCGGAGTACTGGCGCTGGACGCCGGCGGAGACGGTGCCCTTCTTGACGAAGCCGGTGTCGTCGATGATCAGGACGCCGTTGGGGGCGCCGAGGCGTTCGGCGACGTAGGCCTGGAGGTCGTCGCGGACCTGGTCCGCGTCCCAGCAGGCTCCTGCGAGCAGGTGCTGCAGCCGGTGCGGGGCCGAATGGCCTGCGTACTCGGCCAGTTGCCAGCTGTTCTTGCGGCCTACCGGGCCAAGGAGTCCTTGCACGTAGTCCCGCATCCGCCGCCTTGGTTCAACCCGACCGAAGCGGGACCCGACTCGTAGGAGCAACTCGTCCAGTTCCCGGTCCCACGTCTCCGTGGGCAGATCATCGAGCACATCCGTGGGCTGTCCACCGCACTGCCACAGCATGCACCGGGGCACACCTTCGTGCGACCCGCCCGCGAAACCGGCCCCGGCCCCGCAGCAGCCCGGCTACACTCACCGCCACCAGGCCGCTGACCAGGACATACGGAGAACTCCCACTGGAGTACTAATACTCCAGTGGGAGTTCTGACCGAGGACCGCGAACGCTGCAAGGCCGCCCGCATCCCCGACGACCGCGCCTTCGCCACCAAGCTCGAACTGGCCCGGACCATGGTCCGACGCGCCCTGACCTCATCCCTGCCGATCGCCTGGGTCACCGCGGACGCCGCCTACGGGTCCGCGAGCTGGGCCCGGTCAGCTTCACCACGATCGCCGGGACGGTCTTCCGCACCTACCCCAAAGCGCACCGCCCTGGGACTGTCGCTCTTCGTCGGCCAGGCGTTCCTCTACAACGCGGTGACCTTCGGCTACGCGGTGATCCTGACCACCTTCTTCAAGGTCCCGCAGGGCGACACCGGCTACTACTTCGCGGTGATCGCGGTCGGCAACTTCCTCGGCCCGCTGCTGCTCGGGCACTTCTTCGACTCCATCGGCCGCAAGCCCATGATCGCCGGCACCTACGTCCTCTCCGGTCTGCTGCTGTTCGGCACCGCCGCGCTGTTCCAGAACGGCTCGCTGAGCGCGACCGGCATGACCGCGTGCTGGACCGTAGTGCTCTTCTTCGCTTCTGCGGGCGCCAGTTCCGCCTATCTGACGGTCAGTGAGATCTTCCGGCTGGAGACCCGAGCGTTGTGCATCGCCTTCTTCTACGCCGTCGGCACCGCCCTGGGTGGGATCACCGGACCGTTGGTCTTCAACGGCCTGGTCAACAGCGGAAAGCCGGGCGACACCACCCTCGCCTTCTGTATCGGGGCCGCGCTGATGGTTGCGGCCGGGCTGGTGGAGGCGGTCATCGGCGTCAAGGCCGAACGGCAGAGCCTGGAGTCGCTCGCTGCTCCGCTCAGCGCCGTTCCCCAGTAGCGTTCACCGTCGGACGGCGGATCAGAGCTGTGTGGTAGCGAATGCGGGGGCGTGGCGGCTTCGACTCAGTGCAGGATGCTGACGGCGCGGGCGATCACCAGCAGTGAGGTGAGCAGGGCGGTGACGCTCTGGACGCTCATCAGGAGTTTGGCGCGGACGGACAGCGGCATGGTGTCGGTGGGGCTGAACGCGGTGGAGTTGGTGACCGAGACATACAGGTAGTCGGGAAGGCTGGGCACCCAGTCGGCCTTGGCGCTGGAACCGTCGGCGACCTCCTCGATCGCGTCGTGGTTCTCGTCCTGGGAGAAGCGGAAGTCCGCCAGCGGCAGGTCCTCGCGGGCCGACTGGGTGCGGGCCACCGGCCCGCCGCGGTCCAGTTCCCAGTAGGCCAGGCCGAAGACGATGACGTTGGTCAGCCACACCTGCAGCGCGGCGACCAGCAGCGCGCCGCCGTCCTTGACGCCGGTGGTGACCAGGTCGTGCACCAGCAGGCCCAGGGCGAGCAGGTTCCCGGCGGCGATCAGCGCCACCAGCACCAGGGAGAGAGCGCGCGAGGTGCGGGTCTGCTGGGTCAGCCGCCGGGGGTTGACCACGAGCAGCGGGACGAGCAGCAACAGTTCCAGCCCCGGCAGCACGTAGCGCGGGGCGATCAACAGGTTCTGCGGCAGCAGCACGTACAGCGCCACCGCCGTGAGGGTGGCCATCGCTGCGGGCAGCCGGGCCTCCCCGCGGCGTTCATGGCGCGGGTGGCGGGAACGGGACTCCTGGCGGGTGGTCACGGCGTTGCTGCTCCGTCTGTGGGCTCGTGCACGCGCTGGACGGCTGCGTGCGTTGGGACAAGGGGCGGCCCGCACGGTGGTGAACCGTTCGGGCCGCCCCTTGTGCGTGCGGGCTGCTCAGGCGTGCGGCATCCCGTTGTCGTAGTAGTAGCCGCCGACCTGCTCGTGGTAGCCGGCGTCGCCGAGGTGCTTGTCGCGGTCGAACTCGGGCGAGTCCTTGATCTCGTCCTTGGTGCGCCCGACGCTGATCGTCTTGTTGACGTTGTCGACCGCGGTCACGGTGCCGGCGGGCAGCAGGACCTGCTTGCCGAAGATCCACGGGCCGGTGTCGACCACGATGTACTGGGCGCCGACCTCGGCGGAGTGCTTGTCGACCTTGCCGATGTGCCCGTCGGTCGCCTCGACCCGGGTTGTGAACGACGGCGGTTTTCCCCAGGGGTGGTGTCGGCGTAATTCTCCAACCCCTGGGGCCGCCGCAGTCAGGCTGCGGACTGCTGGCTGATCTTCTCGGTGGGGGTCCTCGGTCGCTTGTTC
>NZ_JBHFAB010000011.1:0-213044 GCF_042510955.1 Streptacidiphilus cavernicola
GAACAAGCGACCGAGGACCCCCACCGAGAAGATCAGCCAGCAGTCCGCAGCCTGACTGCGGCGGCCCCAGGGGTTGGAGAATTACGCCGACACCACCCCTGGGGAAAACCGCCGTCGTTCACAGGGGCCCGTGGCGAATGCAGCCGTCCCCGAACTGCTGGCCCTGTTGGAGGAAGAGGGGACCTGGAAAACGGCCGCGACCGCACTGGGAGGCATAGGTCCGGCCGGAAGCAGCGGCGAAGCCCTGCTACTTGCGCGCGCCAGGACCGACATCCCAGATGGGCCGCTGGCGGCCTGGGCGTACGCGCGGGCGGGAGGCGACCTTGCTGCTGCCCTCGCCGTACTCGGCCCTGCGGCCACCGAGGGCCGCTTCCCGTACCCGGACCTTCGCAGGCTCGCCGACCTGTGTCGGTACGCCGCCGGTTACGCGGATCGGCTACGGACCATGGCCAGCTGGACGGAGGACCCCTGGGTGAGCGTGGAGGCGGCGCACGCGCTCTGGGCGGCGACGGGTGACGTAGAGTCAGCGCTCCCTGCCCTGACCTCAGCAGTCGAGGGCCTGGCGCATGGGATCTACTACCCGGTCATGATCAGCGCGCTGTGGTACCTGGCCCGGATGGGTCCGGCAGCCCGCCCCGCCGGTGCGGTGCTGCAAGACGTTCCACGTCTGGATCAGCGGCTCCACTACTTCGGCAGTTGGCGCGCCTTCACGGAGGACGAGGCGATTCGTCGTGCTGTATCGGATCTGCTCGCCGTCACAGGCTGACCTTCGGGTCAGGCAGCCGATCTGTTCGACCGATGCCCTGACAGCTCGTCGGCGGGGGTGTCGGAGGCTCGTGTCAGCATGAGCCCATGCTTGCTATCACAGTGCAGACGGAGAACGGTCGGCGCTTGCCGCGGCCGACCGCCACCGACCTGGCGGAACTGATCCGTCGCATCGGAGACCCGGGTGACGCCTTTCTGATCGTCGAGCGCATACCCGACCTTCCTGACGTCTACATCCAGGTCCTGCACCAGCCCGGAGACGGTTACACCCTGGAGTACAGGGACGGCGCGCCGGAGCGGCACTACCAGACGCGACTGGACGGCCCTGAGCCTGTAATCACGGCGATGACCGCTTGGGCCCGGCTGAACGACGACTGGGATGCGGGCATCGCCTGGGAACTGTTGGACCTGGGGAGGGCTCCAGCCCTGGCAGCCCCAGTGGAGTTGGATGACGAGGAGCGTGAGCAACTCGAATCCCGTGTCCGCGAGGTCCTCCACGGTGGGTACGCAACTCGGGCCGACCTGGCAGAACTGGCCGAGGAGTACCTCGTCTCAGGGAATTGCCGCCCGGTCGCGCCGGCACAGGCAGAGCAATTGGTTAACCGCCTGTGGCAGGAGCGGGTCGAGGAGCAGGCCAGGTGGGATAGCGAAACAGATCCGGAGCGGCTCACCCGCGCCTTCGCGGCCCTGGAGGCCGCAGGGATTACCGCCCGGGAGAACTTCACCTGCTGCCTCAATTGCGGCCAGACGGAGATCGGTGCTGGGGCTGCGGCTGGCGCACGCGGCTACGTCTACTTCCACGAGCAGTGCACGGACGGGGCCGTGTCCGGCTCCGGCCTGACGTTGCTCTACGGCGGATTCGACGGATCCACCGGAACCACGACCCTGATCGGCCGAGAGGTCGCGGCCGCCATCGAGGCAGCCGGGCTGCCAGTCCAGTGGGACGGGGATCCGGAACGGGCCATCACCGTGACCCCGCTGGACTGGAGACGCCGACTCCCCTGCTGATCGACTCCGTCAGGGCCACCCTCGAAGCACCTCGCTCAGCCTGAGGTCACGCTCGCCGTGAGGAGCACTGAGGGTTGCTTCTGCAGCGCCTCTTCGCCCAAGGTACGGGAGAACCTTTCGGTTCTCCGAGGCATGACGCTCGCTCGGAGCTCGGCTATGTGGGGGGGCGTGCTGGTCTGAAGCCCCTCCCTTTCAGCCATGTTGGCGCCTCGGGGTGAGTCCTGGCGTGGTGATGGAGAACAATGCAGCGGGGTACACCACTGTCGGAGGCCGGGGCGTTGGGGGCGTAGATGGACCTGTTGGTCGACCTGGAGACTGTTGGCCGGGAGCGAGAGCTCCGTGCTCTTGCGGATTGGTTGCGGGAGACGCCGTCCGTGCGTCGATCAGCGCGCATCTCTTTGGCTGAGGCAGAGCCGTCACCTGGGCAGATGGGCGGTGCGCTGGAAGCCATCCAGGTGATCACTGGGAACGGATGGAGTGCTGCGGCTTTCGTGATGTCCGTTGTGGGTTGGCGTCAGACGCGGCCGAGCGAGCCGCAGGTGAAGGTCCGCCGCGGTGATGTGGAGATCACCTTGACTGGAAACTCCGCGAACGAACTGCAAGCAGCCATCGCCGCCTTGGCAGAGCCGGGTCAGCAGGGGTGAGTAGGCCGGAATCGATGCGCTCGCGAGCCGTTCTGATCGGTGTGAGCGGGTATGAGAATCTGCCCGGATTGCCCGGAGTGGCTAACAACCTGGAGGCCCTCTCGGCAGTACTGACGAGCCCGAGCGGGTGGTCGCTGGCGAACCAGCATTGCACGGTCATCAGAGAGCCAGCGACGCAGACCGATGTTCTGGATGCTGTACACCTGGCCGCTGACCAGGCTGAGGACGCTCTACTCGTCTACTTCGCCGGCCATGGGCTCATCGGTCCTGATGGTCGCCTCTACCTGGGCTTACCTGGGGTCCGGAATGGTCGAACCGATACGGGCATCCAGTACGAACTGCTGAGGCGACACTTCCTCGACGGCTGCGCCCAACGTCGTCTGATCATCCTCGACTGCTGCTACAGCGGCCGAGCCCTCGGCGCGATGAGTGCTCCTGGCACGCCCGCAGTGCTGGAGGAAGCAGAGGTCGAAGGCACCTTCGTGCTGACCGCCGCCGCCGAGAACGTCACAGCGCTCGCTCTCCCCGGCGAGACCTTCACCGCTATGACCGGCGAACTGCTGGACATCCTCCGCCACGGCATCGCGGGCGGACCTCGTTGGCTTGACCTTGAGGCGGTCTACCAGCAACTGCGGCGCGCGATGCGAGCGAAGGACCGCCCCGAGCCTCAGAGGCGGAACCGGAACACCGCAGGGCAGTTGTTCATCGGGGCGAATGCCGCGTACCGGCTGGCGGCGATGCCGCCAGGCTCCCGCTCGGACGGTGCGCCCGTACCGTGGCCGGATGCGGCACAGCTGACAGATGGCCGCGATTTCGCCCGCGGTTTGGCGGAGGTACGGGCGCTCACCGGCATGACACGGGCTGAGATCGGTCGCAGGATGACCCCGCCCGTCACTGCCGGCACGGTGAGCGTGCTTCTGAACCGATCTGACCCGCCGAGGCGGTGGGAACGTGTCGCCAGGTTCCTGGAAGCCTGCGGCATGCCCGCCGACCAGCAGGAGGTCTGGCGAGCATCCTGGTCGAGGTTGCAGCCGCCAGCGACAGTGGTCCCCAATGGTGAAGACACCCGACCGCCTCCCCAGAGGCAGCCCGGAACCAAGGGGCAGCCGTCGTTCACATCATGGCTTCGTCGTTGGGATGGCCGCAGTAGCTCCGGTCGTGGCGGACGTGCCGGGAGGTGAACTTGAGGAACTGTGAGTGTTGAAGGCACCTAGCCAAGAGAGCAGGAGTACCACGGCAGCCACAGCCACCCAGAACATCGGCTTGGTCTTGGAGGAGACCGTGGGCTGACCAGGCTTACGCCGCCAGTGTCCGCCAACGAAGTACCTGTCGTCCGGCATGCCGTACCCCCGTACGCGATGCCCGCCCGAGTTCAGGGCGGGCGATGGAATCCTGCAGCAAGGGTTCCATGATGGGCCCGCTCTATCAGCGGATTGCATGGACATGGCCAAAAATGATATGTCCTGTGCTCTGCGATCCCCAGCCCTGGCGGGCCTGCAAGAGAGTCAGTTGAATCGCTTTCCCAGCGGTACGGCTCGGCGGGGTATGTGGACCCTTGGCCGCCCCGGGGGATCCCGTTGAGCGAACCCCGCCGGAGATTTATCACCTCCGATTGCGGCCCTCTTTACCGGGGCTGTGCAGTCAGGAGCAGCACTGGACGCTGGAAGATCCGGAGGTTAGGGAGTACGCCTGGCGGATCTGCGATCCGGTGTCGGTGGTGAGCCGTAGGCTGATCGGTATGGCGAAGAGTGGCGTGGGTGAGGCTGTGGTGGTGCGGCCGGGGTTCAAGAAGGCGAAGGTGCCGGAGACGCACACCGGGTTGGTGCGGCAGGCGCGGAAGATCAACCGGGCGTTGGCGGAGGTGTATCCGTACGCGCATCCGGAGCTGGACTTCCGGAACCCGTTTGAGCTGCTGGTGGCGACCGTCCTGTCCGCGCAGACGACGGACCTGCGGGTGAACCAGACGACCCCGGCGCTGTTCGCGAAGTACCCCACACCCGAGGACCTGGCTGCTGCGAACCCCGAGGAGCTGGAACAGATCATCCGGCCGACCGGCTTCTTCCGCGCGAAGGCGAAGTCCCTGCTCGGACTGTCCGTCGGCCTGCGGGACAACTTCGGCGGCGAGGTCCCCAAGACTCTGGAGCAACTGGTCACCCTCCCCGGCGTCGGCCGCAAGACGGCCAACGTCGTCCTCGGCAACGCACGTGATCCTAAAACGGGAGAACCCTTCGGCGTGCCCGGGATCACCGTGGACACGCACTTCGGGCGGCTGTCCCGGCGGTTCGGCTGGACCACCTCGGACGACCCGGTGAAGGTCGAGCAGGAGGTCGCCGAGCTGATCCCGAAAAGCGAGTGGACCATGCTGTCGCACCGGGTGGTGTTCCACGGGCGGCGGATCTGCCACGCCCGCAAGCCCGCCTGCGGCGCCTGCCCGATCGCTGAGCTGTGCCCCTCCTATGGCGAGGGCGAGGTCGACCCGGTGAAGGCCGAGAAGCTGCTGAAGTACGAGAAGGGCGGTCAGCCGGGCCAGCGGCTGAGCCCCCCGCCGGACTACCCCGGCCAGCCCGCCCCGCCCGCCGCGGCGACGGCGCGGGAAGGCTGAGGTGGCGGGCCAGATCGTCAGGGACGGGCTGCCCGGCTGGCTGCTGCCGGTGCGGGACGCGGCCGAGCGGCTGGAGCCGCGGCAGCTCAGCCGGTTCCTGCCGCCCGCCGAGGGCGGCCGCCGCTCCGCCGTGCTGGTCCTCTTCGGTGAGAGCCCGACCACCCGGATCGGGGACGGAGTCCCCGATCTGCTCCTGATCGAGCGGGCCCGCTCGCTCCGCTCGCACGCGGGGCAGCCGTCCTTCCCCGGCGGCGCCCTCGACCCGGAGGACGGCGACCCGCTCGGCCCGGGGCCGGTGAACGCCGCGCTGCGCGAGGCCTGGGAGGAGACCGGTCTCGACCCGGCCGGGGTGCAGGTCTTCGGCGTGCTGCCGGACCTCTACATCCCGGTCAGCAACTTCGTGGTCACCCCGGTGCTGGGCTGGTGGCACGAGCCGACGCCGGTCGCGCCGGTGGACCCGGCCGAGGTCGCCGCGGTGTTCCGGGTGCCGATCGCCGACCTGGCCGACCCGGAGCGGCGGGCCAGGCTGAAGCACCCGAGCGGCTTCCGCGGCCCCGCCTTCCTGGTGGAGGGCCGCCTGGTCTGGGGTTTCACCGCCGGGGTGATCGACCGGATCCTGCACCACGCGGGCCTGGAGCGGCCCTGGGACACCAGCCGCGAGATCGAGCTGTCCGAGGACGCGGTGGTCCTGGCCGCCGCCGAGCGCGAGCGGGCCCGAGCACGGGCGGGAGCACGCGAAGGCGCGGCCGGGGAGCGCGGCGGCACGACGGGGGAGCGCGGCGGCCCGGCCGGGGAACCGTCCGGCACTGCCCGGACGTGAGTGGTTCAGGAGGGTTCTTACCAGGCGGCCGTCCGCAGGATGCTCCGTCGTGGGAAGGTTGACCGTTGCTGCCCGCCCCGCCCAGGAAGCCACTGTGAACGTCCTCGACATCCTGCTCATCGCCGCCGCCGTCGGATTCGCCGTCTCCGGCTACCGGCAGGGCTTCGTCGTCGGTGTGCTCTCCCTGGTCGGCTTTCTCGGCGGCGGCCTGATAGCGGTCCAGCTGCTCCCGTTCCTACTGGAGCACCTCTCCGCCGGGACGGTCTCCTCGGTCGTCGCGGTGGTCGTGGTGATCGTCTTCGCCTCGGTCGGCCAGGCCTTCACCACCCACTGGGGCTGGAAGCTGCGCGGCCCGATCGACCGCAGCCGGGCCAGGATCTGGGACGCGGCCGGCGGCTCGGTGGTCAACGTGGTGGCGATGCTGCTGGTGGCCTGGCTGATCGGCTCGGCGCTCGCCGGAACGTCACTGCCGACCGTCGCGCACGAGGTCCGCACCTCCAAGGTGCTCGGCGGGGTGCAGAAGGCATTGCCCGCGAACGCCCCCGAGTGGTTCTCCGACTTCACCTCGGTGATGGCGCGCAACGGCTTCCCGCAGGTGTTCAACCCGTTCCAGGACGAGCCGATCACCGACGTCCCGCCGCCCGACCCGGCGTTGGCGAACAGCCCGGCCGTGCAGCGCGCGCACGCCAGCATCGTCAAGGTGATGGGCACCGCGCCCAGCTGCGGCAAGGTGATCGAGGGCACCGGCTTCGTCTACGCGCCGCAGCGGGTGATGACCAACGCCCACGTCGTCGGCGGGGTGTCCGCGCCGACGGTGACCCTGGGCAACCGGATCTACGCGGCGAAGGTCGTCCTCTACGACTGGAAGCGCGACATCGCGGTCCTGGACGTGCCCAGCCTCAAGGCGACCCCGCTGGTGTTCGCGGGCCAGGCGAAGACCAGCGCCGACGCCATCGTGGCCGGCTTCCCCGAGAACGGCCCGTTCAATGTGCAGGGCGCCCGCATCCGCGGCCGGCTCCAGGCCAGCGGCCCCGACATCTACCACCGCGGCACGGTCAGCCGGGACATCTACTCGCTGCGCTCGACGGTCCGCCAGGGCAACTCCGGCGGTCCGCTGCTGACCCCGACCGGACAGGTGTACGGGGTGGTGTTCGCCAAGTCGCTGGACGACGCGCAGACCGGCTACGCGCTCACCGTGGACGAGATCCGCACCGACGCCCAGCAGGGCGCGACCGCGACCCAGAAGGTCGACAGCGAGTCCTGCGCGCTCTGACCGGCGTCCGGCGCGCTCTGACCAGTCCTCACCGCAGGCGCTCTGACCAGCGCCGGTGCCCGCGGGTTGGTCCAGTGCGCCTGCGGTGAGGGCTGACTGATCCGCTGTCAGCGGCTGCTGATACCGTCTGGGCTGCTTCAGTCGGACGGATCTTCAGGGTGCCGTCGCAACGAGGGGATCACGCCACGCCATGATGGGTCACTCGCACGCGGTCAGTGGAGCGCTGCTCTTCGCCGCCACCGCGCCCTACCTGCCCCAACTGGTGATGCACCATCACCTCAGCCCGCAGGAGATCCTGATGGGCACGGTGCTGTGCGCGGGCGCCGCGCTGCTGCCCGACCTGGACCACCACGACGGGACCATCGCCAACTTCCTCGGCCCGGTGTCCAAGCTGCTCTGCCGGTTCGTGGCCTGGGTCTCCGGCGGGCACCGGCACGCCACCCACTCGATATTCTTCATCGCCTTCATGACCGTGGGCACCTGGGCCGGGGTCAGCTACGTCGGCCGCTGGTTCACCCTGGGCATGACGTTCTTCCTGCTGGCGATGGCGGTCCGGGCGCTCAACCTCTGCCCGCCCGGACACGGCTTCTCGGCCTGGGGCACGATCGTGGCGATGGCGCTGCTCGGCACCGGGGTCATCGCCAAGTTCATTCCCTCGGCCCCGGGTTGGCTGCCGTACGCGGTGGGCCTCGGCTGCCTGGCGCACCTGCTCGGCGACTCGATCACCAAGATGGGCGCGCCCTGGCTCTGGCCGCTGAAGACCCGCTACGAGATCGTGGTGATCAAGAGCAGCGGGAACAAGCTGGAGACGGAGATACTGGTCCCGCTGATGGGACTGGCGACCGTCGCCCTGCTCTGGTTCACCGCGATCTCGCCGCACACCCTCTGAGCACACCCGCTGAGAACAGCCTCTGCGCGGCCCCCGGCCCCGCCGCGGTCAGCGCTGACGGAGCCGCGAGGTGACCCAGCGTGCGCGGCGGGTGATGATGTGCGGTATTCCGACGTGGTCGGTGTCGTGGGCGGCTGGGCCTTCGGGGGCGGCTCCGGCGGGGCCGCTGAACATGCTCATGGCCGCGGTCTGCTGAAGCGAGCGGCGGCGGGAACGTGGCGCGAAAGCGCGGTCGTGCATCCAGCTCATAGCTAGAGGACTGCCCGCACGGGACGGAGGGTAATCCCGTGCGGGACGGCCAATCGGCCTACGGTTGGCATATTTTCAGCTGGTCGGATTCCGCTTTCGAACCAGCGTTCTGACGTACGGTCAGCCGTTCAGCGGTCCGGTTCCGGATCGCGCAGCCAGTTGACCAGCTCCCTGGAGAACCCCTCCGGATCCTCCTCCTGCGGGAAGTGCCCGATCCCGTCCAGCAGCCGCCAGCGGTACGGCGCCTCCACGTACTCTCCGGAGCCGGCCGCGGTACGCGCCAGCAGCACCGGGTCCGCCGCGCCGTGCAGGTGCAGCGTGGGCACCCGCACCGGCCGCCGCATCCGGCGCGAGTACTGCAGGCCGTCGGGGCGGCCCATGGAGCGCAGCAGCCAGCGGTAGGGCTCGATCGAGCAGTGCCGGGTGTTGGACAGCTGCATCGCGTGACGGTACGTCAGCAGGGTCTTCTCGTCCGGGCGGCGGCCCGGCGCGGTCCAGTCGGTCAGGTACTGGCCGACCACCAGCGCGTCCGACGCGACCAACTGCCGCTCGGGGACCCACGGGCGCTGGAAGCCCAGCAGGTGCTCGGCCGCGGTGATCTGCCGGCGGTCGCTCATCAGCGCGCGCCGGTAGCGGCGCGGGTGTGCGCTGGACACCACGGCGAGGCGGCGGACCAGCGCCGGGCGCATCACCGCCGCCGTCCAGGCCAGGAAGCCGCCGAGGTCGTGGCCCACCAGCGCGGCGTCGGACGCCCCGAGCGAGCGGATCACCCCGGTCAGGTCCAGCGCCATGTTGGACGGGTCGTAGCCGCGCGGGGTGCGGTCGCTGCCGCCGACGCCGCGCAGGTCCACGGCGACGGCGCGGAAGCCGGCGTCGGCGAGGGCGGTGAGCTGGTGCCGCCAGGTCCACCAGAACTGCGGCCAGCCGTGCACCAGCAGGACCAGCGGCCCCTCGCCGAGTTCGGCGATGTGGAAGCGCCCGCCGTTGGCGGACACGTCGCGGTGGGTCCAGGGGCCTTCGATCCGCGGGTCGAAGGTGTCGGCGGAGCTGTTGGAACCGTCGAGGGGGGCGTCAGACGACATGCTCTGAGGGTGTCATATCCGGAGCATGGTCGGTTTCACAGGTGCGTCTGACTGCGTCAGGGTCAGGTCAGGGCAGCAGGATCTTGTGCCCGTCGGCGGTGAGCGGTGCGGCCGGGTGCGGCTTGGCGCCCTTCAGCACGTCCACGGTGGCCTTGGTGCTGGCGATGGTCCGCTCCGGCGGGGCCAGCTTCTTGAAGAAGCGCCAGGCCAGCAGCCCGGCGACGGCGGCGAGCAGGACGAACGCCCCGGCCACGATCAGGAAGCACCAGCCCAGACTGAGGCCGAGCGCGTGCAGCCCGTACGCGGCGGCGAAGCTGAACATGGGCACCGAGAAGAGCAGGATCAGCGCGGCGGCCACCCCGGCGCCCGCGCCGGCGCCGCCGCGGACCAGGTCCTTCTTGATCTCGGACTTGGCGAGCGCGATCTCGTCGTGCACCAGCGCGGACAGGTCGGCGGTGGCGGCGGCGAACAGCTGACCCACCGTGCGGTCTGCTCCGTCGTGCTGGGCACTGGCCTCGAACCTGTCAGCTGGTGACATCGGCGTCTCCTCCGGTCGTCCTCGTTCTGGCGCGGCTTCGTGCCGTGCCGTCATATCGCCCCTCCGCGGGCGGTTCTGCTGCTGCCACTGTCTCAGATCACGCCTCCATCCGCTGGTACCGGCGGTTGCGCAGCCGCAGCAGCACCGCGGCCACCAGGGCGCACAGCAGCGAGCCGATCAGGACCGCGGCCTTGTCGCGTTCGGCCAGCTGGTGGTCGTCCGGGAAGGCCAGCTCGGCGATCAGCAGCGACACGGTGAAGCCGATCCCGGCCAACACCGCGAGCGCGAAGACGTCGCCCCACTCCAGCTCGGGGTTGAGCTCCGCCTTGGTGAAGCGGGCGGCCAGCCAGGTCCCGCCGAAGATCCCGACGGTCTTGCCGACCAGCAGGCCGACCACCACGCCGAGCGGCGAGGCCTGGGTGAACACCTGTCCGATCGCCTGCGGGCCGATCGCCACCCCGGCCGCGAACAGGGCGAACACCGGCACGCAGAAGCCGGCCGAGAACGGGCGGACCAGGTGCTCGATGTGCTCGGCGGGGGAGTGCTCCTCGCCGGGGTCCTTGGTGCAGCGCAGCATCAGGCCCATGGCCACTCCGGCCACCGTGGCGTGGATGCCGCTCTCGTGCATCAGCGCCCAGATCACGAACGCCAGCGGCAGGTAGAGGTACCAGCCGTGCACCCGCATCCGGTGCAGTGCGTAGAACAGGACCAGGCCGAGCACGGCCAGGCCGAGCGCCCAGAGCTTGATGCCGTGGCTGTAGAAGATCGCGATGATCAGGATCGCGATCAGGTCGTCGACCACGGCCAGGGTGAGCAGGAAGGCCCGCAACGAGGACGGCAGCCGCGAGCCGACCACGGCGAGGACGCCGAGGGCGAAGGCGATGTCGGTCGCGGTGGGGATCGCCCAGCCGTGCAGCTCGCCGTTGGGCCCGAGGTTGACCAGGGCGTAGACGATCGCGGGCAGCGCCACCCCGCAGACCGCGGCGACCACCGGCAGCGCCGCCGCCTTGGGGTCGCGCAGCTCGCCGGCCACGAGTTCGCGCTTGAGCTCGACCCCGGCGACGAAGAAGAACACCGCGAGCAGCCCGTCCTTGGCCCAGGTGTCCAGCGAGAGGTGCAGGTGCAGCGGGGTGTTCGGGCCGAAGGACCAGTCCAGGACGTTCTGGTAGGAGCCCGGCCAGGCGTTCGCCCAGACGAGTGCCAGCACGGCCGCGCAGAGCAGCAGGACGCCGCCGACCGTCTCGGCCCGGAGCGCGTCGGCGAGGAACGCGCGCTCGGGGAGCGGCAGCCTGCCCAGGAACTGGCGGCGGGGCGTGGGACGGTCGCTCACGCGGAGGTCCTCCGGACAATGGGGCTCGAATGTCGCCTTTGTCCGATGGTATGCGGGCCCGCTGACGGCGGCGATCGTGGATACGCCGAAGGGCGGCCCCCGCGGGATGCGGGAACCGCCCTGGTAGCACTGCCGCTGACGGCCCGGCAGGACGCTCCGGCTCAGTCCTCCGCGTCGGCGGCCGAGCGCTGGCTCTGGATCAGGTCCATCACCGTGGAGTCGGCCAGCGTGGTGGTGTCGCCCACCGCGCGGCCCTCGGCGATGTCCCGGAGCAGTCGGCGCATGATCTTGCCGGAGCGGGTCTTCGGCAGCTCGCCGACCACCTGGACCAGCTTGGGCTTGGCGATCGGGCCGAGCACCTTGGCCACGTGGTTGCGCAGCTCGCCGACCAGGTCGTCGCCGTCGTCGGCGTTGCCGCGGAGGATCACGAAGGCGGCGATGGCCTGGCCCGTGGTCGCGTCGGCGGCGCCGACCACGGCCGCCTCGGCGACCTTGGGGTGCGACACCAGGGCGGACTCGACCTCGGTGGTGGAGATGTTGTGGCCGGACACCAGCATCACGTCGTCCACCCGGCCGAGCAGCCAGAGGTCGCCGTCGTCGTCCTTCTTGGCGCCGTCCCCGGCGAAGTACCGGCCCTCGAAGCGGGACCAGTAGGTGTCGATGTAGCGCTGGTCGTCGCCCCAGATGGTGCGCAGCATGGACGGCCACGGCTCGGTCAGCACCAGGTAGCCGCCGCCGCCGTCGGGGACCTCGCGGGCCTCGTCGTCGACCACGGTGGCGGAGATGCCGGGCAGCGGGGTCTGCGCCGAGCCGGGCTTGGTGGCGGTGACGCCGGGCAGCGGGCTGATCATGATGGCGCCGGTCTCGGTCTGCCACCAGGTGTCCACGATCGGGGTCTTCCCGGCGCCGATGTGCTCGCGGTACCAGATCCAGGCCTCGGGGTTGATCGGCTCGCCGACGCTGCCCAGGATCCGCAGCGAGGACAGGTCGAACCGGGCCGGGATGTCGTCGCCCCACTTCATGAAGGTCCGGATCGCGGTGGGCGCGGTGTAGAGGATGGTGACGCCGTACTTCTGGATGATCTCCCAGAACCGGCCCTGGTGCGGGGTGTCCGGGGTGCCCTCGTACATGACCTGGGTGGCGCCGTTGGCGAGCGGCCCGTAGACGATGTAGGAGTGCCCGGTGACCCAGCCGATGTCGGCGGTGCACCAGTAGACGTCGGTCTCCGGCTTGAGGTCGAAGACCGCGTGGTGGGTGTAGGCGGCCTGGGTCAGGTAGCCGCCGGTGGTGTGCAGGATGCCCTTGGGCTTCCCGGTGGTGCCGCTGGTGTAAAGGATGAACAGCGGGTGCTCGGCGTTGTGCGGCTGCGGGGTGTGCTCGGTGGACTGACGGGCCGTGATCTCGTCCCACCAGACGTCGCGGCCCTCGGTCCAGGCGGTGTCCTGGCCGGTCCGGCGGACCACCAGCACGTGCTGGACGGTCGGGCAGCTGAGTACGGCCTCGTCGATGGCGGGCTTGAGCGCGGTGGGCTTGCCGCGGCGGTAGCCGCCGTCCGCGGTGATGATCAGCTTGGCGTCGGCGTCCTGGACCCGGGAGGCCACGGCCTCGGCCGAGAAGCCGCCGAAGACCACCGAGTGCGCGGCGCCGATCCGGGCGCAGGCGAGCATCGCCACCGCGGCCTCGGGGATCATCGGCAGGTAGATGGCGACCCGGTCGCCCTTGGCCACGCCCAGCTCGGTGAGCGCGTGGGCGGCCTTGGAGACCTCGTCCTTGAGCTCGGCGTAGGTGATCGCCCGGCTGTCGCCCGGCTCGCCCTCGAAGTGGATCGCGACCCGGTCGCCGTTGCCGGCCTCGACGTGCCGGTCCACGCAGTTGTAGGCCACGTTCAGCTCGCCGTCGGCGAACCACTTGGCGAACGGCGGGTTGGACCAGTCGAGGGTCTCGGTGGGCTCCTTGGCCCAGCTCAGCCGACGGGCCTGGGTCGCCCAGAACGCGAGCCGGTCCTGCTGCGCCAGGTCGTAGGCGGCGGCGGTCACGTTCGCGGCGGCGGCCAGCTCGGCCGGCGGGGTGAATCGGCGCTCTTCCTTCAGCAGGTTTTCCAGGCTCTCATTGCCGCTCAACGCGCACTCCTCATCGAGTTCTGGGCGCGGGCGGGTCCCACTGCTGTCCCGCGACCCGGATATGTCGTGACTAGCTCACCAGGATGAGGGCGCGCTGACAAGAGCGATCCGTAAATTGGTGTAGACCTTTCATGGTCAAGCAGCCGACTCCAGGCGGGGCCGAACCGGACTGAAGGTCCGCCCGTCACCTGCGAGAAGGTACGCCTGCGCGGTGGCGAAGTCGAAGTAGAGCCCGGCCAGCCGCAGCGTCCCGGCCTCGACCCCGCGGCGCACCGACGGATGGGCGGTCAGATTGTCGACCTGCTGTGCCACATTGGTCAGGCAGAGCCGCTCCAGCGGGTCCGCGGACGGCGCGGCGCCGCGCAGCCGCACCGGGGAGTGCCGGACCCGCTGCAGCGAGTCCTGGCCGTGCCGCAGCCAGCGGGTCAGCGGCGTCCCGGCCCGGCCCGCGCGCCGATGCGCGCCGCGCAGCAGCGACTGCATCGCCCCGCAGCCGGAGTGCCCGCACACGGTGATCGTCCGGACCCCGAGGATCTCCACGGCGTACTCGACCGCGGCGGCCACCGAGTCGTCCCGCCCCGGGGCGTCGGGCAGGGCGACCAGATTGCCGATGTTGCGGACGGTGAACAGCTCGCCGGGGCCGGTGCCGGTGATCACGTTCGGCAGCAGCCGGGAGTCCGCGCAGGTGATGAACAGCTGGGACGGCGACTGCCCCTCCTGGGCCAGCCGGGCCAGCTCGGGCCGCAGGCCCGGGGCGGTGTGCTGCTGGAACTCCCGGACGCCGCCGAGGAAGTGGTCGTCGGTGCTCTGCTGCATGCTTGCCTCTCCCAAGACTAGGTAAATGAACAGTAATGAACTCTTTACCTAAAGCAGAGGAGCGGCTACCGAAGTTCACCCGGCCGGGTGCCGGACGGAGCGTCAGGCGGGGGTCAGGCGGTGACCGCCTCCCGCTGCTGCGCGAACTCGCCCAGGACGAAGTCCGGATCGACCTGCGCGGCCAGGTCCGTCCCGGTCTTGGCGTTGCCCCAGCTCTCGGCGTTGCGCAGGTGGAACCGCACCATCTGCCGGGTGTACCGCCCCCAGTCGCGCAGCGGGTAGGTGGCGTCCGCGGCCTCGCGCAGCACGCGCAGCGCGGCGCGGTTGGCCGACTCCAGCTCGCCCAGCCCCGGCGCCCGGCCCTGCTCCGTCCGCCGCACCCAGTCGGACTGGCCGACCACGGCGAGCAGGTCGTCGCCGACCTGTTCGCGCAGGTACGCCACGTCGTCCTCGTGCTGCACCTTGTTGCCGACCACCCGCAGGTTGACGTCGAAGTCGGCCGCGTACTCCTTGTACTGGCGGTAGACCGAGACGCCCTTCCGGGTCGGCTCGGCGACCAGGAAGGTCATGTCGAAGCGGGTGAACAGGCCGGAGGCGAAGGAGTCCGAGCCCGCCGTCATGTCCACCACCAGGTACTCGCCGGCCCCGTCGGCGAGGTGGTTCAGGCACAGCTCGACCGCGCCGACCTTGGAGTGGTAGCAGGCCACGCCGAGATCGGCCTCGTCGAAGGCCCCGGTCGCCATCAGCCGCAGCCGGGCCCCGTCCACCGTGAACTCGCGCGCGCACAGCGCGTACACCGGGTTGTCCTCGGTGATCCGCAGCAGCCGGGAGCCGCTGCCGGGCGGGGTGGTCTTGATCATCGAGGCGGCGTCGGCGATCCGCGGGTTGCCGCCGCGCAGGTACTCCTTGATCTGCGGCAGCTGCGCCCCCATCGACGGCACCCCGGCGGCCTGCTCCTCGGTCAGCCCGATGGCCGCGCCCAGGTGCTGGTTGATGTCGGCGTCCACGGCGATCACCGGTGCCCCGGCGGTGGCGAGGTGGCGCACGAACAGCGAGGACAGCGTGGTCTTGCCGCTGCCGCCCTTGCCGACGAAGGCGATCTTCATGGGGACTCCGGGTGGTTCAGGGGTTCGAGGGTTGGGCCGCGTCGAAGGTGTGCCGAAGGTTTATTGGCAATCGTTATCGTCACCGTTAGTGGTCATCGTAGCGATCCGTCACCGCCGTGTGATCGGCTTTGCGAGACTGTTGACCCTTTTGAGTGAGAGCCGGGTGAGAGCGCCCCCGAGCATGCGCGCGCCCTAGCGTTCCGTAGGCTCGGAGCCGTGAGCACACCACCCGCCGCCCCGCGGCCGCACCCCTCGCCCGACTCCTCCGGCGACCGCCCGGCCGACCCCTCCGGCGACCCGCTGGCGGCCCTGGCCGGGCTGCCGGGCGTGGCCGACGCGGTCGCCGGGGCCCGCCGCGCCGTCGACCGGCTGTACGGGCACCGGGTCATGCGCCGCAGGGCTGCCGAGGTCACCTCGGAGTCGGCACTGCGCGGGGCCCGCGCCTCCGCTGCGCTGGACGGCGCCGACTGGCCGCTGGAGGAGGTCCGCCGCCGCAGCGACTTCGGCACCGACCCGGAGGCCCGTACCGTCGGCGGCGCGCTGCGGGTCAACGCGGAGGCCGGGCAATTGCTCGGCACCTGGCGGCACTCCCCGCTGCAGGTCCTGGCCCGGCTGCACCTGCTGGCCTCGGGCGACGACGCCGCGGGCGGCGGCACGGCAGCCGCGGGCCGACCGCGCCGGGACGGCGAGCCGGTCGCGCCCCGCTTCGGCACCCCGCTGCCGGTCGCCGAGGAGGTGCCCGGCTCCGAACTGGCCCCGGCCCCCGCGCCCCGGTTCGAGCTGCCGGCACCGCCGGCCGCGGACGAGGTGGCCGCCCGGCTGGACGCGCTGGCCCGGCTGCTGGTCGACCGCGGCGCGAGCGGGCGGAAACGGCCGGGCGACCGCGGCGCCCCGGCCCTGGTGGTGGCCGCGGTGGTGCACGGCGAACTGATGACCCTGCAGCCCTTCGCCGCCCACAGCGGTCTGGTCGCCCGAGCGGCGCAGCGGATCGTGCTGATCGCCGAGGGCATGGACCCGCAGGCGATCTGCCCGTTCGAGGTCGGCCTGGCCGAACTCGGCACCGACGCCTACCGCAACGCCCTCGGCGGCTACGCCTCCGGGACGGCGGGGGGGATGGCCGCCTGGATCCTGCACTGCGGGGCGGCGCTGCGGCTCGGCGTCCGGGAGAGCACGGCGGTGTGCGAGGCGATGCAGCGCGGAATGGTCTGACATGAATCCGGCATGGGTCTGATCGGCACAGGTCTGATCACAGAGATGCGGCGGCATCGACTTCCGATGCCGCCGCTGGCACAACGTGCGAGTGACCAGAGCGTGCGCCATTTCTTTGCGCATCCGGCTGGAATCGATTTCCATCGGCCGAAAGCGGCGGCCCTATCGCGGGTCGGCTGCACGTGGGTGCTCGTTTGTCGTGCGCGGTCCGTGGGGCCTGAAACTTCGATGGTTCCTGGCTGCTGATCCATCCGGGTCTCGCGGGCCGTCCCTACCTTTGTAGCGCGGTTCGGTGGGAAACGGAACTCAGGGGCGTATTTCTTTACCTTGGCGCTCAGGCGGTTGCGTTGCGGCGCTTCGCGGCGTACCAGACGATGCCCGCCGCGGTCGCCGCCGCGCCCACCGCCGCCGCGGCGAGCACCGGGCGGCTGCTCACGGTCAGCGCCGAACTGCGCTGCTTCAACTGCACCGGGCGGTTGAAGACCAGCACCGGCCACTCACGGGCCACCGCCTCCTTCCGCAGCGCCCGGTCCGGGTTGACCGCGTAGGGGTGGCCCACCGCCTCCAGCAGCGGCAGGTCGGTGATCGAGTCGCTGTAGGCGAAGCTCTGCTCCAGGTCGTAGTCCTCGACCGCGGCCAGCTCGCGGATCGCGCTGGCCTTGTTGCCGGCGTAGGCGTAGAAGTCGATCTCACCGGTGTAGTGGCCGTCGGCCTCGGCCATCCTGGTCGCGATCACGTGGTCGGCGCCGAGCATCTCCCCGATCGGCTCCACGAGTTCGGAGCCGGAGCTGCTGACGATCACCACGTCGCGACCGGCCGCGTGGTGTTCCTCGATCAGCGAGGCGGCCTCGTCGTAGATCAGCGGGTCGATCAGGTCGTGCAGGGTCTCCGCGACGATCTCCCGGACGAGTTGCACGTTCCAGCCGCGACAGAGCGAGGAGAGGTACTCCCGCATCTTCTCCATCTGGTCGTGGTCCGCGCCGCCGGCCAGGAACATGAACTGCGCGTAGGCACTCTTCAGCACGGCCCGCCGGTTGATCAGGCCGCCGCGGTAGAGCGGGCGGCTGAACGCGAGCGCGCTTGACTTGGCGATGACGGTCTTGTCGAGGTCGAAGAACGCTGCCTGACGCACCAAAACTCCCTCTCTGGCTGGGACTCCGGCAGTCACGAGATCCAAGGGGGCCCTCAGCGCCACTGCAGGTGCCGATCCTCGCAGACACCGGCCCAGGAGGATGTCAGAAGGGTATCCGGAGGCCGGTTCGAAATCCGCCCACCATTCGGCCCAAGGCCCGGCCGCGCGGGTTTGCTTGAGAGGGGCCTCGGGTACACCATGGAAGTCACGGATCGTTCGCGACCGTGCTGCCCCGGTCTGGCTCCTCCCCCCCGAGTCAGGCTGTGGAGGACGACCCCCGCTCTCCCCCCCGGCGGGGGTCGTCGCATGTCCGCACCCGGTCGGTGGGAATTCCCGATCGTATGCGGTGCGGCCTGATCATCCTGCCTTCCCGATGCGGCGCCGTGTCAATCCGATGCCGTAAAAGCACCCCTTCGGGTGAGCGATTTATCCACAGCCCCCGAGTTCTCCACAGCCCGCGGTCATCCGCGCGGGCCCGCCCCTGAACAGCGGCACCGTGGTGCCCGGCGCCGAAGCGGCGCCCCGCCCCGTACGTCGGCGGCCGGAGCACCACGGGGAGGCAGCCATGCCCGGGACGTCGTCCACCGAACCACTGCTGATCAGCGAGGACGAGCGGCTGATCGAGAACCTGCTGAGGATCTGCGCCGCCGCCGGCGCCACCCCGCAACTGGTCTGCGGGGCGCCGCCGTCCCGACAGTCCTGGGAGGCCGCGCCGCTGGTCGTGGTGGGCGACGACGTCGCCGAGCGGATGACCGGGCTGAGCCACCGGGCCGGGGTACTGCTGGTCGGCACCGACCTGGACGACGTCGAGGTGTGGCGGCGGGCCGTGCTGCTCGGGGCGCGCCATGTGGTCTTCCTGCCGGACGCCGAGTCCTGGCTGCTGGACCGGATCGCCGACGCCGCCGAGGGGGTGGCGGTGCAGGCGCTGACCGTCGCCGTGCTGGGCGGCCGGGGCGGCGCCGGGGCGTCCACGCTCGCCTGCGCGCTCGCCGTCACCGCGGCCAGGGAGGGCCACCGGGCCATGCTGGTCGACGGCGACCCGCTGGGCGGCGGGCTCGACCTGCTGCTCGGCGCCGAGGGAACGGCGGGCCTGCGCTGGCCCGACCTGGCCGGCTCGCGCGGCCGGGTGAACGCGGTAGAGCTGGAGAACGCGCTGCCCCGGCTGCACGACCTGACCGCGCTCAGCTGGGACCGCGGCGATGCCCTGGCCATCCCGGCCGAGGCGATGCGGACGGTGCTGGGCGCCGCGCGCAGACGCGGCGGGGTGGTCGTCCTCGACCTGCCCCGCAGGATCGACTCGGCGACCGGCGAGGCGCTGGAGCAGACCGACCTCGGACTGCTGGTGATCCCGGCCGAGCTGCGGGCGATGACGGCCTCGGGGCGGGTGGCCGCCGCGGTCCGGATGCGGCTGGGCGACCTCCGCGCGGTGGTCCGCGGGCCCGCGCCCAGCGGGATGGACGGCGAGGAGATCGCCAGGGGCCTGCGGATGCCCCTGGCTGGGGAGTTGGCCGCGGAGCCGGGCCTGGCCGACGACCTGGAACGGGGCCGCCCGCCCGGTCTCGGCGGGCGCGGCCCGCTGGCCCGGTTCTGCTCGGCCTTCCTCAACGAGGCCCTGGCCGCGACGGGTTCAGCCGCGGCGGGTTCGAGTGCTGCGGGTTGGGCCGGGCCGGGCTCAGGAACTACGGGTTGGACCGCGCCGGGGTGGGCCGCGTGAGCGCGGTCGGCGGGCCCGGCGGGGTGCGCCGGGCGGCGCTGCTGGACTCGGTGCGGCTGCGGCTGGCGGAGTCCGGCGCGGAGCCCAGCGTCAGCCGGGTGGCCGAGGCGCTGCGGGCGCAGGGCCGTCCCTACGGCGACGCCGAAGTACTGGATCTGGTCCGGCAGTTGCGCTCGGACATGGTCGGCGCGGGACCGCTGGACGCGCTGCTGGCGGAACCCGCGGTCACCGACGTCCTGGTGAACGGGCCCGAGGAGATCTGGGTGGACCGGGGCGCCGGACTGGAGCGGGTGACCGGCGTCCGCTTCGCCGACCGCCAGGCGGTACGGCGGCTGGCCCAGCGGCTGGCGACCGCCGCCGGGCGGCGGCTCGACGACGCCCGTCCCTGGACCGACGCCCGGCTGCCGAGCGGGACCAGGCTGCACGCGGTGCTCCCGCCGATCGCGGTCGGCTGCACCCACATCTCGCTGCGGACCAGCCGCTCCCGCGCCTTCACCTTGCTGGAGCTGGTGCGGGCCGGTGCGGTCACCGAGCAGGGCGCGGACCTGCTCGGAGCGATGATCGCGGCGCGGATGTCCTACCTCGTCAGCGGCGGGACCGGGACCGGGAAGACGACCCTGCTCGCCGCGCTGCTGGGACTGGCCGGGCCGACCGAGCGGCTGGTCCTGGTCGAGGACTCGGCGGAGCTGCGCCCCGACCACCCCCACGTGGTGCGGCTTGAGGCCCGGCCGCCGAACCAGGAGGGCGCCGGAAGCGTGGACCTGCGGGACCTGGTCCGCCAGGCGCTGCGGATGCGTCCGGACCGGCTGGTGGTCGGTGAGGTGCGCGGCGCCGAAGTCCTGGACCTGCTGGCCGCGCTGAACACGGGTCATGAGGGTGGCTGCGGAACCGTCCACGCGAACGCCGGGGCCGATGTGCCTGCCCGGTTGGAGGCGCTGGCGGCGGGGGCCGGGCTCGACCGGGCGGCGCTGCACAGCCAGGTCGGCGCGGCGCTGGACGCGGTGGTGCATCTGGTCCGGGAGCCGGACGGGCGGCGGCGGGTGGCCGAGGTCCTGGTGCTGGTCCGTCGGCCCGACGGACTGGTCGGCACGGAGTCCGCAGTGCGGTTCGAGCCGGACGGCCGGATGCGGCGCGGCGAGGGGTGGCCGAGGCTGGCGCGGCGCTGCGGGGGCGGGGGCGGGGGCGCGGGCGCGGGTGGGGGCGCGGGTGGGAGTGCGGGTGGCGGTGGCGGCTGCTGGGACGACGGGGAGGGCGATGGGGACGGAAAGCGGGACCAGCGGGAGCAGTGGGGTGTGGGAGACCGGCGGGACGAGGAGGAGCGGTGATGGTGGTGGACGGGGCGGTTCAGGTGTGGGGCGGGACCGTGTTGGCGACGACGGTGGGGTTGGGGGATCCGGTGGTCCGGGCCTCCGCGTCCGGGGCGCTGCTCTGCCTGCTGGGCTGGACGGCCTGGTGGCTCTCCGGCCGGGAGGCCGCCCAACGGCGGCGCGCGGGGCTGTTCCCGGACGGGCCGGGTGGTGGGTCGGGTCGGTCGGGGAAGCCGAGTGGGTCGGGCGGGCCCGGTGGGCTTGGTGGGCCTGGTGGGTCGGGTGTGGCGGGAGGTCACCGGGGGTCTGCGCACCGGCCCCGGCCCCGGCCGGGGAGCGGGCGGCGGGCGAGGCCGCGTGGCGGTCCCTGGTGGCTCGGCGGCGGGCCGGAGGGCGGGGTCCGGCTCTGGTTCGAAACCAGGCCCCGGCCCGGAACCAGGCCCTGGCTCGACGGCGCCCGGCCCGGGAGCGGGGCCAGGCCTTGGCGCGGGATCCTGCCCTGGAGCGGGACCAGGCCGCCGCCCGAGCTCCTGCTGCTTCCGCTGGGGCTGCTGGCCGCGTGGCCCACCCATTCGCCGCTGGTGGCCGCCGTGGCCGCGGCGGCGGTGGTCCCGGCGATACGACTGCGACGGCGGCGGACGGAGGCCGGGCTCCGGGAGCGGCGCCGGACCGCGGTGGTGGCCCTGTGCGCGGCGCTCGCGGGGGAGCTGCGGACCGGTGCGACACCGCACCAGGCGGTCGAGATGGCGGCGGGCGAGTTCAGCGGCCCGGAGTCGTGGCCGGGCCCGGGGCTGGGCTTGGGGCCGGGCCCGGGTCTCCGTCCGGGGCCGGGTGCGGGCGTGTCGGCGGGCACGGCGGGCCGGACGGGTACGGCGGCGGTGCTGGACTGCACCGTCCTGTTGGCCGCTGTGCGCTACGGCGGGGGCGTGCCGGAGGCCTTCAGGGCGCTGGCGGCCATGCCGGGGGCCGAGGGGGCTGCGGGGATCGCAGCCTGCTGGCAGGTGGCCTCGTCCAGCGGGGCGGGCCTTGCGGAGGGGCTCGACCGCGTCGCCGAGGGGTTGCGTGCCGAACGCGCGCTGCGGGATAGCGTCCGGGCGGAGCTGGCCGGGCCGAGGTCGACAGCCGGGCTGCTGGCCCTGCTGCCGGTGTTCGGGCTGCTGCTGGGGGCCGCCCTCGGGGCCGATCCGCTGCGGATGCTGCTGCACACGCCGAGTGGGCTGCTCTGCCTGGTTCTCGGAGCCGGACTGGAGTCGGCCGGGCTGGCTTGGACAGACAGGATCGCGCGCGGCGCGGAAGCGGCGGTGTAGCGGGCGTCGGCGCAGTGGGTGGCGGCGTAGTCGGCGGCGGTGTAGCGGCTGGGGAGCGCCCGGCAACGCGGGTAGGACACGGGAGAGGCGGGCGCGGAATGGACCTGTCGGTGCTGGTGGCGACGCTGCTCAGCGCGGCGGTGACGGTACTGCTCGCCCTGCTGAGGGTGGGCGTGGAAGGCAGGACGCGGGCTCGGGCCGGGGCGGCGGGGCTGCCCTTGGAGCGCAGACCCGGGCCCTGCCTGGGCCGCTGGGAGGCGCTGGTCCGGCGGCTGTCGGGTCGAGTGCCGGGCCAACTTCCGGGCCAACTGCCGGGCCAGGACGGGGGGCTGTCGCCCCGTCTGGTCAGGAGCGCGGCCTCGCTGCTGCTGGGAGCCGGTCTCGCGCTGTCGGTCGGCGGGTTCGCCGGGCTGCTGGTGGGCGTGCTGGCAGGGGCGGCCGGATACCGCTGGCTGCCCGAGCCGCCGTCCCCCGAGCAGCGCCGCGGGCGGCGGGAGCGTGCCCGGCTGCGGGACCAACTGCCGCTGACCGCGGATCTGTTGGCCGGATGCCTGTCCTCCTGGTGTTCCCCGGCTGAGGCCGCCGAGGCGGTGGCCCAGGCCCTCGGCGGGCCGATGGCGGCGCGGCTGGCCCGGGTCGCGGCGGAGATCAGGACCGGCGCGGACGCGGAGGAGAGCTGGGGCCGCTTCGGCGCCGACCCGGTCCTCGGACCGCTCGGCCGCTGCCTGGTGCGTGCCACCGCCAGCGGAGCACCGCCCGCGGCGGGTCTGGCCCGGCTCGCCGAAGGGGCCAGGACGGCCGCGGCCACCGCCGCGCAGGCGCGGGTGCGCAGGGCGGGCGTGCTGGCCGCAGCGCCGCTCGGGCTGTGCTTCCTGCCCGCGTTCGTGCTGATCGGCGTGGTGCCGGTGGTCACCGGCCTGGCCGGAAGCTTTCTCGTACAGATCTGATCGAGTGTCAACTTTCCTAGGGAGCCAATCATGAGTGGGACCGCAGTGTTCGACAACCGGCACAGTGCGCAGTTCAGCGCCCAGCTCGACCGGTTCGACGCGCTGATCGACGCCCCGGAGCCGTTCCTGCCGGTGGGCGGGCTGTGGCTGTGCCGGATCAGGGGCCTGCTGCTGCTTGTCGCCGCCGTCGCCCAGGCCTGGCTGCTGCACGGGGTGCGCCTGGTCCGCCAGCGGCTGGCCCGGCGCCGTCCGGACGCCGGGATGACCACCGCCGAATACGCGGTGGGGACGGTTGCCGCGTGCGGGTTCGCGGCGCTGCTCTACAAGGTCGTCACCAGCGGGGCAGTGTCCTCGGCCTTGAACGCGCTGGTCACCCGTGCCCTCCACGTGGTGTGACCGGTGCGGGCGAGGTGGTGGCGGGGGCCGACGCGGCACCGCCGAGGGCGGGTTCGTCACGGCGGAGACCGCGATGGCGCTGCCGGTGCTGGTGCTGTTGGTCGGAGCGCTGGTCTGGGGTGTCCTGGTGGGCGCGGCCCAGGTCCGCTGCGTGGACGCGGCCAGGGAGGGGGCGCGGGCGGCGGCCCGGGGCGACCCGCGGGGCCAGGTGCTGGACGTGGTCAGGCGGGGCGCTCCGCGGGGAGCCTCGGTGGATGTCAGCGAGTCCGGCGACACGGTCCAGGTACGGGTCTCGGCGGTGTCGCGGGGGCCGGGAGCGCTCGGCGGGCTGCTGTCGGTGCCGGTCGAGGCAACCGCGGTGGCGGCACGGGAACCCGGCGCCCGAACGGCGCCCCGATGAGCGGCAACGGTGACGATGAGCGGCGGCGTGACGGGGATCGCCCGAGCAGCCGGGGGGACCAGGGGGACCGGAGGAACCGGGAGGCCGGGTCGGCGACGGTCTGGCTGGTGGGGCTGATGACGCTGGGCTTCTGTGTCTTCGCCGGGGCGCTGGGCCTCACCGCCGCGGTCGCCGCGCGGCACCGGGCCGCGGCTGCGGCGGATCTGGCCGCGCTGGCGGCGGCGAGCCGCCTGCTCTGGGAGCCGGGGACGGCCTGCGCCGAGGCAGAGCGGATCGCCGGGGCGCAGCGGGCCGAGCTGGTGTCCTGCGTGCTGGAGCGCGACGCGGTCCAGGACGCGGTGGAGGTGACCGTGCAGGTCCCGCTCTCCGGAGGACCGGCCGGGGCCGGTGGCCTCTTCACCGACCTGCCCCCGGCCCGAGCGAGAGCCCGAGCCGGCCCCCTCTACGCCGAGGACGTGCTCCCCGCGGCCCCGGCCGCCGCGTCGCTCGCCACCGCGCTGCCCGCGTCGGCGTTCTGCGCTGCCGTGTTGCCCGCATCGGAGTGTGCCCCGCCTGCTGCCGTGCTGCCCGCTGCCGCCCCGCCCGCTGTCGCGGTACCCGCGCCCGCGCTGCCCGCCGCCTCGCCGGGTACCGGCCCCTCGCTGTCGGTGAGCAGTTGGTGCAGGAGTCGGACCGCTCCGGCCTTGTCCAGGGGGTCGTTGCCGTTGCCGCACTTCGGGGACTGGATACAGGACGGGCAGCCCCGCTCGCACTCGCAGGCGCGAATCGCGGCGAGGGTCGCGCCGAGCCACTCCCGCGCCCGCCGGAACCCCCGTTCGGCGAACCCCGCACCGCCCGGGTGGCCGTCGTAGACGAAGACCGTGGGCAGCCCGGTGTCCGGGTGCAGCGGGACGGAGACGCCGCCGATGTCCCAGCGGTCGCACGTGGCGAACAGCGGCAGCAGTCCGATCGAGGCGTGCTCGGCGGCGTGCGCGGCTCCGGGCAGCTCCTCGGGCAGCAGCCCCGCGTCGTCCAGTTGATCGTCCGTCACACACCACCACACGGCCCGGGTGCGCAGCGTCCGTGGCGGGAGGTCGAGTTTGGTCTCGCCCAGCACCTCGCCGGTCAGCAGCCTGCGTTTGAGGAAGGAGACGACCTGGTTGGTGACCTCGACCGAGCCGAAGCAGAGCCGTCCGCGGCCCCACTCCACCTCGTGGTCGGTGCCCAGCACCCGGATCGCGGTGGTGTCCCTGGCGACCGTGCTGTAGGGCGGGTCGGCCTCGGCGACCAGCGCCACCGCCTCCTCCAGGTCGAGCTCCCGGACCAGGTAGGTCCGGCCCTGGTGCAGGTGGACGGCGCCGGTGTGCACCGCGGTGTGGGCGGAGCCGGCGTCCACGGTGCCGAGCAGCCGCCCGGTGTCGGCCTCCACCACCCGGACCGGGGTGCCGCCCCCGCCCCGGATGTCGATGCCGTCGACCGCCCGCTCCCGCTGGGTCCAGAAGTAGCCGCCGGGCCGCCTGCGCAGCATCCCGCGCCGCTCCAGCTGCGGCAGCAGCAGCGGTGCGGACGGGCCGAACAGCTCCAGGTCGGGTTCGGTCAGCGGCAGTTCCGCCGCGGCGGCGCACAGGTGCGGGGCGAGTACGTGCGGGTTGTCCGGGTCCAGCACGGTGGACTCCACCGGCTGCCGGAACAGCGACTCGGGGTGGTGCACCAGGTAGGTGTCCAGCGGATCGTCGCGGGCGATCAGGACGGCGAGCGCGCCCTGCCCGGCCCGCCCGGCCCGGCCTGCCTGCTGCCACAGCGAGGCCCTGGTGCCCGGGTAGCCGACGATCAGCACCGCGTCCAGCCCGGCCACGTCCATGCCGAGTTCCAGGGCGCTGGTGGCGGCCAGGCCGATCAGCTGTCCGGAGTGCAGCGCCTGCTCCAGCGCCCGGCGCTCCTCGGGCAGGTAGCCGCCGCGGTAGGCGGCGACCCGGCGGGCGACGGTGTGCCCGGCGGCCTCGGCCAGGTGCTCCTGGGCGATCACCGAGATCAGCTCGGCCCCGCGCCGGGAGCGGACGAAGGCGACCGTGCGGGTGCGGTCCAGCACCAGATCGCTGAGCAGGTCGGCGGCCTCCGCGGTGGCGGAGCGGCGTACCGGCGCGCCCAGCTCGCCCCGTATCTCGGTGAGCGGCGGCTCCCACAGGGCGAACACGGTCTCGCCGCGCGGCGAGCCGTCGTCGGTGATCTCGGTGACCGGCAGCCCGGTGAGCCGTCCGGCTGCCAGTCCGGGTTCGGCCGAGGTGGCGGAGGCCAGCAGGAACACCGGCTCGCTGCCGTAGCGGGCGCACAGCCGCCGCAGTCGGCGCAGGACCTGGGCGACGTGCGAGCCGAAGACGCCCCGGTAGGTGTGGCACTCGTCGATCACCACGTAGCGCAGCGCGCGCAGGAAGGAGGCCCAGCGGGCGTGGGCGGGCAGGATTCCCCGGTGCAGCATGTCCGGGTTGGTCAGCACCAGCGAGGCGTACTGGCGTACCCACTCGCGCTCCTGGAAGGGAGTGTCGCCGTCGTAGGCGGCCGGGCGGACCCGGTCCAGCGAGCCGCCGCCGTGGGTTCGCAGCTCGGCCAGGCGGCGCAGCTGGTCCGCGGCCAGAGCCTTGGTCGGGGACAGGTAGAGGCAGGTGGCTCCGCGGCCTCCGCCGTCCTTCGGGCGGGCGGAGGCGCCCGCTGCGGCTTCCGTGCCGTCCAGCAGGGTGCTGAGGACCGGGGCGAGGTAGGCGAGCGACTTGCCCGAGGCGGTGCCGGTGGCGATGACCAGGTTCTCGCCGCCCAGCGCCAGGTCCGCGGCTTCCGCCTGATGTGTCCATGGCTGGGCGATTCCGCTCTTCTCCACCGCGGCGATGATTTCCGGCCGAACTCCTGGTGGCCAGATTGCATACCGGGCGGCACGAGCGGGCAGGTGCTCCGTATGAGTGAGCCGATCTTGCCGTCCTCGGGCTTCCGTGAGCCTGTCGAGAACGGTCGCTGGCGGGTCCGGGCGCGGCTTCATCGGCAGTCAGTCTGTCACCAGACCGGTGGAGATTCCCCGCAAGGCGTCGTGCTGCCCTGGTCGTAAGTGATTGAATGCCATCGCGGCCGTGCATCGGGGCACCAGCCCCGCCCAACGGCCAAGAATCGCAACGATGCCGTCATGGCAGCGCGTCCCCCCGCCCGGGTGGGTCGTGAGGCTGTGAGAGCAAGGTGCTGGAGGTTCCGTGGACCTGTCCCTGTCGACCCGTACCGTTGGCGACCGCACGGTCGTCGAGGTGGGGGGCGAGATCGATGTGTACACCGCGCCGAAGCTGCGTGAGCAGCTCGTCGAGCTCGTCAACGAGGGTCACTACCACCTGATCGTGGACATGGAAGGCGTGGACTTCCTGGACTCGACCGGGCTGGGAGTGCTCGTCGGCGGGCTCAAGCGGGTACGCGCCCATGAGGGTTCGCTCCGTCTGGTCTGCAACCAGGAGCGCATCCTCAAGATTTTCCGCATTACCGGGCTCACCAAGGTGTTCCCCATCCACAGCTCTGTGGACGAGGCCGTGGCCGCGACCGACTGACCAGGACGCTGTCCTGCCCATCAGTCTGACGCGACATCCCGAGGTCCCTGACGGGACCTCGGGCCGGTCCGGAACGGGCCGGGAGGTACGAACCTTCGAGGGGGAGCCATGGCCACCGTCGAACTCCGATTCAGCGCGCTCCCGGAGCACGTACGGACCGCGCGGCTTGTCGCCGCGGCCGTCGCCCGCCGGGCTGGAGTTGACGAATCCGTCCTCGACGAGGTGCGCCTCGCCGTGGGCGAAGCATGTTCGCGTGCGGTCGGTCTGCACCGGCGCGGCGGCATAGACGACGCGGTCCGGGTCAAGCTGGTCGAGCAGGAGAAGCGGTTCCTGATCGAGGTCGGCGACGGCGTCGGTGCGGGCGAGCCGAACGGCCACACGGCCGAGGGCGACGACGCAGCCGAGGCCGCGATGGGCCTTGCCGTGATCAGCGGGCTCGTCGACGACCTGGACATCAGCAGCGACGAGGACGGCGGGGTGGTCCGGATGAGCTGGCCGGTCGCCGTGCATCCAGTGCTGCCCTGAGTCCAATGCTGCCCTGAGTCCAGCGCTGTTCCGACACCCTGCGCTGCTCCGAACCCAGCGCCGCCTGAGTGATCGTCAAGGACAGGTGCGACCGGATCCGGTCATACCTGTCCATTGTCGTGCTCCCGCAAACACATTGACGAATCATCCGCCAATCCCTGCGCACACCCTGTTTTCATCAGGCCGCGATTCCTAGAATCGCGGCCTGCCGTGTCAGTTGACGGCCCCTCTCGCCCGCGCAGCCGAGTGGACCGAACCAGAAAGAAAGCACCGCCCGGCGCACGAGCCAGACGTCAAGGAGGACGAATGGCCGGGCTCGACTTCTCCGGAGCTCCATCGAACGTACGTATCAGCGCAGCATCGCCCGAAGTGTCCGCCGTGCTGACCGGTGACGGTCGCACCATAGTGATCATCGTCGCCGTGATCGCCCTGGCTGCCCTCGGGGTCGCCTGGGTGCTGGTGCGACAGGTCCTCGCCGCCGACGAGGGCACGGAATCCATGAAACGCATCGCCGCCGCGGTCCAGGAGGGCGCGAACGCGTACCTGGCGCGGCAGTTCCGCACCCTCGGGGTGTTCGCCGGAGCGGTGGTCTTCCTGCTGCTGCTCCTGCCCGCCGACAACTGGGACCAGCGCATCGGGCGCTCGGTGTTCTTCCTGGTCGGCGCGGGATTCTCGGCCCTCACCGGCTACATCGGGATGCGGCTGGCGGTGCGCAGCAACGTCCGCGTGGCGGCGGCAGCCCGCGCGGCCACCCCGGACCAGGCCATCCCTGACCCAGTCACCTCGGACCCGGCCATCCCGGACCCGGACCGTGCGAACCCCGACGGCGCCGAGGCCGGAGCGCCTGACGGCGCGGCGGCGGCCCCCGACATCCGCGGGGTCTCGCACCGGGCCATGCGGATCGCCTTCCGCACCGGTGGCGTGGTCGGCATGATCACCGTCGGCCTCGGCCTGTTCGGCGCCTCGGTGGTGGTCCTGATCTACAAGGAGAACGCCGCCAAGGTGCTGGAGGGCTTCGGTTTCGGGGCCGCGCTGCTGGCGATGTTCATGAGGGTCGGCGGCGGCATCTTCACCAAGGCCGCGGACGTAGGCGCCGACCTGGTCGGCAAGGTCGAGCAGGGCATCCCCGAGGACGACCCTCGCAACGCCGCCACCATCGCCGACAACGTGGGCGACAACGTCGGCGACTGCGCCGGCATGGCCGCTGACCTGTTCGAGTCGTACGCGGTGACCCTGGTCGCCGCGCTGATCCTGGGCAAGGCCGCCTTCGGCGACGACGGCCTTTCCTTCCCGCTGCTGGTCCCCGCCATCGGCGTGATCACCGCGGTGCTGGGGATCTTCGCGGTCTCGCCGCGGACCCGGGACCGCAGCGGCATGAGCGCCATCAACCGCGGCTTCTTCATCTCCGCCGTGTTCTCGCTGGTGCTGGTCGTGGCGGCGGTCTTCGCCTTCCTGCCGGGCAGCTTCGCCGACCTGAAGGGCGTCCCGGACGGCATCGCCCAGCACAGCGGCAACCCCAGGGTGTTCGCGCTCGCCGCGGTCGCCATCGGCATCGTCCTGGCCGCGCTGATCCAGCAGCTCACAGGCTACTTCACCGAGACCAACCGGCGCCCGGTGCTGGACGTCGGCCGCAGCTCGCTGACCGGCCCGGCCACGGTGGTGCTGTCCGGCATCTCGCTCGGCCTGGAGTCCGCGGTCTACTCGGCGGTGGTCATCGGCGCGGCCGTGTACGGGGCGTTCCTGCTCGGCGGCGGCTCGCTGACGCTGTCGCTGTTCGCGGTCGCGCTGGCCGGGACCGGGCTGCTGACCACGGTCGGGGTGATCGTGGCCATGGACACCTTCGGGCCGGTCTCGGACAACGCCCAGGGCATCGCCGAGATGTCCGGCGACGTCACCGGCGCGGGCGCGCAGGTGCTGACCGAGCTGGACGCGGTCGGCAACACCACCAAGGCGATCACCAAGGGCATCGCCATCGCCACCGCGGTGCTGGCGGCGACGGCGCTGTTCGGCTCCTACACCGACGCCATCAACACGGCCGAGGCCCAGGTCGGTTCGGCCGCGCACGGGCTGAGCCTCAGCCTGGACATCTCCCAGCCCAACAACCTGGTCGGGCTGCTGCTGGGCGCGGCGGTGGTGTTCCTGTTCTCGGGCCTCGCCATCAGCGCGGTCTCGCGTTCGGCCGGTTCGGTGGTGTTCGAGGTGCGGGAGCAGTTCCGGACCAAACCCGGGATCATGGAGGGCACGGAACTCCCGGACTACGGGCGGGTGGTGGACATCTGCACCCGGGACGCGCTGCGCGAGCTGGCCACACCGGGGCTGCTCGCCGTGCTGGCCCCGATCGCGGTCGGCTTCCTGCTCGGGGTCGGCTCGCTCGGCTCCTACCTGGCCGGCGCGATCGGCACCGGCACGCTGATGGCGGTCTTCCTCGCCAACTCCGGCGGAGCCTGGGACAACGCCAAGAAGCTGGTGGAGGAGGGCAACCACGGCGGCAAGGGCAGCGACGCGCATGAGGCGACGATCATCGGCGACACGGTCGGCGACCCGTTCAAGGACACCGCGGGCCCGGCCATCAACCCGCTGCTGAAGGTGATGAACCTGGTCTCGCTGCTGGTCGCGCCCGCGATCGTGAAGTTCAGCTTCGGGGCGGACGCCAACGTCGGCCTGCGGGTGGGGGTCGGGGTGCTCTGCCTGGTGGTCATCGTCGGCGCGGTGTGGACGTCCAAGCGCCGCGGCATCGCGATGGGGGCGGAGCCTGCGGCGGCTGCCGAGGGAGCGGACGGGGGTGAGGAGCAGGGGGCGGGGGCCGGGCCCAGCGAGGAGCCCAGCCCGACCGCCGTTTCCTGACCGACCGCGTCACCCCCGGTCCGGGGCCGCCGCCGTCCGCGCCGTGTTCGCGGCGACGGCGTCGGCGATCCCGGACCACAGCTGGTACGGCAGGTTGTGTCCCATCCCCGGGATGACCAGCAGCTCCGCGCCAGGCACCGCCTTTGCCGTGGCCTCGCCGCCGCTGCGGTCGATCAGCGGGTCGTCCGCGCCGTGGATCACCAGCGTCGGCAGCGTCAGCTGCCGCAGCCCCGGGGTGCGGTCCGGCGAGGCCACTATCGCGGCGAACTGCCGCGGGAAGCCGTCCGGGCGGCTCGACCGGTCGTAGCCGGCCGTGATCCGTACGCGCAGCTCGGCCAGGTCGTCCGGGTAGCCGGGGGAGCCGATGATCTGATACGCCGTCACCCCGGCGTCGATCGCGGCCTCGCGTCCCTCCGCGCGCGGGCGCAGCAGCACCGCACCGGCCTCGGGCGTGGAGCCCCCGCTGACGCCGTCCCCGGGGCGCGACATGACCGAGCAGAGGCTGAGCACCCGCTCCGGGTGGTCGATCGCCAGCTGCTGCACGATCATCCCTCCCATCGACACACCCATCACGTGCGCCTGCCGCACGCCGAGCGCGTCCAGCACCGAGCAGGCGTCCAGCGCCATGTCGCCGATCAGGTACGGGGCGGACGAGGGGTCGCCATGCAGGATCGCCCCGAGGTCCGGCTGCCGGTCCGCGTCCGCGAACGTCGAGAGCCCGCAGTCCCGGTTGTCGAAGCGGACCACGTGGAAGCCGTGCGCGACCAGGAGCTCGCACAGGCCCACCGGCCAGGCGGTCAGCTGTGAGCCGAGGCCCATCACCAGCAGCAGGGTGGGGTCGGCGGGGTCGCCGAACGTCTCGTACTCCAGCTCGACCTGCTGCGCGTTCGCGGGGGTGCGGGGCATGGGTGATCTCCTCTGAGCGCGTACCGACTGGTCGGTCTGCACGCTAGTCGTTCGTGCGGCCGTGCGATAGGGGGTCCGGCCGTAGGGCGCTGGCGGACGTCGTTCCGGCGCGCCGGAGGGGTCAGAAGCTGTCGGATCAGTGCAAACCAGGCACTGATCGTCCGTCGTTAGGCCGCGACGTGTAGGTTCCGGGGCCGGGGGCCGGTGCACGCCGGGCTCGGGCGAGGAGAGGAACCCGTGGTGACGAAGATGTGGCTGAGGCTGGCGGCGCCGGCCGCGCTGGTGGCGTTCGGGGCCACCGCCTGCGGCAGCGGGAACGGTCCCGCGGTCGACGCCTGGGCGAAGACGCTGTGCCAGGGGATGCAGAGCCCGGTCCAGCAGTCGAACACCGCGCTTGCCGACACCGGTGCGGTCAAGACCGGGGAGTCGCCCAAGGCGCTGCAGACCCGCCTGGCGGCGGACTTCGGCACGCTCGCCACGGCGAACACGCAGATCGCCCAGGCGGTGCAGAAGGCGGGCGCACCGAAGGTCGACAACGGCGCGCAGCTCCAGGCGGACGCCCTCTCCGAGCTGGACCAGGCGGCCGGGGGGTACACCCAGGCGCAGAAATCGGTGCAGGGGCTGGTGGTCACCGACCAGGCCAAGTTCGCGGCCGGACTGAAGGGCGTGGGAGACCAGGTGCAGCGGCTCGCCGAGCTGTCCACCGCGGCGCTGCAGAAGCTGCAGACGGGCGACCTGGGAACGGCGCTGGCCAAGCAGCCGGGGTGCAAGTCCGTTCCGGGGACGGGGGCTGGGACGGGGACGACGGCGAGTGCCACGCCCGGGGCCGGCGCCGGCACCGGGTCCAGTACGGGCGCGACCGGCTCGGCCTCCTCGCCCACCAAGCCGTCCGGCAAACCGACCGCGACTGCGACCACCACCGCGACCACCACCACGAAGCCGTCGGCCGGCGCGACGAGCTGAGCCACCCGCCGTCCGACACCGCCGTGGGCGGCTGACCCGGAGCGGTTCGGCGGGGGACAATGGGCGGGTGACCACGAGCACCGATTCTGCGTCCTTTCGGCCGGCCCTTGACGGTGGGCTCGCCGCCCGCCTTCGGGCGGCGTTCCTCGCCGCCGACTTCACCGCCGACGGCTGCCTGGAACTGCTCGGCGCGACCGCGTACGCGGCACTCGCGCGCAGCGAGACCGTGCCCGCGCTGCGGGTGACCGGTGGCGGCAGCGTGCGGGAGACGCTGCTGCGGCTGTTCCTGCTCCAGCGCACGGTCCCGTACGCCGAGGCCGAGGCCGCGCTCCCGGTGGCGGAGTGCCTGGCCGCGGGCTGGCTGGTCCACGCCGACGACAGCCGAGGCGACGACCGCCGTCCGGTGCGGGCGACCGTGGACGTGCGGCCGTACGCCAACGACATCGCCGCCGACCTCACCGGCCGGGCCTCCGCCGCCGCCGAGGCCTGGATCGTGTCGGACCTCGGCTGCGCGGTCGGCGGGGCAGGCGGCATCGGCGCCGCGGGCTCGGCCGGGGACGGCGGCGCGGTGCCGCGCAGCGAACTGGTGCTCGGGGTGGGGGGCGCGTCCACCACCCTGGCGAACATCACCGTGCGCCGTCCCGTGCGCCGGGTGCTCGACCTCGGTGCGGGCTCCGGCGTGCAGGCCCTGCACGCCGCGCGGCACGGTGCGCAGGTGGTCGCCACCGACGTCAACCCGCGGGCGCTGCACTTCACCGCGCTGACCATGGCGCTGTCCGGGTTCGACAACGTGGAGACCCGTGCGGGCAGCCTGTTCGAGCCGGTCGGCGGGGACGAGGCGGCCGAGGCCTTCGACCTGATCGTGTCCAACCCGCCGTTCGTGATCTCGCCGGGCGGTCGCTTCACCTACCGCGACGGCGGGATGGCCGGGGACGACCTCTGCGCCGCCCTGGTCGCCGCGGCCGGACGGCACCTGGAGCCCGGCGGCTACTGCCAACTGCTCGCCAACTGGCAGCATGTGCGCGGCGAGGACTGGCGCGAGCGGGTCGGCGGCTGGATCGCCGGAACCGGCTGCGACGCCTGGGTGGTGCAGCGCGAGGTGCAGGACGTGACCCAGTACGCCGAGCTGTGGCTGCGCGACGGCGGTGACCACCGCGAGTCGCGCGAGGACTACGACGCCCGCTACGGCGCCTGGTTGGACGCTTTCGAGGCGGCGAAGGCGGAGGGGGTCGGCTTCGGCTGGATCACCCTGCGCAGGCCCGCGTCCGCCGCCGCTGCCGCCAGGCCCTCGGTCCACCTTGAGGAGTGGCCGCACACGGTCGAGCAGCCGCTCGGCCCCGAGGTCGAACGCTGGTTCGCCCGCCAGGACTTCCTGCGCGACCACGACGACAGCGCCCTGCTCGCCGCCCGCTACCGGCTCGCGGACGAGGTGGTGCAGGAGCAGGTGGGCGCGCCCGGCGAGGAGCACCCCCAGCATGTGATCCTGCGTCAGAACCGGGGCATGCGGCGGGCCACCAAGGTGGACACGGTCGGCGCCGGCTTCGCCGGGGTCTGCGACGGCGAGTTGACCGCGGGGGAGATCCTGGACGCCATCGCCGCCCTGATCGACGAGGACCCGGCGCAGCTGCGGGCCCGTACTCCGGAGCAGATCCGGATGCTGGTGGAGCAGGGCTTCCTGGAGCCGGTCGGCTGAGCCCCCGGGGCCCGAGCCGCCGGCCGCGCCGGTCTGGCGGAAAACAGTCAGGAAGATGACCGGAACCCATCCGTGTTCATCTTCGCTTCCCCGGAGTGACGCCGGGCGTACGCCGAGCGTGCGCCCGGCATTCGACGTGCGCTGCCAGTGTGACGGTCGTACTACTCACTCCGGGGGTCAGACGTGGATACACCGCTGAGCGTGTTCACCGGCGCATGGTTCACGCTGTTCGGCGCCGGCGTCCTCTGCTGGTGTGCCGCCGAGGTCCGTACCCGGCGTGAGCTGCGGCGCAGTGGCGTGTCCTGCCTGGCCCGGGTCCTCCCCGACCCGGACGGGCAGGCCGCGGCGGCCGACCACCCGGACACCTCGCCGGTGCTCGGCTTCCAGGTCGAGGGGCACGGGGAGGTGGTCACCCGGCCGCGCGGCTGGACCTCCGTCCGCCGGACGCCGATGTTCGCGGTGGACACCCTGGTCCCGGTCTCGTACGACCCGGCCAGACCGACCGTGGTCGCCGTGGACGGGGTCGGCCAGCTCCGCAGCGACGCGTTCTGGCTGCTGCTCGGCCTGGCGTTCGCCGCCTGCGGCGTGCTGCTGCTGCTCGGCTTCTTCCGCTAGACCCCCGCCGGACCGCGGCTGGAGACCGGACCGCCACGGGGGGAGCGGATCGGTCGTGTGCGGCCGGATGGGCGCAGAACACGCCGAGGGGGCCGTCCTGTCCAGCGCGGACGATGGTTACAGTCCTATCATCCGGCATGTCCGGCTCAGCTCTCGGAAGCTATCTGTACGGCGGGAACACTCGCCCTCGGGTTACCGTTCGAGAGGCGTCGTCGGCATCCCGAAGTCCGTAAATCGGGATTCGTCCGTTTGACAAGGGGGACCTTGATGCGGTCACACTCCGCTCTCAGGGCTTCAGTGGCTCCGGACCGACAACGGCGCCGAGCGGCCTGAGTACCCCATATCGACCGGGAGAGAAGAGCGAAGGTGTCCCCGACCAGCGAGACCGCACGCCAAGTCCAGCGACTCGTCATCGTTGAGTCGCCGGCCAAGGCGAAGACGATCAAGGGCTACCTCGGCCCCGGATATGTGGTCGAGGCGAGCGTCGGGCATATCCGCGACCTCCCCGGCACCGCCGCCGAGGTGCCGGACGGCTACACCGGCGAGGTCCGTCGGCTCGGCATCGACGTCGAGCACGACTTCGAGCCGATCTACGTCGTCAACGCCGACAAGAAGGCCCAGGTCGCGAAGCTCAAGTCGCTGCTGAAGGAAGCCGACGAACTCTTCCTCGCCACCGATGAGGACCGCGAGGGGGAGGCCATCGCCTGGCACCTCCAGGAAGTGCTCCGCCCCAAGGTCCCGGTGCACCGGATGGTCTTCCACGAGATCACCAAGGACGCGATCCAGGCCGCGGTGAACAACCCGCGCGAGCTGAACAAGCGCCTGGTCGACGCCCAGGAGACGCGCCGCATCCTGGACCGGCTGTACGGGTACGAGGTCTCGCCGGTGCTCTGGAAGAAGGTCATGCCGAAGCTCTCGGCGGGCCGGGTCCAGTCGGTGGCGACCCGGCTGGTGGTCGAGCGCGAGCGCGAGCGGATGGCCTTCCGCTCGGCCTCCTACTGGGACCTCACCGCCGTCTTTGCGTCTGGCAAGGGCGACCCCGGCGACCCCGGCACCTTCGGCGCGCGGCTGTCCTCGGTGGACGGCCGCCGGGTCGCCTCGGGCCGTGACTTCGACTCGCTCGGGCAGCTCAAGGCGGGCTCGGCCCAGGTGCTGCACCTGGACGAGGACGCCGCCCGCGCCCTGGCCGCCGGTCTCGCCGACGCCGCCTTCCGGGTCCGCAGCGTCGAGTCCAAGCCGTACCGCCGCTCCCCGTACGCGCCGTTCCGGACCACGACCATGCAGCAGGAGGCCGGGCGCAAGCTGGGCTTCGGCGCCAAGCGGGCCATGGACGTGGCCCAGAAGCTGTACGAGAACGGCTTCATCACCTATATGCGCACCGACTCGACCACGCTCTCGGAGACGGCGATCACCGCCGCCCGGGCCCAGGTCGAGCAGCTCTACGGGCGCGAGTACCTGCCGGACGTGCCCCGGGTCTACACCGGCAAGGTCAAGAACGCCCAGGAGGCGCACGAGGCGATCCGCCCCTCCGGCGACCGCTTCCGCACCCCCGCCGAGACCGGGCTGCGCGGCGACGAGTTCCGGCTCTACGAGCTGATCTGGATGCGGACCGTCGCCTCGCAGATGAAGGACGCGGTCGGCCAGTCGGTCACGGTCAAGGTCGCCGGGACCTCGGCGGACGGCCGGGACGCCGAGTTCAGCGCCACCGGCAAGATCATCACCTTCCACGGCTTCCTCAAGGCCTACGTCGAGGGCCGCGACGACCCGGACGCCGAGCTGGACGACCGCGAGCGGCGGCTGCCGCCGGTCGCCGAGGGGGACTCCCTCGGCGCCGAGGAGGTCACCCCGGACGGGCACTCCACCAAGCCCCCGGCCCGCTTCACCGAGGCGTCGCTGATCAAGGAGCTGGAGGAGCGGGAGATCGGCCGCCCGTCCACCTACGCGGCGATCATCGACACCATCGTGTACCGCGGCTACGTCTTCAAGAAGGGCACCGCACTGGTGCCGTCCTTCCTGGCACTGGCCGTGGTCCGGCTGCTGGAGGAGCACTTCGGCCGGCTGGTCGACTACGACTTCACCGCCAAGATGGAGAACGACCTCGACGGCATCGCCCGCGGCGAGGGCGCGTCGGTGCCCTGGCTGCGCCGGTTCTACTGGGGCCAGCAGACCGAGGGCGCGGCCACCACCTCCGCCAACTCGGCCGCCGACGCCGGCAACGGCGACGGCGACCACCTCGGCGGGCTGAAGGAACTGGTCACCGACCTCGGCGCGATCGACGCCCGGGAGATCAGCTCCTTCCCGCTCGGCGACAGCGGCATCGTGCTCCGGGTCGGCCGCTACGGCCCGTACGTGGAGAAGGGCGAGCAGCGCGCCGACGTCCCGGACGAGCTGGCGCCGGACGAGCTGACCCCGGAGCTGGCCGAGGAGCTGCTGGCCAAGCCCAGCGGGGTGCGCGAGCTGGGCGCCGACCCGGTCAGCGGCCACGAGATCGTCGCCAAGGACGGCCGCTACGGCCCGTACTTCACCGAGGTGCTGCCCGAGGGCACCCCGAAGACCGGCAAGAACGCGGTGAAGCCGCGGACCCAGTCGCTGCTGTCGACCATGTCGCTGGACACGGTCACCCTGGACGACGCGCTCAAGGTCTTCGGCCTGCCGCGGGTGGTCGGCGTGGACCCCGAGGGCGTGGAGATCACCGCGCAGAACGGCCGCTACGGCCCGTACCTCAAGAAGGGCACCGACTCGCGCTCGCTGGAGAGCGAGGAGCAGATGTTCACGGTGACCCTGGAGGAGGCGCTGGCGATCTACGCGGTGCCCAAGCAGCGCGGCCGGGCCGCCGCCAAGCCGCCGCTGCGCGAGCTGGGCACCGACCCGGTCAGCGAGCGTCCGGTGGTGGTCAAGGACGGCCGCTTCGGCGCGTACGTCACCGACGGTGAGACCAACGCCACACTGCGCCGTGACGACGTGGTCGAGGAGATCACCCCGGAGCGCGGCTACGAGCTGCTGGCCGAGAAGCGGGCCAAGGGGCCGGCCAAGAAGACCGCCAAGAAGTCGCCCGCGAAGAAGGCCCCGGCGAAGAAGGCCGCCACCGGGACGGCCAAGAAGACCGCGGCGAAGAAGACCACCGCCTCGGCGGCCAAGAAGACCGCCGCGAAGAAGACGGTGGCGGCCAAGGCCGACTCCACGAAGAAGGTCACCGCCAAGAAGCCCGCCGCGGAGGACTAGGCCGTCGGTAGGGCGCACGGGTGTCGGTAAGGCGCTCAGGCCGTCGGTAAGGCGTCACGGGGCGGTTCGGTCCAGTCACCGGGGACCGGACCGCCCCTCGGCGTGGCTGCCAGGTCACAGAAGTGTCATGGCCTTGTGGACTTACGTCGGACGGCCGTTTGGTGTCCGACCCTCCGGTTAGGCTGACCGTCATGACCAGTGCGGTACAGCCCGTCCCCGACGACCCCACGCCCGAAGGCCCGACCACGCCGACCGTCCTGACGGTCGTGCCCGGCGGCAGCGCCTCCGAGCGCGCCGCCGCGCTGCTGCGCGTGCGCCCGTACCGGCGGCTGTGGCGGGCTCAGCTGCTCGGCTCGGTCGGGGACCGGCTCGGGCTGCTGGTGCTGCTCGTCCTGGTGGTCCAGGCCGGGGCGACCGGGGAGTTCGGCACCGGCTACCGGGCCGCGCTGCTGGTGATCGCCGCCGCGTTCGCGCTGCGGCTGCTGACCTCACTGCTGCTCGGCGTCGCCCTGCTGCACCCGCTGTCCCGGCTGCTCGACCGGCTCGACCGGCGCTGGACCCTGGTCGGCGTGGACGTGCTGCGGGCCGCGCTGTTCGTCGCCGCCCCGTTCTGGATCGTCTGGGACCACGGCACCTCCGCGGTCTGGCTGATGATCACGATCTTCGCCACCACCGCCGCCGAGCGGGTCGCCGCGCTCGCCCGCGAGGCGGTCGGCGGGCGCCTGCTGCCCGCCCCCGCGCCCGGCGTCCCGGCCGTGGACCAGCGCCCGGTGCTGCGCCACCTCGACCAGTGGACCGGGTACGCGGCGATGCCGCTGGCAGCCGGCCTGCTGGTGCTGCTCACCCTGATCGAGAACGGCGTCTCCTCCGGCGTCGGTTGGCTGGACGCCCACGCCGGGACCGTCGCCGCGTTCGGCGCCGCCGCGCTGCTGCTGGTCGCCGCGGTGCTGCACTACCTGCAGGAGCTGCCGCCCGCGCCCGGTCCGAGCAACCCCTGGTCGCCGCTCAGCGGGCTGCGCGCCCCCACCGACATCGCCCCCGGTAACGCTGCTCCCGGGAAGTCGGCCGCCGCCCCGCGCGGCCGTACCGGCAGCTCCGTCGCCTTCAGCTTCTCCGCGGCCGGGGCGGTCGCGGCGATGGCCGGTTCGGTCGCCGTGGCCTACCCGCATGCCGCCGACCTCTGGGCCGGACCGGTCGGCTTCGGCCTGCTGGTGCTCGCCGCCACCGCCGCACCGGTGCTGGGGCTACGGATCGCCGCCTCGGTGCTGCCGGTGCTCAGCCGCCGCAGGCTGCTGCCGCTGGCCCTCGGCACCGCCGGCCTCTCGCTGCTGCTGAGCGGCCTGGTCCGGGACTTCGTGCTGGCGCTGGTGCTGATCTCGCTGGCCGGGCTGGCCGCCGGGGTCGCCCTGCGCACCTCCACCGTGCTGCTCGACCTGGAGACCGAGGAGGCCCGCCGACCCGTCGTCCGCGAGCACCTGCGGTCGATGCTGCGGGTCGCCGCCGGGGTCGGCCTGGTCGCCGCCCCGCTGCTGGGCGCGGCCTTCGGCCCGCAGGCGTTCGGCACCGACTCGCCGCACTTCGACCACCGCGGGGCGAGCCTCGCCGTCTCGGTGGTCGGGCTGCTGCTGCTGGTACTGGCCGCGGTGGTGTTCTTCCGGGTCGACGACCGCCGCGGCACCGCCTCGTTCAGCCACGACGTCTGGGACGCGCTGCGCGGCGGCGCGCAGCCGGTCCCGCACCGGGCCGGGACCGGCTACTTCATCGCCCTGGAGGGCGGCGACGGCGCCGGGAAGTCCACCCAGGCGCAGGCCCTCGCCGAGTGGATCCGCAGCAAGGGCCACGAGGTCGTGGTCACCCGCGAGCCCGGCGGCAGCGCCATCGGCCAGCGGCTGCGGGCGATGCTGCTGGACGTCGGCAACACCGGCATCTCGCACCGCGCCGAGGCGCTGCTCTACGCGGCCGACCGGGCCGAGCACGTCGACAACGTGATCCGTCCGGCGCTGGACCGCGGCGCGGTGGTGATCACCGACCGCTACATGGACTCCTCCGTCGCCTACCAGGGCGCCGGCCGCGACCTGGCCGCGAGCGAGGTGGCCCGGGTCAACCGCTGGGCCACCGACGGCCTGGTCCCCGACCTGACCGTGCTGCTGGACGTCGACCCGGCGGCGGCGCGGGAGCGCTTCACCGAGGCGCTGGACCGGCTGGAGTCCGAGCCCGAGGACTTCCACGCCCGGGTGCGCAGCGGGTTCCTGGCGCTGGCCGCCGCCGACCCGGTCCGCTACCTGGTCGTCAACGCCGCGCAGAGCCCCGGCGAGGTCACCACCGCGATCCGGCACCGGCTGGACCGCGAGCTGCCGCTGTCCGAGCAGGAGCGGGTGGCCCGGATCGAGCAGGAGCGGCTGGCCCGCGAGGCCGAGGCGCACCGGATCGCCGAGGAGGCCCGGCTGAAGGCCGAGGCGGAGCGGGCCGAGCGGGAGAAGCAGGCGCAGTTGGAGCGGCTGCGGATGGCCGAGGAGGAGAAGGCCAAGGCGCTCCAGGCCGAGGAGGACCGCAAGGCCGCGGAGAAGGCGCGGCACGCGGCCGAGCAGGCCCGGCTCGCCGCCGAGGCCGAAGCGGCCCGCCGCGCGGCGGCCGAGCAGGAGCGGCGCGAGGCGGAGGCGGCGGAGCGTCGCCGGATCGAGTCCGAGGCGGCCCGGCTCGCTGAGCTGGAGCGGCAGCGGGACGAGCGCCGGGCGGAGGAGCGGCGGCGTGCGGAGGACGCGCTGCGGCGGGCCGAGGAGGCCCGGCTGGCGGCTGCGGCAGGCGTCACCGCGGCCGAAGCCGCGCTGGGGGCCGAGGCCCCGACCCGCGAGGTGCCGCTGGCGGGGGGCGCGGGGGGCGCGGGCGCGGGGGGTGTGGACTCAGGCGGTGACGCGGGTTCGGGTACCGGTGGTGCGGGTGCGGCTGCGGCTGTGGGGGATGACGCGGACGCGGGTCGTGACGCGGGTGACGCCGGCCGTGACACGGGGGACAGGCGCGCGGGCGAGGAGCAGGTGGAGGACGCTGTTGCCGAGGACCCGTCCGAGGAGGGTGGGTCCGGGGACGACGGTGCATCCGGGGACGGTGCGCCCCAGAGCGGTGCGCCGCAGGCTGATGCGTCCGGGGTCGAGGCTGGCGCTGAGGCGGAGAGCGCACCCGCGTCTGCACCTGCCGCTGCGCCCGCGTTGGGAGTCGCGCCCGACCAGCCGACGCAGGTGATAACCGAGGAGGACCGGGCCGAGGCGGTCCGCCGTGCCGACGAGGCCCGCGCCGCGGAGCTCCGTGCCACCGAGGCCCGTACCGCTGGGTCCCGTGCGGCCGGTGGCGACGCCGAGACGGGCAGCGCGGCCGACGAGACGGCGGTCATCCCGAGGATGCCCTCCGGCCCCCCGCCGCAGGCACCGTCCGCAGCGGCGCCGCCCACCAATGCGCCCACCGCCGCTCCCGCCGCTTCCCCCGCAGCGCCGCCCGCGGCCCCGCGGCGCGGTCGCGCGGTGACGCCGTCGGCCCGGCCGACTCCGCCCGAGGAGCGGACCGCGGTCCTGCCGCAGGTCCCGGCCGCCCCGTCGGGCGGCGCGGAGCCGCCGTCCGACCAGCACCGGCTGCTGCCGCGGTCCTGGCGGGTGGCCCGGCCCAAGAGCGGCGAGAGCGTCCAGGAGGGCTCCCCCGACTGGCTGTTCCGCCCGGAGCCGGGCGACGAGCAGCCGACCCGTCAGCTGCCGCAGGTGGAGCGCACCACCGAGATGCCGCTGATCGACCCGGCCCCCGCCGCGCCGTCCGCGCCCCCACAGCGCCCCGGCCGCTACGACTGGGCCGAGGAGACTCCGCTGGACGACCTGCCCAGCCTCACCGACGAACTGCTCGGCTCCCGGGACGAGTGGTCGCAGTGGGACGGCGGCGACGACGAGTCAGGCGGCAAGGGACGCAAGGGCAAGCGCTGACGGCGGTACCGCACCCGCCACGCGTCGGCCGCACTTACCCTCGTCCTGACCCCGATCCCCTCGGTAGGGATCCCTCGGCAGAAACCGGAGAAAGCACCGTGAGCGTCTGGGACGACCTGGTCGGCCAGCAACAGGTGGTGGAGCAGCTCGTCGCCGCCGCCCGCTCGGCGCGGATCGTCCTGTCCGGCGGTCGCACCAGCGGCGAGGAGGAGCAGGCGACGGTCGCCACGGCCGGGACCACCGGGATGACCCACGCCTGGCTGTTCACCGGCCCGCCCGGTTCGGGCATGGCGACCGCCGCGCGGGCCTTCGCCGCGGCGCTCCAGTGCACCTCGCCGGACCTTGAGCTGGGTGGGATCCCCGGCTGCGGCTACTGCGAGGGCTGCCACACGGCGCTGATCGGCAGTCACGCGGACGTGGAGTCCGTGCGCACCGACGTGCTGAGCATCGGTGTGAAGGAGACCCGTGAGCTGGTCCGCAGCGCGTCGATGTCCCCGGCCGGGGGCCGCTGGCAGGTGATCATCCTGGAGGACTCCGACCGGCTCACCGAGGGCGCGGCGAACGTCCTGCTCAAGGCGATCGAGGAGCCCGCGCAGCGTACGGTCTGGCTGCTCTGCGCCCCCTCGGTGGAGGACGCGCTGCCGACCATCCGCTCCCGCTGCCGACTGCTGGTGCTGCGGACGCCGCCGGTCGCGGCGGTCGCCGACGTACTCGTCCGCCGGGACGGTATCGAGCCGGAGATGGCACTGTTCGCGGCCCGTGCCGCGCAGGGCCACATCGAGCGGGCCCGCCGCCTCGCGCTGGACCCGGCGGCCCGCGAGCGCCGGGCCGAGGTGCTGAAGCTGCCGCTGCGGGTGGCCGACCTCGGCGCCTGCCTGGCCGGTGCGCAGGCGCTGGTCGACGCGGCGACGGCGGACGCCAAGCAGGTCGCCGAGGAGGTCGACACCCGGGAGACCGAGGAGCTTCGGGCCGCGCTCGGCGCGGCGGCCGGGGTCGGCGGCCGGATGCCGCGCGGTACGGCCGGAGCGATGAAGGAACTGGAGGACCGGCAGAAGCGCCGGGCCACCAGGACCCAGCGGGACACCCTGGACCGGGCGCTGATCGATCTGTCGTCGTTCTACCGCGACGTGCTGGCGGTGCAGTTCGGCGCGGCTGGGGACCTCTCCAACGAGGAGATGCGCGCGGCCGTGGAGCGGATCGCGGCGGAGTCCGCACCGGAGCGGACGCTCCGCCGGATGGAAGCGGTGCTCGACTGCCGCCGCGCCCTGGAACGCAACGTCGCCCCACTGCTCGCGGTGGAGGCCATGACCGTCGCGTTGCGCGCGGGCTGAGGCCCGCACCGGCTGAGGCCCGCGCAGGCTGGGCCCGCACAAGCTGAGGGTGCACCGACTGGGCCCGCACTGGCTGGCCTCGCGCAGGCTGAACCGGCGTCGGCGGACCTCGCGCTCGCGTCGGCGAACCCGCGTTGGCGAACCTGCGCCGGTGAACCCGCGTCGGCGGACCGCAGGCCCGCTCCGGCGGACACCGAGCGGGGGCGTACGCCCCACCCCCGGCACTGTGCGCTCGCTCTTTCGGGTGACACTCATGGCTCCCGGTGCAGGAGCCCCGTTCGCCGGGGGATGGCACCTAAGTGATCTTGTGGTGGGCGGTTCTCGCGGTAGCGGGCGTGGCGGCGGCAGTCTGGCTGGCCGGAGGCGCTTTGGCGTCATGGCGGGAGCAAAAAGCCGGACTGGTGTACGAATTGACGCCGCATTACCTCGGTGCGGTGCTGCGCGCAGCCGCCGCCGCCCTGGCCCTCGGCGGGGTGCTGACCGGCAGCCTCGCCCTGGTCCTCGCCCCGGACCGCGGCGCCCCGGCCGCCCTCTCCGCCGACGCCCGCCCAGCCGCACGTCCCCTCGTGCACCCCCTTGCCACCACGCCGAAACCCACCACGCCGAAGCCCACCGGGGCGAAGGCCGTCCCGCCGAAGCCCAGCGGCGGCGGACCCTCGTCCCGTCCGTCCCCCGCCGCCGCCACCGCCCTGGTGACGATCGGTCACCCCTCCGGCGGCGAACTCCTGCAAGGGACCCTCGCCGGGTTCCCGGGGCGGGTCCAGGTCTGGCTGCCCAAGCAGTACCGGGGGCGGACCGTCCCGCTCCAGGCGGTGCTGGTGTTCGCCGCCCCCGCGGAACTCGGCGACGTCTTCGCGGGCCTGTCCGGCGCCGTGGACACGGGCAAGGCCAACCCCGTGGTCGCCGTCGTCCCTGCCGCCACCTGCTCCCCGTCCGGCGCGGTCGACCCCGCCTTCACCGCCGACGTCCTGCGCCGCGCCGCTGTGTCCCGCTTCCACGTCGCCACGTCGCCCGCCGGCTGGGCCGTCCTCGGCCTGGACGGCGGCGCGCCCTGCGCGGTGGCGGCGGAACTCGCCCAGCCCACGGCGTTCCGCGCGGCGGCCGGTCTCGGCGGACGCTACGGCGCGCTGCCCGACCCGGCGGCTCCCTCCCCCTCGCCCGCAGGCACCGGCTCAGTCGCCACAGGCCGAGTGCACCTGCTGCTCGCCGACGCCCAGCGGGACACCGCAGGCCAGCGCTCGGCCTCCGCGCTCGGCACGGTGCTCGCCCGGCAGTCGCACATCGACGTCCGACTGTCCTCCGCCGTGCGCGACTTCACCCCGAGCCTGGAACGCTTCCGGCTGGTCCGGGTCGCGGCCGGCTACTTCGCCGAACAGTTCGCGGCCCCCGCCCGCTGACCGGCGCCGCCTGACCCACGCCGCCTGACCCACGCCGACTGATGCTGCGCCGACTGACCCGTCCCGCACGACCCGTCCCACGTGACCCGCGCCGCCTGACCCACGCCGCCCGAGCCCTCCCGACTGACCGACCAACCGCGACATAACGGCAGCACCCGACCGATACCGGCTACGGATACGGATACGCTCTGCGTGCCGCAGAGAGAGCTGAGGACCACACCATGAAGGCCATCCCCCGGGTCGCGACCGCGTCCCTGCTGCTCGCAGGGCTCGCCCTGAGCGGGTGCTCGTCGTCCACGCGGTCCCACACCGGCACGGGCACCGGGTCCGGATCGTCGTCGAGTGCGTCCTCCTCCACCGACTCCACCGACTCCACCAGTTCGCCGTCGGCCGCGTCCACCGCCGCCGCCCCCGTGCTGGAGCCGTTGCCCACGGCCGTCCCCGCCGAGCTGCAGCGCTACTACACGCAGACGCTCAGCTGGCACTCCTGCGACAGCGGGTTCCAGTGCGCGACGATCAAGGTCCCGCTGGACTACGACCACCCCGCCGCCGGGGACATCTCGCTGTCGATGGTCCGGCACAAGGCGGCAGGGCAGGGCTTCAAGCGGCTGGGCTCGCTGCTGATCAACCCGGGCGGCCCCGGCGGCTCCGCCGTCGACTACGCCGAGTACGCGGCGTCGACCTACCCGGCCGCGGTCCGCAACTCCTACGACGTGGTCGGCGTCGACCCCCGCGGCGTCGCCCGCAGCACCCCGGTGACCTGCCTGACGGACCGGCAGATGGACGCGTACACCGCGACCGACAGCACCCCGGACACCCCGGCCGAGGTCGACAGCCTGGTCGCGGCGGACAAGACCCTGGCCCAGGGCTGCGAGCAGCACTCCGGCACGCTGCTCTCCCACGTCAGCACGGTCGACTCGGCGCGGGACATGGACGTCGTGCGGGCCCTGCTCGGCGACGCCAAGCTCAACTACCTGGGCAAGTCCTACGGCACCTTCCTCGGCGCGACCTACGCCGGGCTGTTCCCGACCCGGGTCGGCCGGATGGTGCTGGACGGCGCGATGAACCCCTCCCTGGACGCCCAGGACCTGAACAGCCAGCAGGCGGGCGGCTTCGAGACCGCGTTCGACGCGTTCGCCGCCAACTGCGTGAAGATCAGCAGCTGCCCCCTCGGCAGCAGCTCCGGCCAGGCCGGGAAGAAGATCGACCAGCTGTTCGCCTCCTGGGACGCCCACCCGCTGCCGACCGGCTCGTCCCGCAAGCTGGACGAGGCACTGGGCACGACCGGCGTGATCGCCGCCATGTACGACCAGCAGCAGTGGCCGCAGCTGCGCGGGGCGCTAACCCAGGCCGAGCACGACGACGGCTCCGGCCTGCTGGCGCTCTCGGACCAGTACTACGAGCGCGACGACTCGGGCCACTACAGCAACCTGATGTACGCCAACGCGGCGGTGAACTGCCTGGACCTGCCGCCCGCGGCGACCGACCCGCAGCAGGTGGAGCAGCAGCTCCCGGCCTACCGCAAGGCCTCGCCGCACTTCGGCGTCTCTCTCGCCTGGGCCGGTCTGAGCTGCGCGTACTGGCCGGTGAAGCCGACCGGCGAGGCGCGCACGATCCCGGCGCAGGGCGCGGGCCCGATCGTGGTGGTCGGCACCACCCGCGACCCGGCCACCCCGTACGCCTGGGCCCAGGGGCTCGCGGCGCAGCTGGACTCGGGCACCCTGCTCACCTACGACGGCGACGGCCACACCGCGTACGCCCGGGGGAGCCAGTGCATCGACGGCGCGGTCAACGTCTACCTGCTCAGCGGCCGTGCCCCGGCCAAGGGCACGGTGTGCAAGTAAGGCAGTGGAGGTAAGGAGCTAAAAGCTGTCACAATCCTTTCATCGCACCAATCGGTGGTGCGCTGGAAGGATGAGGCGGCGGGCATGTTCGGAGTCCTGAACTACGGCACCTTTGCACTGGGCGCACTGCTGATCGTGCTGCTGCCAGGCCCCAACTCCATGTACGTGCTCTCGGTCGCGGCCCGCAAGGGCGTCCGCACCGGCTTCCGCGCCGCGACCGGGGTCTTCCTCGGCGACACCACCCTGATCGTGCTGACCTCGGTCGGCGCCGCCTCGCTGCTCCGGGCCACCCCGGTGGCCTTCGACGTAGTGAAGCTGATCGGCGCGGCCTACCTGGTCTTCATCGGCTACGGCATGCTGAAGGCCGCCCGCGACATGTGGCGCGCCCGCCACGACGACGCCCCGACGGCGGCAATGGCCGCCGCCTCGACCGCGGAGCCGGCCGCTCTGACCCCGGACGCCCCGACCTCTGTGGTTTTGGCCGCCACCACCGTCCCAGCCTCCGCTGCCCCGACCACCGCAGCTGCCGCTCCGACCGCCACCGAGACGGAGGACCAGGAGCGCCCGTTCCGCCGCGCCCTGGTGATCAGCCTGCTGAACCCGAAGGCGATCCTCTTCCTGCTGTCCTTCTTCGTGCAGTTCGTGGACCGCTCCTACGGCCAGCCGGAGGTCTCCTTCATCATCCTCGGCGGCACCCTCCAGGCGTTCAGCTTCCTGTACCTGACCACCCTGATCGTGACCGGCACCACACTCGCCAACGCCTTCCGCCGCCGACGCCGCCTCTCCGCCGCCCTGACCACCGGCGTAGCCGGCCTCTTCATCGGCTTCGCCGCCAAACTGGCCACCGCCTCAGCCGGATGATCAGGTCAGAACCACCCCTCCGACCTGTGTAGACTGTCCTCCGTTGCCGATCAGCAGATCGCCAACGTGCCGCCTTAGCTCAGTTGGCCAGAGCAACGCACTCGTAATGCGTAGGTCTCGGGTTCGAATCCCGAAGGCGGCCCTCTTTACCACCCTGGATGACCTGCAGTTTCGGCCTTCTGGGGGCTTCTCTTCCGGCCTCGGACCCTTCGTCCGGGGCCGTTTGCGTGAGCGATGCGTGAGCGGACGTCGCAACAGCAACCAGTTCCGAAGCGGACGGCGTGGCCGTGGGTGGCACGAGCGTGGGCCTTCCGGCGCGGGGCACGAGGCGGGCGGCGGCCTCGGCGATGGAGCGGTCGACCTGGGGGAGCAGGGTCGTGTAGGTGTCCGAGGTGATCGCGATCGAGGAGTGGCCGAGCATCTCCTTGATCGCGTGCAGGTCTGCCCCGGCAGCATGGGCGATGGAGGCCGCGCCATGGCGCAGGTGCAGTCGGACCGGCGGTAGGCCGATCTCCTCGAAGAGCTGGTAGAAGCGGTCCGAGACGAGGTTGGGGTGCAGCCAGCTGCCGTCCTCCCGGGTGAAGACCCGGCCGGTCTCGACCCAGGCGGGGGTCTGTCCAGGGAGTGGTGGGAAGTTGATTGATGGGTTCAGCGGCGGGCGGCGGAGAGTCGTCCGTCGGAGGCGATGTCGAAGGCTTTGAGTGCGGCCTTCCAGCGGATGGCCCAGCGTTTGCGGCCGGTGCCAGTCGGGTCCAGGCTCATGACCGCGAGGTAGACGCACTTGAGGGCGGCCTGCTCGGTCGGGAAGTGCCCGCGAGCGCGGACGGCCTTGCGGATGCGGGCGTTGACCGACTCGATGGCGTTCGTGGTGCAGATGATCTTCCGGATTTCGACGTCGAACTGCAGGAAGGGCACGAACTCCGCCCAGGCGTTCTCCCACAACCGCACGACCGCGGGATACTTCACGCCCCACAGCTCGGCGAACTCCACGAACCGAGTCAGAGCGGCCTCTTCGGTCGGCGCGGTGTAGACCGGCCGCAGCGCCTTGGCCATCGGGTCCCAGTCCTGGCGGGCCGCGTAGCGGAACGAGGCCCTCAGCAGGTGGACGACACAGGTCTGCACGATCGTGGCAGGCCAGACGGTGTTGACCGCGTCCGGAAGCCCGGTCAGACCGTCGCAGACCACCATCAGGACATCGCTCACGCCACGGTTCTTGATCTCGGTCAGGACCTGGAGCCAGTACTTGGCCCCTCGCCGCCATCGCCGGCCCACAGACCGAGAATGTCGCGGGTGCCGTCGACGGTGACCGCCAGGGCCACGTAGATCGGACGGTTCACCACCTGGCTGTCGCGCACCTTCACATGCACGCAGTCGATGAAGACCACCGGGTAGACGACATCGAGCGGACGGTTCTGCCATTCGACCATGCCCGCCAGGACGCTGTCGGTGATCGTGGAGATCGTCTGCTTGGAGACCTCGGTCCCGTAGACCTCCCGCAGGTGGGCGGAGATCTCCCCGTGGGTCAGGCCCTTCGCGGAAAGGGACAGCACCATCTCGTCCAGCCCGCTCAGGCGCCGCTGGCGCTTGCGGACCAGCTGCGGCTCGAAGGATCCCGCCCGGTCCCTCGGCACCGTGATCTCCACCGGCCCGACCTCGGTGGTCACCGTCTTGGACCGGTGCCCGTTGCGGTGGTTCGGTGCCTGGCCTCCAACGGTCACCTCGTGCCGGCCCCGGCCCAGGTGATCGGTCAGCTCGCCTTCGAGCGCCGACTCCAGCACCCGCTTGGTGAGCTCGGCCAACAGGCTGCCCTCGCCCGTCAGTTTCATCCCACCGGCCCTGGCCTGGGCCACCAGCTGCCCGACCAGATCCCGGTCCACCACCTCCAGCCCAGGATCCCCAGCTCCAGGCACGGCCGCCTCGACAGCCTCAGTCTCATTCGCGTTAGTCATCAACTAGCGCTTCCTGTGCGGGACTTCCCACCCTTCACCGTACAGACCCTGAAATTACTCGAGGGGATGTGACTGGGCGTCTTGGTTGGCGAGCCGAGCGGGAAATGGCGGCGCCTGGGGAACCTAAGTCCTTGGGACGACGAACAGCATCGTGAGGACGTTTTCCGCTGTGCTCAGGAGGCAGCGTGCCATCTGCAAGTCGCCAGCTGACGCGTGCTTGATGGCTTGGGCGCGCGATGTAACCTGCGATTGAAGTGCGATGAGGTTGTCCGCGACGGTGCACGTCATTTTTGCCTCATCCTTATAGCCGCGCATGATGTACCGGATTCTCACGGCTCGGGTGAGCCGGCCGTTCTCCGAGCGCCACTCCTTGCCTGGCCGCCCTGAAGTCGGCAGCCACTGCTCTACCTCCTCATCGGGCGCGGCGGCGCGAATGGCCCTGTCAATGGCCTCCACGGCGCATTGGGCAGCCATTTCGGCGGCAGCTGGCGGAGCCTGGCGAACGACGTGCCATCCGCCTTCGAGCATCTCTACGACCTTGCCGTCGACGTGCGCCATCACCCGACGAAGGTCCTCAAGAACGTCCAACCGTCCTGCCTGCTGCGGAGTGAGGAGATCTTCAACCCGGTCGGCGACCTCTGCCTCTAGGTCAGCGTCTTCCAGGACCACAGGGGAACTGAGGGCATCGGCGCCCAGTAGGCCGTTCACGCCCAGGCCGGTGTGCAGAGAGGAATCAAGCTTGAAGCGGCTAGGGCTGTCTCCGAGACCGCTTACGTATTTCTGGTACTGCGACAGCGGCCGACTGCTCGCCTTGGAAAGCAACCCTCGACCGGTGTCGATCTGGGCCAACCAGTCCGTCAGATACACCTGGCGGTGGATGAAGCCTCCAAGGGCCTTCCGGAGATCTTCGGTGGCCACCATCGACGGCAGGGTAAAGGCAGGGCCCTTGAGGATCTCGCCCAGGACGTTCTCGATCTGCAAGGACGTGCGCCAAGCCGACACAGTGGTCGCGTCGACTAGCGCGCTAAGTGCCGTCGTAGCCTGCAGGTATTGGGCGTTCCGCCTTCCGGTCAGCTGGTCCATCGATCGCAGGCTAGCCATGAAAGCGATGATGGAGGACGACGGAAGCATCGTCTTCCTAGCGTCGTCGGCCAATTTGCCTAGGCCCAGCAAGTCCTCCTGTGCCAGGAAGGCGGAGGACGGCGGAAGCGTTGTTTTCAAGCCGGCGGCGATTTTGCCCCAACCCAGCAAGTCCTCCTGTGCTAGGAGCGGGCTGATAGCTGACTTGTAGGAGTCGCTGTAGATTCGACTGCTGTCGATGATTTTCGCCACTGCGTCTGCTACGCCGGAAGGTACGGGCTTCGCCGCAGCCTCGTTCTCGGCAGTGGGAGTCCCGCACTCTGCTCCGTCGTCATCTCCGGCGACAAAAACGGCCATCAGAGCCCCTCCGCTGGTCAGACACTATGATCTGCAAAGAGTACGCGCCTTTGCTCAGGTTGATCTGCGATTTTCCAGATCGTTCCGCGCCCCGGCAGCCACTCACGCGGACAATCCCTCGTCGAAGTCTCCAGAGACCGTCGTTGTGATTGAGCGTCTTTGTTGGAGGGCAGACAAAAGCCTGCACCAGACGATTGGAGCGCACCTCGACCGCCAGTGCACAACCCGCCAAGCGAACGATCAGCCGCCAACTAGAACGCTCAGTCACAGGGGATGGGCAATCGCCAGGTCCCCTCGGGGCTGGTGCGGCAAGCGGATCTTGTGGCATCTCCTCCCCATCGGCCGCCCGTCGCAAGATCAGCCGGTGGTGATGGGCTCGCAGCCGCCGATAGCCGTTCCACTAGGGACGAGCGCTGCGACTGCGGAGCTTGCGGCGAGGGCCGCGAACAGTTGGGGGTAGCCGCCGAGGGGGTGAACGAGGGTGGCGGCGGCGAAGGGAGTGAGGGCTTCGGCGATGGCGATGGGGGCGGCGAGGATTCCGCTGAGGTGGCCGTAGGCGGTGGTGCCCCAGCGGTCGATGACGGCTGTGGCTTGGAGCAGGGTGAAGTTGCCGCGGACGCCGCCGGCGAGGATCACCAGCACGATGAGGAGCGGCGTCGGGCCGGGCACGAGCGCCAGCAGGAGGGTGGTAGCACCGCCTGCGGTGATCAGGGCGACGGTGCGGGTGCGGACGCTGGTTCGGTGCGTCACGCTGGCATAGGCGGTGCGACCCAGCGTCTGGCCTAGTCCTCCCAGGCCGAGCGCCCAGGCGCTGACCGCGATGACCGAGCCGATAGAGCACGAGGTCGTCGTCATCAGGTCCGGCCCCGCCGGATACACCGCCGCCCTCTACACCGCCCGCGCCGACCTCAAGCCGGTTGTGTTCGGCAGCGCCATCTTCGTCGGCGGCGCGCTGACCACGACCACGGAGGTCGAGAACTTCCCCGGATTCCCCGACGGCATCCAGGGCCCGGACCTGATGAACAACATGCGGGCCCAGGCCGAACGCTTCGGCGCGGTGATGATCGACGACGACATCGTTTCGGTCGACCTCACCGGCGACATCAAGGAACTGACCGACCCCGAGGGCACCGTCCACCGCGCGAAGACGGTGATCGTGGCCACCGGGTCGGGCTACCGCAAGCTCGGCCTGCCTCGCGAGGACGAGCTGTCCGGGCGCGGGGTGTCCTGGTGCGCGACCTGCGACGGGTTCTTCTTTCGCGGCAAGGACATCGTGGTCGTCGTCGGCGGCGACACCGCTCTTGAGGAAGCCACCTTCCTCAGCTGCTTCGTCGCCTCGGTGACGGTCGTCTACCGCCGCGACTCCCTGCGCGCCTCCAAGGTCATGCAGGCCCGCGCCCAGGTCGACCCGAAGATCAGCTTCGCGTGGAACAGTGAGATCGCCGAGATCCAGGGTACCGACCGGGTCAGTGGCGTCGTCCTGCGCGACACCCATACCGGAGAGACCCGCAACCTGGCCGTCGAGGGACTGTTCATCGCCATCGGCCACGACCCGCGCACCGAACTCTTCACCGGCCAACTCGACCTCGACCCCGAGGGTTACCTTAAGGTCGACGCGCCCTCGACCTGCACGAACCTGCCCGGCGTATTCGCCGCCGGCGACGTTGTCGACCACACCTACCGCCAAGCCATCACCGCCGCCGCCTCCGGCTGCCAAGCCGCCCTCGACGCCGAACGCCACCTAGCCGCTCTGGCCGATGCTGTCCAAGGCAACCGCTCCGCGCAGCCTGTCGCGTTGTGACGCCCAAGGGCTGGGCTGCGGCGTCGTCGTAGCAGTCCGCTCCCCAGGACCTCTGGCTGAACTATCGCTTGATCACACTCGCAGTAAGGCCACCGCATCAGCGAGGTGACGACGGACGACCTTGATGGAGCCGGGATCCCGGGCCGGTTGCTTGATCCAGACATGGGCCTGTTCGAGGAACCACGTGACAGCCCAGAGTCGGTGCCAGCCCAGGGCCCAATCCTCGGCGGGAAGGCCGCCACGGCGTGCGAGCGCGTCGCGCTGTCCACCAACGGCGATATACGCATTGATGAGCGCTCGTAGCGAGGAGGGATCCGGGGGTTGGGCCCTGGCGAGCCCTTTCCAGGAGGCCAGGTCGAGCAGCCCGGGGCCGGTGAAGGTGCGGGCGAAGTCGAGCAGCCTCCAGCCGTGCTTGCCGATGTGCAGGCTGGCGGGTTCGAACTCGGAGTGCACCCAGCCGAAGGGGGCGATGGTGGCTCCCTTCGCCCGCAGCGGAGACGCTCGCACGAGCGCCTCTAGGTGGGCGGTCAGGTCCTCGGTGCCCTCAATCCAGCGGCCGGACCCGCGTAGAAGCCGCAGGTAATGGAGCGCCTGGAGCGGCAGCGCAGCCATCGCCGAGGCGTCCAGGACCGGCAGACGTGGAGCGACGACAAGCCGGTGGAGGTGGACGGCAGCGATCACGGCTTCCGCATCCTGCGGTTCGTGCAGTGGTTTGCTGAGGTCTTCCAGCACCGTGCCGAGCGGCGCGTCCGATGACCCTGGGTACGGGGACTCCGCACCGTGCGGCGATGCGGAGCGTCTGGTCCTCGTGGGTGAGCGGCTCGGTCGCGTACTTGAAGATGGCGGTCCCACCGGTGGGGTAGGTGAGTCGCTCGACGCCGGACATGGCCCACACCCGTAGAGGTAGGCGCTCCGGTTTCGGGTGACCGGTACTTCGGTTGATGTCGCGGAGCAGGCTGCTGATCAGGTCTTGATCCAAAGTCGGACTCCAGTGCGGTCGGGTCAGGCGTCGGTGGGTAGCCCGAGAGTGCGCCGGTGGTTCCTCCACACAGCTGCGGAGGTGGCCATCCGCTGCTTCCACAGCGAGCGCGGTTCCAGTGCCCGGACTTCCTCCCATTGGTGGGCGTTGGCTTCAGCGAAGGCGGTCAGGACATGCGGATCAGCTTCCCTGAACCCGGTGACCTTGGCCGCCCACTGCTCGGCCTGTTCGGGGGGGTGTCCAGCTTCGATCAGTCGGCCGACCCATACCGCTGGGTCGGCCCAGGCCGGTCCTCTGGTGGGCCACGCCCAGTCGATCAGGTGGGCCGTGGAGTCGACCAGGACGTTGTGGGGGGCCATGTCGGTATGCAGGAGGACCTCGCCCGCGAACAGTTCCGGTGTGCTGGTGTAGGGCGCGTAACGGTCTGCCAGGCTGAGCAGCGGGATGTCCGGGCAGGGGGTGTCCGCGAGTTCCGTCAGTGCGGCGACGACCAAGGGAAGGTCGGGACTGCCGGGTGTGTAGTCGGCGATGGACCCGTCGATCAGCTCGAAGCCGAGCAGGTCCCAGCCTCCGCCCTGGGTATGCCACAGGAGCTTGGGGGCGGAGGCTGGGAGGTACGGGTTGACGTTGGCTTCGCGGCGTTGGGTCCTGACCTGGCGGTGGTCGGTGGGGATGCCCTTGATGAACACCGGGCCGGTCGTGGTGTACGCCTTTACCGCGACACCGGAGTTGGCTCCGGTGGTCACGTCGGCTGAGGTGAGGAAGGGGCCGGTGTGCTTCAGGGCGGCGGCGCGGGTGTCGGCGGGGAGGTCTTGCCAGGCGAGGCGGGACATCGACACGAGGGGAGCTCCAGACGGTGGTGCCAGGGCTGCCCCGGCCCTCGCGGGCCGGAGCAGCCTGCTTGCTAGTACGGCTGAGAATCGCTGGACGAGCAGGAGCACATGACGACCTCCAGGACGTCGTCCAGGTCGCCGACGAACACGATCTCCTCGTCCTCAAGGGGTCGCTCGGTGAGCGTAAGGGCTACGGGTACCGGCATGGGTTCACCTCCCTCCGTGCTGGCAGTAGGTGTTGAGCGGGGCCTTCGCCTCCTGGTAGAGCTTGGCCAGCGGCCGGCAGGTGAAGCAGGAGCCGGACAGCGTGCAGCCGGAGCATCCACCGGTGCGAAGCTGAAGGGAGTCAGCGACTTCGCCGAGCTGACGCAGGCCGTCGATGCCGTCGGCGATGAGGTCGAACTGGGGGTCGCGGCCGACCTTGCAGATGGAGGCTTTGCCCCAGGGGTCGGAGTGGAAGAAGGTGTGCCCGGCGTTGCAGCCCTGGAAGGGCTTACGGGGCATGACGTAGTCGGCGGCCTGGGTGCCCATGCGTTCGCCGCCGCCCTCGATGGTCGGACTCATGGTGGTGAATACCTGGTGGGGGAAGCCGTAGCTGTCGGCCAGGTGCTGCATGGCGGGGATCTGGTGGGCGTTGCGCTCGGACACGACGATGTTCAGCTTGAGGGACAGCCCGGATTCCCGTGATGCCTCCAAGCCCTTGGTGAACCGGGCGAACGCGCCTCGGTTGCGGGTCATGGCGTCGTAGGTCTCGGCGGTGGCGCCGTAGACGCTGACAGCAATGAGGTAGGGCCGGTGGCGGGTGAACAACTCCTGGATGCGGGGCTTGCTCAGCTGGCTGCCGTTGCTGGCGATCGAGATCATGAGGCCGATCTCGTTGGCGTACTGGTAGGCCGCGGGGAAGTCGCGGTCGATCAGTGGCTCGCCGCCTGTAATCTGCAGCCACAGCGCCCCCGAGTCCCGGATGACGTCCAGGAGCTTGACCTTGTCGGCCCAGGCGAGGCCCTCGAAGTTCTTCAGCCCCAGGTAGCAGTGCTCGCAGTCGTAGTCGCAGCCCTTGTTGATCTCCCAGGACGCTCGCCCGTACCCGAGCACGGACGGGGGGCGGACTAGGACTGTGTCCGCCAGATGCCGCTCGTGCAGGTCGACTCCCCAGGCGGTGCGGGCCGCGTCCGCCAGCCACGGCGGTACGACCGACTCGCGGGCAGCGGCGCGGAGTTGTTGGTATCGGCCGGAGCCGACCCGGAGCCCTTGGGCGCGACCGGGGCGGAGGATCAGATGGCCGTCGAGGAACGGGGAGGCGATCAGCTCGTGCACGGGCGCTCCAGGTGGCATCGGGGAATGGAGGGCGGTACACGGGGCGGCCCATGGCCAGCCAGGGGGCCCGGCGCGGGGCCGCCCCGTGTCTTCCGCTGAGAACCGGCCGGTACGGGGTCGTCAGCGGGTGTGCCTTCTCCTGGACCGGTTCACGGGAGTCAGTCCGGAGAAGGGGATCGGGTCAGCCGTCGGCCAGGGCTTCGGGCTGAATGTCGGGAACGCTCGCCGGCACCGGGCTGGCGGCGGCAGGCGAGCATGGGCACGGCTCACGGGCCACCAAGGCGAGGAGAGCCAGGAGTGCCGCGCTCCCTCTGCCGTCCAGGCGATGCCTAACGCGATCGTCAGCGGGTCGGGGCCGGCATGGCGTCCGCTCATCCCCGGGCCTGCCCGTCCGGGTAGCCGCCCCAGGTCCCGCGCCGCGCGAGGATCGTCAGAACAGTGGGGTCTTCGACGGGCTGCTCACGGCTGCCGCGCAGGGCGCGGAGAATCAGCTGCCCGCTGCGTAGGTCGGTGACGACCAACTGGCGACCGTCCGAGTCCTGGACCAGATCGCCGATGCCCGGTGGGTTGGCGACCGTCACTGAACAGCCTCCTGCGCGGATTGGAGATCTTCCACGGTTGTCTCCCATTCGCATCCGCCTGCTCGCGGTCGCAGCCAGACCCGGTGGCGGTCCTGAGGCTTGGTGGGGCCGGTGCAGTAGAGGGGGCCGATGTGCTGACCTCCCCGACCTGTCCGCTGGCCTGGTCCAGGGCCACCGCTCCTCGCCGGACCCAGGCGGCCCGCGGGCGCGTGCTCATGCCGGCCTGCCTTCGTCCCGCGAGCGCTGGGGCGGAATGAAGGCGTCCCAGCGCTCGGTGCCCGCGTCGGCGTCGTTGGAGAGCATCCGATGCAAGCTGCTGCCACGGGTCCGGAGGGGCAGAGGACGCGCACAACCGGGTCTTGGCTGCTCTTCGCAGGTGGCCATGGAGGACTCCAACGGAATCGATGCGGAGAAGCGGGAATCACCGCGTTGTGTTAGCCGAGGTGACGGCCTGTCACTCAAGGAAACCCCTGCAGACCGGGGATCGGCAGGAAGAAGCGGCGGGGGTGCGGCCGTGCCCGGCAGGAAGTTTTGACCGGAGCATTACCCGTACTGGTGCGGGAGTCCGGGCTCCGCAATACCGTGGCCGGATGGGGGACAACACCGTCCTGCGGGACCGCATCGAGCACCTCGGCCTGACCCGGACCGAGCTCGCGCGCCAGATGAACCTGGCCATCGAGGGCCTGACGGGCCGCTTCGGAACGGTTTCCGAGCGGACGATCCACGACCTGCTGACTCGCACACGTTGGCCGCACGCCAAACAACGGGCCGCATTACGGGCAGTATTCGGATGTCCGGCCGAGGAACTCGGCTTCACCCCGCCGGGTAGCCACCACCCGCCAGCCCCCACGGAGAACGATGTGCTGCGGCGCACCTTCCTGAACGCCACGACTGGCACCGCTGTTGCAGCGGTCTCCTTCATCTCGGCGCCGCGCCGCATCGGATCCGGCGACATCCAACGGCTGCAGAGCCAGTTCGCCAACATCATCGCCAGCGACCACCGCGTCGGCGGCACGACCTCCATCGAGACCCAGGCCGTCGCCCTCGCCGACCAAGCCCTCGCCCTGCAGCAGCAGGGTGCCGCCAGCCAGCGCATCCGCAGCGGCCTCTACGCCAGCGCTGCCTCCTTCACCTCCAGCGCCATGTGGGCAGCCATCGACGGCCGCAGGTTCGATGCCGCCCAGCAGCACTTGGAACGCGCGGCCAGCCTCGCCGCCATGTCCGGCGACGCCAGCATCGCCTTCCGGATCTGGTCCCACGCCGGCACCCTCTACCGCCACCTCGGCCGTGCCGCCGACGGCTTGGCCGCCAACAACGTCGCCCGCAACAGCTCCATCAGCCGCCGCGACCCGCTGTTCGCCTCCCTCGGGCATGCCCGACACGCAGCCATCCTCGGCCTCACCGGCGACACCGCCGCTGTCGAGCGCGCCATCGGCCACGCCCAGGAGGCCCTGAACCGCGCCGACCCCGACGTCTACCGCCCGGTGTGGATAAACGCCTTCTACGACCAGGCCGAACTCGACAGCCTCGCTCTGGCCGCCTACCTCAGCCTGCACCAGTACGAACACGCCGAAGCCCGTGCCCACCGCACCCTGTCCGTGCTGCGCCCCGACCTGCAGCGAAGCCGTGCCATCGCCACTGCGCGCCTCGCACACGCCCAGCTCGGCCAGGCCGACCTGGAACCGGCCATCAACACCGCCATGTCCATCCCGAACCAGGGACCAGCACGCCATCCACGCGTCACCGGCATGCTCGACGCCTTCGGCCGCCGCCTGCACGCCATCGTCCCAGACAGCACCCACACCCAGCTGTGGGACCAGTACGCCCAGGACACCCGGAGGAACCCCGCATGAGCCAACCGGTCAACGTCGAACTGCGGCACTACACGGACATCACGCCCGTACGGCAGGACATCATCGACGTGTACGCGGACGCCCGCGCGCCACTGCTGCACCTGCCGCACTACTCCGTCGAACGCTTCGCCGAGCGTCTGGACCGGCACGCGACCGAATCCGGTTGGGAAGCCGTTATCGGCTACGACACCAACCAGCCTGTGGGATACGCCTACGTCAACACCCTCATCGAGAAAGACCGCTGGTGGTCACGGATGACCGAGCCACTGCCCGATGGCTTTACCGACATCTCGACCGCGGCCTTGAAGGAGATCATGGTCCGTACTCCCTGGCGCGGCACAGGAACAGCCCTTCGCATCCACGACGCGCTCCTGTCCGCACGCTCCGAGGAACGCATCACCCTCTCAGTCAACCCGTTGGCAGGGGATGGGAGGGTCCAGGCCCTTTACGTCACCTGGGGATACGAACCCTTCAACGAGCAGCGTCCGTCACCGGACTCCCCAAGTCTCACGGCAATGATCCGCTCCCTCAAGTTCCGTCCCGCCAGCTGATACGCACAGCCCGGTTCATTCAAGGCCGCATCCTGGCCAGCCCCAGTCCCGGCGGCGAACGGCACCTGGTCAACTGCGCCAGGGGTTGGCAATCCGCACCTTCTGCGCTGGGTCTCGTGTCTTCAGAACAGGGGGCGTGATCGCTTTCGGGGATCGCGCGGGGGGACCCAGCCGTCCGGGCGGACAATGTACGCCTCGTGCAGCAGAGCGTCGAAGTTCTCCCAGTCTGAGGGAGCCATGACCGCCTCATTGTTCAGCCCATGGAAGGAACAATGCTGGTGCGCGAGCCGGATCCCGGCCTCGTAACTCAGGTGCGTCCAGTCGTAGACCATCATCGGTGTGTCGGCGAGACGGTCGGCGAGTTGGTTGCCGGAAGCGCTGGATGGGATGCCCATCGAGATCGGCTTCGCGGGTTCCAGGCCATCACCGATGGACCGCAGGCAGCGATTTCCGACGGTGGTCTGCGCGACGCAGCGCATGGAAGCAACAGGGCCACGCGATACACGCAGGGTGTGCACTACCAGGGCGACCTGTCGCACCGGTAGCACAGATCCAGGAGTCGGGGCGTGGTCAGCACGAAGCCGTGATGGGTGTATCTCATAGAGAGTGCCTTCGCTCTGACGCTTCCGCATGGCTTGGTCGAGTATGTGCAGGATCCGGGCAAGCCCGGCGGGGACCGGCTCAGCGCGTTCGACAGCAGGGCACACAGCCGGGTGGGCTACACGGGCCGGCCCGTGCAAGTGTGGATTCAGCATCGCCACTCCGCCATAGGTGTCCCATCGGGACTGCGGAGGTATGGAGGATCCAGAGATGGTTCCGCGCTGCAGCGGGATCATCGGCTGGTCGCCATGCCGCTCGAACCATTCGACCTGGCAGCCGCAGTACCTGCAGGGGCCGAATGCCTCCTTACGCAGGAGCCTACTGTTGCTGCGGTCGTCGATCCTTAACCGTCGGACGGGGTACGACTTGCCCTCGACAGGAGAGCCGTCCCAGTGCGTCCATCGCTCGAAATCTGCCATGTTGGCACAGTACTCTGCTGCCTGACGCAGAATCAGAAAGACGTCTCAAGCGCCGACAGCGGGACCTCTTGCTGGGTGGCAGTCGCGCTCGCCACGCTCTCGAAGGCCGACCACGTCGATCCCCTAAGGATGATTCAGTGGTTAATTTCCTTGCTCCCAACGATAGTTGCCCTCAGTGTCCAACCGTCGGCGTCATGACGAACGGGTCGGACTTCGGCGGTAGCGCCGTATACACGTGCCCCAACTGCGACCACCAGTGGACCAGAACCTGGCCGCTCGAAGCCCGTGTACCGGCAAATGTCCGAGAGCAGCAGATCCGCGACCCCAGCCGCTTCGCCGATGGCGACGCCGATGCCGAAGGTCGGTATGTCTATGCCGACGATCCTGACTGGGCCGAACGCGGTCCCTACCGCTACTTCGATGAAGACCCAGGTCCCATCTGGTAAGCCCTAGGTACACCCACCACCGACTCACCCGCTCCGTGGCTTGCACCCCACAGGGGCTCCCCTCTTCCCTGGGCGCACGGGGAACCCTCTGGCACAACTGCGGAGGCCAGACCGTAGCCCTTCCTGGAGGCGCTGGAGACTTCCGGAGTGAACGCGGCATCGCGGTCGGCAACGCCGACGGCACCGGCTGGCAGCAGATCACCCTGCCCGCCACCGGCACCGTACCCAACCGCTACCTCTCCAGCCTGGCCATCGACCCGGCCGACAGCAACCACGTCTACCTGGCCGTCAACGGCTTCTCCCGCTCCTGGAACGAAGGCCCCGGTGCCGGATCGGACACCTCTACGAATTCCACGACGGCGGCCAGACCTGGAAGGACATCTCCGCCAACCTGCCCGACATCCCCGCCGACTCCCTCGCACTGACCCCCGGCGGCGGAATCGCCCTGGGCACCGACCTCGGAGCCCTCTACCGCGCGCCCGGCCAGACCAAGTGGAAGGCCGTCGGCGAGCTCCCGGCCGTGGCCGTCACCCAGGTCCTGGTCGGCCCCGACGGAAAGCTCTACGCCGCCACCCACGGCCACGGCATCTACGCCATCAACCTCAACCGCCTGCACTGATCCGTCCGCCGCACCCGTAGGGCACTGTCAGGACCTAAATCGGCCATGGCAGGCCCTACGGCTTCCAGAAGCACTGCGAATGCGTGAGCGCTGCGTGAGCGGACGCGCCGACAACAACCAATCCGCAGCGGACTCGGTAACCGGCCGCGTGGCTCTGACCAGCAGGAACAGTGCCACGCGGCCCTAGCGATCACGCGTCGTCATGATCTCTCTTGCACTCGTAATGCGTAGGTCTCGGGTTCGAATCCCGAAGGCGGCCCCGCACAAAGCCCCGGCCATGGATTTTGGCCGGGGCTTTTCTCGTTGCCGGAGCCGTCCGCGGCGGTACAGATCGGAGGCGTCGTAGAGCTGGTTGCAGGTGTTGTCCAGCAGGTGGGCGTTGCCGCGAGCGGCTGTGAGGGTCGGGGCTGCCCTTTGGGGCACGGGGGCGGGCAGTGGGGCTGCCCCCTGTCCGGCGCCGGGGGACGTTTCCGTACGGGGGAGCGGCTGGAAACGTGGGACAGGTCTTGTCTCGTACCCCGAGGAGCGCAGAGCAATGCCGTCGTACCTGTCACCGGGCGTATACGTCGAGGAGGTGGCCAGCGGTGCGCGTCCGATCGAGGGCGTGGGCACCTCGGTGGCCGCCTTTGTCGGCCTCGCCCCGACCGGACCGCTCAACGAGCCGACGCTGGTGACCAATTGGTCGCAGTACGTCGCGTCCTTCGGTGACTTCACCGACGGCTACTTCCTGGCGCACTCGGTCTACGGCTTCTTCAACAACGGCGGCTCGGCCGCGTACGTGGTCCGGGTCGGCGGCGTCACCGGCGGGGTGTCCGGTGGCAGCGGTCAGGACCCGGCCGCCGTGACCGCGGGACGCGGCGCCGGGACACCCGCGCTGCCCGTCGGCGAGGCGAAGCAGATCGGCACGTTCAAGGTGTCGGCCATCGCCCCGGGCAGCGGTGGCGGGATCAGCGTCGAGGTCGCGGACGCCGAGGGCGAGGGCCCGGCCGACCGCTTCCGACTGGTCGTCAAGGACGGCGAGAAGACGGCCGAGACCTTCGACGTCACCGCGAAGAAGGGCGGCCGGACCTACGTCGTCACGCAGGTCAGGGAGCACTCCAAGCTGATTGTCGTCGCGGAGGCCGCTCCGGCCGGGCAGCTCGCCCGGCCGGAGAACCAGTCGGTCGCGCTCGCCGCGCCGGCCGCCCCGTCCACCGCCCCGGTGTCCGTGGGCGCCGACGAGGCCGGCATCCGCGAGTACGTGGGCGACTCCGCGGACCGCACCGGCTTCGGCGGGCTGGAGGCGGTCGACGAGGTCTCGATGGTCGCCGTGCCGGACCTGATGGCGGCCTACCAGCGCGGCGCCATCGACCTGGAGGCGGTGAAGGCGGTCCAGCTCGCCCTGATCGCGCACTGCGAGCTGATGGGCGACCGGCTCGCCGTCATCGACCCTCCGCCGGGGCTGAATGCCCGTCAGATCATCGTCTGGCGCCAGGAGACGGCCGGGTACGACTCCAAGTACGCGGCGCTGTACTACCCCTGGATCAAGGTCTTCGACCCCTCCAGCGGCCAGACCCGACTGGTGCCGCCGAGCGGGCACATGGCCGGGGTCTGGGCCCGCAACGACTTCGAGCGCGGTGTGCACAAGGCTCCGGCCAACGAGGTCGTCCGCGGCGCGGTGGACCTGGAGATACAGGTGACCCGAGGTGAGCACGACCTGCTCAACCCGCTGGGCATCAACTGCATCCGGGCGTTTCCCGGCCGGGGCATCCGGATCTGGGGAGCCCGCACCCTCTCCTCCGACCCGGCCTGGCGCTACCTGAACGTCCGCCGGTACTTCAACTACCTCGAAGAGTCGATCCTGACCGGCACCCAGTGGGTGGTCTTCGAGCCCAACGACCAGGCGCTGTGGGCCCGGATCAGGCGGAACATCTCCGCGTTCCTGGTGACCGAGTGGCGCAGCGGCGCCCTGTTCGGCGCGACGGCCGACGACGCCTACTACGTGAAGTGCGACGCCGAGACCAACCCGGCGGAGTCCGTGGACCTCGGCCGGGTCATCTGCGAGATCGGGGTCTCCCCGGTCAAGCCGGCCGAGTTCGTGGTCTTCCGACTGGCCCAGTTCTCCAGCGGCGGCGGCGAGTTGGACGAGTAGCAGAGGTCAGTTCGAGCAGTTCGACCAGCACGAGCAGAGAGAACAGGTCACATGACTCTTCAGCCCGGTGAGTCACTCACCACCCACAACTTCGGCATCCAGATCGACGGCGTCGGCCTGGAGTACCTACAGTCGATCAGCGGTTACAAGACCACCCAGGACGTCATCGAGTTGAAGCAGAACTCGGCGAACGGCCAGCCGATCATCAAGAAGATGCCCGGCGGACGGCAGGCCGGCGAGGTCACCGTCGTGTACGGGGTGACCCACAGCACCGCCTTCACCGACTGGCACAAGCTGTCCCAGAACGGCAACATGGGCGCGGCCCGCAAAAACGCCACCATCATCTTCTACGACACCCAGATGAACCCGGTGAAGCGGTACCACCTGACGAACGCCTGGTGCAGCAACGTGGTACCGGGCGACGTGAAGGCCGGTGAGCCGAACGCGCTCACCGAGACCGCGACCATCGTCTACGAAGACCTGGTACCCGAGTAATGCGTCGGGGATCGTCCGCCGGGGCCTCCGCGTCGGCGTTCGCGGAGGCGGAGGCCCCGGCCGGGGCGACTGCAGCAGCCGTCCCGGCGCCCGTCCCGGCACCTGAACCGGAGCCGGTACGGCAGCAGTTGCGCACCGAGTTCGCCTTCGAGCTGCCGCGCGGGTACGTCGACGCCTCCGGCACCGTGCACCGGGACGGGATCATGCGCCTGGCGACCGCCAGGGACGAGCTGATCCCGTTGCAGGACCGGCGGGTCCGGGAGAACCCGGCCTACCTGTCGGTGGTGCTGCTCGGCCTGGTGATCACTCGGCTGGGCACGGTGGACCATGTGCACGACGGCGTGGTGGAGAAGATGTTCGCCTCCGACCTGGCCTTCCTGCAGGACTTCTACCGCCAGATCAACGCCGAGGGCAACACCCGGGCCGGAGTCACCTGCCCGCACTGCGAGCAGCCGTTCGAGGTCGAGCTCGGCGGGAGCCGCCTGGGGGAATCGTGACGTACGCGACCGACCGCATCCATGAGGAGATCGCGTACATCGCCTACCACTTCCACTGGAGCCTTGAGGACATCCTGGACCTCGAACACCATGACCGCCGCCGGTACGCCGAGCAGATCGCCGCGCTGGTGACCCGCGCCACGGCCGAGCGATGAGACGAGGGGACAGGCGGGTGGGCCATGGGGATCATTGACCGACTGCGGGGACGCACGGGTGCGGCAGCCGGGACGGCTGGTGCGGCTGGGGTGTTGGGCGTGCCGGAGGTGCTGGGGGCGCCGGGTGCGGAGGTGAGCGGGGCGCGGGTCGCGCCCGCGGCCTCCGGGGGACGGGAGGGCTGGTCCGCGCTGCCGCCGATCCAGCGTGCGATGGCACGGCCGGTACGGCACACCGTCGCGTCCAGCGACTTCGCCCGGTCGCTGACTACCTGGCAGAACCCTTCGTTCATAGGCACCTTGTCGCATGCTGTCCTTGACGGCGCTCCGACCGGGCTGATCAGGGGCGTTCTGGCGCCTGCGATGCCCGCCGTCGGTGGTGCGGGTGCGGGGCTGGGTGAGCCTGCGCTGTCCCTTCCGGTCGCGGTGGAAGCAGCCGAGGCAGCGGACCCGGCCGTGACGGGGGAGCACGTGGCCGGCGCCGCCGCCGAAGCCGCCGCCGTTGCGGGCTCGGTCGACGTGGCGGTGCAGCGTACGGTGTCGGCTGCCCGTGCGCTCGGCCCGCAGGTCGCGCCGGTACGGCCCCGGGCCCCTCGGCCCGCCCCGCTGACCCGTGCGGTCGGTCCGGCCGTGGTTCAGCGGCGGGTGCTGCCAGCGGCGATGTCGGCCGTCCGTCCGTCCGGGCGGGCGAGTGGGCGGGCGAGTGGGCGGGCGGGTGAGCGGGCGGGCAAGTCTCCCGGTTCTGATGCGTCCGGGCCGGGGGTTTCCGGCCCGGAGGCCCCCGGTCCGGAGGCGGCATCGGTGCGGACCAGCGCCGCGCTGGTCGGCAGTACGCCGCCGCTTGTTCCGACGCCCGCGCCCGAGGCACCGGGCGGGAGTCGTGGCGCGGCGGCGGACGCGGGGCAGAGGTCTGCGGTCGCCGCACCGACGGAGATGACGAAGTCTGCGCCTGTTGCCACGACGGCGTCGGCCATGGGGTCGGCGGGCGACGGCGGGATGGGAGGGCCGGTGCCGTCCCCTGCGGTGCGGCGTCCTACGGACGCGCGGCAGGGAGCGGCCGATCCCGGCCCGATTCCGTCGACGCCGCGTGGGCTCGGGACGCCTGTCTCGTCCGCCCTCCCCTCGACTCTCCCTGCCGCGCCCGCTTCGGGAGGTGCGCTGCCCGTGCAGCGTCGAACCGCGCGGCTGGGTACGCCGAGTGGGGGCGGCGAAGTGACCCTTGGTTCGCCCGGTGCGGGGCTCGGCTCTCCTTCCGTCCGGGGTTCGGGCGTGGGGACGTCGGCCGTCTCACCCACGGTGCCGGGGCCCGCAGCCCGCCGTTCCGGGGCTGCTCCGGCGGGTGCTCCGACGCCTCGGCGCCGTCCGTTGCTGGGCGCTCCGTTGGCTGCGCCGCCCGCGGGCTCGACCCCGCTCACCGGCAGGCCGACGGTGCAACGGACGGCAGCCTCCGCGGCTTCGGCCTCGCCTGCCACGCCGTCCGGACCACTGGCGGTCGCCGAACCGTCCGCACCGGCAGCGCCGTTGACCGCAGGAACCCCTGTGGGCAGGACTTCTTCGACGTCGGGCGGGTCCGTTCCGGCAGCGGTCGTGAGGGAGTCGGCGGCGTACGAGTCGGCGGGGACGCTGCCCGTGCAACGGTCGCGCTCGGCCGATGCGCCGGACGTCCCGCTGCTGGGCTCCCTGCGGCCGGTGACGGTCGTCGCTTCGGGCTCTTCCCGGACTGCCGGGGACGGGGTCGTGGCCCACGGAGCAGCGGTTCCCGGCCCGGACGGGCCCGAGCCGAGGCCGTCCGGCGGGACGTCGTCCACACCTCGTCAGCTGCCGTCTCCAGTACGCCCGTTGGCTCCGGCGCGAACGATGGTGCCGGACCGGTCGCTGGTGACGGCCGCGGCTCCGGTGGCGCCGAGCGGGTCGGGCGGGGCGGCGGCGGTGCCGCTGCGCGACACCATGACGGGCCCCGGGCCCGCGTCGGCGCAGGGGCTCGCCGGTCGCGCCGCTCCGGTGGGCACGTCCCGCGCGGTGTCGCCGACCGCGTCCCGCGTGGTGTCGCCGACCGGCCTGCCGGTACAGCGGCTGGCGGCTGCGTCCGGCTCTACCGCCGCGCGTGGTTCCGTGTCCTCGCTGTCTGGTTCATCGACGGCGTCAGGCTCCTCGGCCGCGTACGGATCGGGGCGCGGGCCCGGGGCGCGGCCCGGCGCGGTGTCCGCGTTCACCGGACCGTCGGCCGCGACCGCCAACGCCGCTGCTGCCGCCGAGTCGGTTCTCGCGGCGCTCGCCGCACCTGGCCCTCCGCCTGTCGGCCCTCCCACGCTTGCGTCCAGCCCCGGCCCCGGAGTTGGTCCAGGCGTCGGTGTCGGTGTCGGCCTTGGATCGGTGACCGGTTCGGGGGCGTACTCGGCCGCCGTGCCGCAGGACGGCGCTCCGGTGCGACGTGGGACCGACGGTGTGCGGTTCGCTCAGCCTCTCGTCCGGAGGGCCGAGCCGACGGGCCCGCAGACCCCTGGACCAGGTGGGGGCACGGGGGATCGCCGCCCGGAAGATCGGCCCAGCAGTGTGACGGGTGTCCTCCCCGTGCAGCGGTCGGTGTCGTCGGTGTCGTCGGTGTCGGCTGTCGGCGGCTCCGTGCCGTCGCCGGGGGCACCGCGCGGGTACGGGCGCGACGTGCCGGCGCCGGTGCCGCTGACGGCGGTGGCGCCCGCGCCGCCGATGGTGCTGCCGGTGCAGCGGATTCCCGCCACTCCGGCCGTGCCGGACCTGATCAGTGGGCTGGTCTCCCCGGTCCGCCGGGCGGAGCCGCAGCTGGCGCCTGTCGTGGCGTACCCGTACCGCAGCGGCGGCGGGGGCGCCGGCGGGGGTGGAACGGGCGGTGGTGGAACCGGCGGGAGCGGCGGGAACGGTGGCGGAGGCCAGTACGATCCGCCGCCGCCGTACAGCCAACACAGCCAACACAGCCAGTACGGCCCGTCGTCCGGGCACGTCGCTGGGCACCCGTCCGGGCATGCGTCAGGCCATGCCGTCGGGCACGGTTCCGGCCACGCCTCAGGGCAGGTGCCGGGGCAGGCCTCGCACCACGCCTCCGGGCAGGGGGGCGGGCGGGGGCCCGGCGACTCCGCCTCCGTCACCTCCCTCTTCGATCCCCGGAAGCTGAAGGACGCGCAGGTCGACGAGCTGACCCACAAGCTGATCGGGCCGCTGACCAGGATGCTCCGCACCGAGCTGCGGCTCGACCGCGAGCGGATCGGCAGGCTGCGTGACCCCCGCCGCTGAACACCCCTCCACCACCACCGAGCTGACGAACAAGCAGCACCCCGCACCGCCCCGAACCGTCCGCAGGAAGGCCGTGACCGATGCCACAGGAACTGGACCCCGGCTCCACCATCTTCTTCGACCTGACGATCGACAGCCAGGACCTGGGCCGCTTCAACACCTGTGAAGGGCTCGCCGCCTCGGTGGAGATCTACCAGCACCAGGAGGGGGGCAACAACGGCTTCGTGTGGCAGCTGCCGTCCCGGGTGACCTTCTCCAACATCACGCTGACCCGCCCGCTCACCCCCGAGACCGGGAAGGTCGGGATCTGGATCACCTCCATCACCACCGGCATCACCCGCCCCACCGCGCAGATCGCCGCGAAGCGGGCGGACGGTTCGGTGGTCGCCCGGTGGGGGCTGATCGAAGTGCTCCCGGTGAGCTGGAACGGGCCGTCGTTCAACCCGGCCACCCCGGCCGTGGCGCTGGAGACCCTGGTGCTCACCCACCACGGCTTCACCGACTGGGGGGCTGCGTAGATGTCGGGCAGCACCAGTGCCGGGAAGAGCCTGACGCGGGCCTCGCTGGCGATCCACGAACCGCCGATCGGCTACGGCACCACGCCGGGTTCGCTCATCGAGACCCTCCACTTCGACTACAACCCCTCCCAGTTGACGCTGAGCCGGCGCGCCGAGTGGAAGACCACCCCGAGCGCCGCGGTGCGGTCCGGCGCGGTCCCGGAGTTCATGGGGCCGGTGCCCCGCGACATGACGGTGGACCTGCTCCTGGACCGCTCCGCGACCCCGGACAGCCGCGACGTGCTCAAGAACGTCGAACTCCTGCTCTCCTGCTGCGAGACGACCGCCGCCAGCATCACCGCGAAGCAGCCCTCGCCCCCGTGGGTGGTCTTCGACTGGGGCGGCAACACCACGGTCGGCTTCACCGCCTACGTCAGCTCGGTGGAGGTGCAGCAGGTGCAGATCAGCTCCACCGGCCTGCCCACCCGCGCGCTCTGCCGGGTGCAGCTGAACGAGATCCCGAGCAAGACCGCCGGTCAGAACCCCACCTCCGGCGCGCTCACCGCCAAGCGGGTGCACCGGGTGGTCGCGGGCGACTCGCTGCCGTTCCTCGCCTGGCGCGAGTACGGGGACGCCACCGCGTGGCGGACCATCGCCGAGGCCAACGGCATCGACGACCCGGCGCAGCTGCACCCCGGCACCGAACTCATGCTCCCCGCCGCTGAAGAGGTCGGCGCCTGATGGGTCAGATCAGCTACTCCAACGTCTTCTACGCCACCTTCGACGGCCGGAAGCTGCCGGACGAGATCGCCCCGCTGCTGGTGTCGGGCTGGGTCGACTACGGCGCCGGCGTGCCCGGCTCGTTCCAGCTCGACTTCCGGGACCCGGACCGGCTGGTGCTCGGCAAGGTCGGCATCAGGTTCGGCACCAAGGTGGTGCTGGCCCCGGTCGCGGCCGGCCAGGGCGCGCAGTTCCCGCTGCTCACCGGGGAGGTCACCGGCCTGGAGAGCGACTACGACGGCACCGGCAGCTTCACCGTCGTGCGCGGCTACGACCTCGGCCACCGGATGCTGAGGCAGCGCCGGGTGGCGGCGTACCGGAACATGACCGCCTCCGACATCGCCCGCCAGCTGGCGGGCAAGGACAAGGTCCCGATCGGCAGCATCCACCGGACCACGACGGTCTACGAGTTCATCACCCAGGCCAATGTCACCGACTGGGACTTCCTGCGCCGCCTCGCCGACGAGAACGAGATGGTGATGTCGCTGAGCGCCCGGGGCACCTTCCAGTTCGTCAGGCGCGACCCCGCGTCCGGTGCGCCCGCGGCGAGTTCGATGACCGACAGCAGCCCGCAGGTGCTGGCCCGCGAGGACATCCGGCGCTGCCGGGCCGCCGTCACTTCCGCCGACCAGGTGGCCGAGGTCCGGGCCCGGGGCTGGGACGTGACGACCAAGAAGACCCTGGTCGGCCAGTCGCCCATGTCCGCCAACCCGGGCATCGCGATCGGCGTCGCCCCCGCCGCGGCGGTCGCCGCCTTCGGGACGGCCACGCTGGTCGAGACCGACACCCCCTACGACAAGCAGGGCGAGGTGAAGAACGCCGCCGCCGCCCTCGCCGACGACGTCACCGCAGCCTTCGCCGAGGTGGAGGTGACCGCCGCCGGAAACCCCAAGCTGCGGCCCGGCGTCCCGGTCTCGCTGGCCGGGGTGGGCGAACCCTTCGAGGGGAAGTACACGGTGACCGGCGCCCGGCACAGCTTCGGCCTCGGCGGTGGCGGCTACGAGACCTCACTGACCGTCAGCGGACGTCAGTGGCGCTCCCTGTTCGGGCTCGCCTCGGGCGGCGTCGGGGGCGTGCCCCGGCTGCCGAGCGTCGCCAACGCCCTGGTCACCGACATCAAGGACCCGCTCAAGCAGGGCCGGGTCAAGCTGCGGTTCCCCTGGCTGGACGACAGCTACGTCAGCGACTGGACCCGGACCGCGCAGTTCGGCGGGGTGAACGGCGGCGGCCTGATCGGCCCGGACGTGGACGACGAGGTGCTGGTGACGTTCGACCGGGGCGCCCTGGACCACCCGTTCGTCATCGGCGGCCTCTACAACGGCAAGGACAAGCCGGGCGACGTCGACGTCCAGCCCTACGACGGCACCAGCGGCCGGACGGTCCGGCGGACCCTCGCGGACCGCAGCGGCAACCGGCTGGACCTGCTGGACCAGCGCACCGGAGGCAGGCAGGGGGTGCGGCTCAGCACCGGCGACAACCGGCTGACCGTGAACCTGGACCGCTCCCGGACCGAGATCACCGTCGACAGCAAGGGCGCAGTGACCATCAGGGGCACCAGCAAGGTGTCGGTGGAGGCGGCGGACATCTCGCTGAAGGCGGGCGAGAAGCTCGCCCTGAGCAGCGGCGGCGACCTGTCGATCGAGGGGGAGATCATCACCGTCAAGGCCGGGGCGGTGCTCAGTATGAACGCGCTGAACGCGAGCCTGACCGGTGACGTCGACCTGGAGCTCTCCTCGGTCGCGAACCTGGACGTCAAGGGCGTCAACATCCAACTGGCCGGCATCATCAAGATGCTGGGAGAGGCGACCCTCGACGGGGCGCAGGTCATGGTGGTCCCCTGATGCCCGAGCAGTTCGTCGGCACCGGATGGGCGTTCCCGATGCGGATCAGCCCCACCGGCGGCATCGCCATGGTCAGCGGCGAGCGCGAGATCGAGGAGGCCATGCAGCTGGTGCTGGCCACCGCGCCGGGCGAGCGGCCGATGCGGCCTGAATTCGGCTGCGCCATCCACGACCTGGTCTTCGCCCCGGTCAACGAGGCCACCGCGGGCCGGATCCAGCACGAGGTCCGCGGCTGCCTGGACCGCTGGGAACCGCGGATCGAGGTCGAGGACGTCGAGGTGGCCGCCGGGGAGGAGCCGGGCGTGCTGTTCATCGACGTCCGCTACTCGATCCGGGGCACCAACAACCCGCGCAGCCTGGTCTTCCCGTTCTACGTCATCCCCTCCCACGACGAGCCGTCCCCGGATCCGGGACCGGCCACCGAAAGCGACCGCTGATGGCACTGCCCTCTCCCAACCTCGACGACCGCCGCTTCCAGCAGTTCGTCGACGACGCCAAGCGCTACATCCAGCAGCGTGCCCCGGAGTGGACCGACCACAACGTGTCGGACCCCGGGGTCACCCTGGTCGAGACGGTCGCGCACATGGCCGACCAGATCGTGTACCGGCTCAACCGGGTGCCCGAGAAGAACCACCTCGCCTTCCTTGACCTGATCGGGATCACCCTGTTCCCGCCCTCCGCCGCGCGCGCCGAGGTCACCTTCTGGCTGTCCGCGCCGCTGGGCGACGCCGTCCGGCTGCCGGTCGGCACCGAGGTCGCCACCTCGCGGACCGAGAGCGAGGAGGCGGTGGTCTTCGCCACCGAGCGCGAACTCACGGTGGTGCCGAGCGGGTTGGCGTACCTCGTGGCGCAGCTGAGCGGGCAGGCGGCGGTGGACCGGACCTCGGACCTGGCCGAGGGCAAGGACCTGCACTGCTTCGCCGAGTCGCCGCGGCCCGGGGACTGCCTGCTGTTCGGGCTCACCGCCGCCGTCCCGCACTGCGCGGTGGCGCTCACCCTCGACAGCCGGGTGGACGGCGTCGGCGTCGATCCCCGGCAGCCGCCGCTGGTCTGGGAGGCCTGGACCGAGGACGGCTGGACCCTGTGCGAGGTCGACCGGGACGGCACCGGCGGGCTGAACCGTCCGGGCGAGGTCGTGCTGCACGTCCCCGGCGGCCACGTGCTGTCCCGGACCGGGCGGCGCGAGGCCGGCTGGCTGCGCTGCCGGGTCACCGAGCCGCTGCCGGACCAGCCCTTCTACACCACCTCGCCGACCGTGCGCTCGGCCGAGGCGTTCACCATCGGCGGCACCACCGGCGCGGTCCACGCCGAGACGGTGCGGGACGAGGCGCTGGGGGAGTCCACCGGGCTGCCAGGACAGCGGCTGCGGCTGGCCCGGTTCCCGGTCGTCGGCGACACACCGCCGCTGCGGCTCCAGGTGGCCGAGGACGACGGCTGGACCGACTGGGACGCGATCCCGCACTTCGCCGCCTCCGGCCCCGGCGACCGCCACTTCACCCTCGACGCGGCCACCGGCGAACTGGCCTTCGGCCCCGCGGTCCGCGAACCCGACGGTAGCCTGCGCCAGTACGGCGCGGTGCCGGCCAAGGGCGCGGCCCTCCGCGCCCGCCGCTACCGCACCGGCGGGGGCAGGGCCGGGAACGTCGCGCGGGGCGCCATCCAGGTGCTGCGCAACTCCGTCCCCTACGTGGCCGACGTGGTCAACCGCGAGGCCGCCACCGGCGGGGTGGACGGCGAGACCGTCGCCGAGGCGAAGGACCGCGCCCCGATCACCCTGCGGGCCCAGGACCGCGCGGTGACCCTGCGCGACTACGAGGAGCTGGCCCGCCGGGCCGCGCCCGAGACCGCCCGGATCACCTGCCTCGAAGGCGACCCGGACGAGCACGGCGCCCACGCGGTGAGGGTCCTGGTCGTCCCGCAGGCGGTGCCGGACCCGGGCGGGCGGCTGCGCTTCGAGCAACTGGTCCCCGGCGACGCGCTGTTGGGGCGGATCACCCGCTACCTCGACGACCGCAGGCTGATCGGCACCCGGCTGGCCGTCGGCCCGCCGTACTACCAGGGCGTCACCGTCGTCGCGACCGTGCACGCCTTCCGCGGCGCCGACGCCGACCGGGTCAGGCGGCAGGCGCACGACGCCCTCTACCGGCACCTCGACCCGTTGACCGGGGGCAGCCACGGCACCGGCTGGCCCTTCGGCCGACCGGTGCAGTCCGGTGAGATCTTCGCGGTGCTGCAACGGGTGCCCGGGGTCGAGCTGGTCGACCAGGTGCTGCTGCACCCGGCCGACCCGCTCACCGGCAAGCGCGGCGACCCGACCGACCGGATCGACCTCCGGGCCCCGGCCCTGGTCTTCTCCTTCGACCACCGGGTCCGGGTCATCGGCGACCCGTCATGAGGGGGTCCGTCGACGGCCTGGGCACCTCCGCACCGCTGGGCCTGATGCTGCCCGCCGTCTTCGCCGACGACGACCTGGCGCAGCGCTTCGTCGCCGGGCTGGACGAGGTGCTCGCCCCGCTGCACCACGTCCTCGACTGCCTCGACTCCTACTTCACCCCCGCGTTGGCCCCGGTGGACTTCGTCCGCTGGCTCAGCGACTGGGTCGGTGCGGAGACCGACGGCACGGAGGACGAGGCGCTGCTGCGGGCGGCTGTCGCCGCCGCCGCGCACCTGCACCGCATCCGCGGCACCCGCCGCGGCCTGGCCGAGGCGGTGCGTCTCGCGTTCGGCGTGGAGCCGGAGATCACCGAGAGCGGCGGCGCGGCCTGGGACGCCCGGCCGCTCGGCCCGGTCCCCGGCGAGCGCCGTCCGCGCCTGCGGGTGACGCTGGCGCTGCCCGACCCGACCCCCCAGGACCGGCACCGGCTGGAGACCCTGGTGGCCGCCGCCCGACCCGCCCACATGCCGTACACGGTCCAGGTGACCGCAGCCGAGAGGACCATGACAGGTGACCAGCCAGACCGCTGACGCGGGCCGGGGACGGAACAAGGCGCCCGCGTGCGCCGAGTGCGGCACGCAGCCGAGCCCCGGGCAGTCCTTCTGTGACGGCTGCGGCGCGGTGCTCGGCTGGACCCCGAGCACGGGGGACGCCTACGGCGCGGACAACGCCTACGGCGCGGGTTCGGGCCACGGCGCGGGTGCGGGCGCAGGCCACGACGCGGGTGCGGGTGCGGACCGCGGTGCGGGCGCGGGGCACGATGCCGACGACGACACGCCGGTGCACGGCATCGCCGTCATCGATCCCGCCACCGGCTTCGTCGACCCGGACGCCGCTGCCACCGTGCCGACCCCCGCGGTGCCGCCGCCTTCCGCCGTGCCGCCGACCCCAACCACCTTGCCGCCGCCGCCCGTTGCCGCTGCACCGCCATACCCCGGCGTCATGCCGTCGCCGCCTGCCGCCGCGCCTGCCGCGCCTGCCGTGCCGCCCGCTGAAGCCCCTCCCGCCGCGCCGTGGGAACCCTTCGGGGGAGGCGCGTGGGGGCCCTCCGCCGAGGAGCGGGCCGAGGAGCGGGCCAGGGCGCTGCTGGTTCCGGTCACCGACCCGGAGCAAGCAGCGACGCCGTCCGTCGCCCCCGTGCTGCCGGGCCGTCCGGTCAGCTCGCGGCCACGGGTCCACGGCCCCCAGGAGCAGGGCGACGAGGACGGCGCCCGCTGCCCGTGGTGCGGCACCGGCAACCGGCCGGACCGCCACTTCTGCCGCCGCTGCGCCATGCCCATGGCCGGTCGTCCGGAGGATCCGGTCCGGCTGCCGTGGTGGCGCAGGCTGCCCGGCCTCGGTGTCCGGCGGGTGCCGTGGGCCGGGGAGCGGCCCAGGCTGCGCCGGGGGCTGAGCCGGGTCCTGGGCTGGCTGGCCGCCGCCGTGGCGCTCGCACTGCTGGTGACCGCCGCGTTCCAGATCGGTCCCGCGGTGCAGTCGGTGCGCGACCACTTCAGCAAGCGGGCCCCGGTCTCGCCGGACTCCTACCGGGCGTCCCGGTCCTTCGCCGGCCACGGCCCCGGGCTCGCCTTCGACAAGTTCAACAACACCTGGTGGGGGCCCGGCCTGAACCAGTCCGCCACCGGCGAGTGGATCGAGGCCGACTTCAGCCAGCCGGTCGACCTGCTCGACGTCGTGATCACCTCGGGCGAGTCGACCCTGCCGGGCGATCTGGCCAAGTCCGCCCTCCCGCACACCATCGAGGCCGTGGTCACCACGGCGGACGGGCGGACCCGGAACCGCCTGCTCACGCTGGACCAGGCCGGCGGCGGGCAGAGCCGCGCGCTCCGGTTCAGTGGCGTCAGCTCGGTCCGCTTCGTCCTGCAGTCGGCCTACGGGGCCTCGGCCGACAAGCAGGTGGCCGTCGCCGAGATCGAGTTCTTCGGGCCGTCCAGCGGCGGCGGCTCGTAGCGGCCGGGTCATGCGACGGCCGGGTCAGGGGTCGAGCGCGGTCGGGAGCTCGCTCCGGCGGCGTATCCCCAGTTTGCGGTAGGTGCTGGTCAGATGGGTCTCGACGGTGCGCCGGGCGAGGTGGTGCAGCTCGGCGATCTCGGCGTTGGTGCGGCCCGCGGCGGCCAGCCGGGCGATCCGGCGTTCGCTGTCGGTCAGCGCGCCGACGCCGGTGCCGCGGGCGGTCCTGGGCCGGGCGCCGCCCTCGCCGAGCGCCTGTTCGGCGCGGGCCAGCAGCCGTACCGCGCCCAGCCGTTCGGCCGTGGCCGCGGCCTCGCGGAGCAGGGTCCTGGCCTCTGTGCGCTGCCCGGCGGCGGTGAGCTGCCGTCCCCGGGAGATCAGCGCGGCGACCAGCTCGCGGTGGTGCGGGGTGCCGCGGAGGATCTCGACGGCCTGCGCGGTCAGCTCGTCCCCGCGCCGTCCGCCGCTCGCCCCGCCCAGCACGCGCAGGGCGCGGCCGAGCACACGGGGGGTGTTCCAGGCGGCGGCGAGCCGGTGCTCCTCCTCGGCCAGCGGCAGGGCGCGCTGCGGGAACCCGAGCGCCAGCAGGCACTCGGCGGCCGCCGAGCGCCACGGGGTGACCACCGGGCTCAGCACCTGCCGGACGGTCTGCCGCCGACCGCAGTCCAGGAAGTCGTCGAGGGCCCCCTTGAGGTCGCCCGAGGCGGCGCGCAGCACGCCCCTGGCGTACAGGAACCTGTTCAACTCCCAACTGTCGTGCGCGTCCTGGACGTCGACCTGCCCGGCGAGCCGCTCGGCGTCGGCGAGCCGGCCGGATTCGACCAGCGCGAGCAGGCTGTGCGCCCGGAGGTTGCTGGGGCCGTCGGCCGCGGCCCGGTCCGCCGGGACGCCGTCGCCCTCGGCGTCCGCCAGGACCGGGGTGAACCGGCCGCGCGCCACCTCGGTGTCCAACTGGACGTTGAGCAGCGCCCGGTGCATCGGATGCAGCGGCGAGAGCCGCTGCCCGGCCAGGCCGAGCCCGACCAGCCGGTCGGCGTCGTCGAGCGCGTCGGCCCACTGGGCGACGGCGGCGGCCGTGCCGATCAGGTACGGGGTCAGCACCGGGTCCTCCGGGGCGGCCAGCAGCGCCCGGATCCGCCGCATCGCCTGATCGGCCGTCAGCAGGCCGACCGTCACCTCATACCTGACCAGCAGCGACTGCTCGGCCGGGCCGAGCAGCGCGGGGGCTCGCGCGGCGGTGTCGAGCAGCCCGGCGTAGACCGTCCGCCGGACCTCCGGGTCGTGGTCGGAGAGCAGCGCGGACGCCATCCGGACGGTGCGGGTCAGCAGCGGTTCGTCGGCCAGCTCGCCGTCCAGGCCCAGGCTCTGGAGCAGGTCGAACGCGGCGTGCGTCTCGCCGCGCTGGGCCAGCGCGGAACTGAGCGCGACCGCGGCCTGCACCCGCTCCCGGGGCTGCTCGCGCAGCCGCAGCGCCTCGGTCAGCCGGGGTATCCCGGCGCTCCGCAGCGCGGTGAACTCCAACGCTCCGAGTTCGGTGAGGACTTCGGCCCTGCGGTCGCGGGCCATCGGCTCGTCCAGCGCGCGGCGCAGGTGGTCGACGGCGTCACCGGCCCGGCCGTCCCTGACCGCGGTGGCCGCCGCGTCCCGCAGGGCGTCCACCGCCCATTCCGTTCCGACCAGGGGCGTTTGCAGCAGGTGCCCGGCCACCGCCTCGGCGGTGTCCCCTCGGCGGTGCCGGAACGCGGCGGCCCGCTGGTGCGCCGCCTGCCGCTGCGGGCGGGGCCAGCCGTCCAGCACGGCGTCCCGGAGCAGCGGGTGCGCGAAGCGGACCCGGCCGGGGCCGGGTTCAGGTCCGGGTCCGGGGTCGGTGCCGGGGTCGTCGTGCGGGCCCCCGGGCCGGAGCAGCCCGAGCCGCTGCATCGCGGTGATCCAGCCCGACACCCTGGCCGGGTCGGCCCCGGCCACCCCGGCGAGCAGCTCGACGCCGTCCTCCTGGTCCGCCAGTTGGGCGAGGGCGCGGGCGACCGCGGCGGTCGCGGTCCCGGCGCTCTCCAGCCACCAGGCGACCGCGGCCGGGAAGGCGCCCGGGTAGAGGTCGGCGCAGCTGTCCGGGAACGCCGCCGCGGCGTGCCCGGCCCGGGTGGGGGAGCCCAGGTCGTCCAGCAGGGCCCGCAGCAGCAGCGGATTGCCCGCGCAGGCCCGGACGCACCCGTCCACCCAGGCGTCCGGGACGTGCGGGCCGAAGCGGTCGCGCAGCACGGACTCGGCGGCCGGGCGGCTCAGCGGGGCCAGCGTGTGGACCCGGACCAGGGTGGGCGAGAGGGCGTGGGCGAGCCCCGGCGCGGGCGGCGTGATGTCGTACTGGCTGCGCTCGGTGACCACGATCAGTACCGCTAATTCGTCCAGCCGCCGGGCCGCCTCGGTGAGCCAGCGCCGCGAGAGGTGGTCGGCGAGGTGGACGTCGTCGACGGCCAGCAGCAGCGGTGACTCGGCCGCGGCCGAGCGCAGCAGCCGCCAGTACCGGTCCAGGCCGTTCCGGTCGGCGTCCCCCGCTTCGGCACAACGGCCCAGCAGTTGGGCTGCGGTGGCGAAGCCGGTGCCGCTATCCTCGGCCGAACAGCGGGCCCGCAGCACCCGCATCCCGTGCGCCGCGCCGTCGGCCGCCACGGCCTCCAGCAGGGCGCTGCGCCCGATCCCGGTGGCGCCTCTCAGTACCGTCATCCGCCCCGATCCGGTCCTGGCCCGCCGGGCCTCGGCGGCCACCAGCGCCAGGACGTCCCGGCGCTCGCGGAGCGGACCGTCATCGTGGCGGGTGCTCGGCGTACCGGTCGGCGTCATCGGATCCTCCGATCTCGTGGTCGGTCTCGTGGTCGCCCACGATTGCGAACGGCGGGCCGATCACAGGAGAGTGGGACTGGGCGTGGTCACCATGGCCACGACAAACGGTTCTGGGGGTGCGGTCGTCCGTATGTCTTGTGGAGTGACGGCAGCGGTGAAGGCCATACCGGTCGCGGTGCACGCGCCGGACCCGGTCTCGCTCGCCGGGGTGAGGAGCCAGTTGCGTCATCAGTCGTCGATCGAGCTGGTCGAGGATGCGGGCGGTCGGGCGGGTGCGGTGGCGATCCTGGTGGCCGACGCGCTCGACGAGCCCACGTTGACGTCATTGCGCCGGTTGATCAGAAATGACGCCACCCGCGCCGTGCTGGTTGCGAGCACCATCCGGGAGGCGGACCTGCTCCAGGTGATCGAGTGCGGGGTCGGCGCCATCGTCTGGCGGCGCGAGGCCACCGGGCACCGGCTCCAGCAGGCGGTGGTGGCGGTCTCCCGGGGCGAGGGGGACCTCCCGGCGGACCTGCTGGGGCGGCTGATCACCCAGGTCGGGACCATGCAGCGGGGTGCGGTGCAGCGCGGCGCCGCCGGTGCGTCCGACGCACCTGTGCACGGCCTGGCGCCGCGTGAGGTCGATGTGCTCCGGCTGGTCGCCGAGGGAATGGATACCGGGGAAATCGCCAGCAAGCTCTCGTACTCCGAACGCACCGTCAAGAACGTGATGCACGGCCTCACCACGCGGCTGCAGCTCCGCAACCGGGCACACGCCGTGGCCTATGCCCTTCGGGAAGGCTACATCTGACGGTTCGGACCCGTACCGAGGGCCCCCGGGGCAACCGGGGCTGCCCCGGCGGCGTCCCCGGCGCACCTGGCCGGGTCGGCCGCCCGACGGGCAGGCTTTCCCACGGGTGTGCCGCGCCGAGCGGCGGGTCCGGCGACGGCGGGGGGCACGGCGGTGATCCACGAGGTGGACGAGGTTCTCAAGGGCCTGCTGACCGGCGGTGCGCTGGCCGGGACCGGGGTCGAGATCGCGTTCGAGGCGCCGACCCGCGACTGGGCCGCCCGGCGCAACTCGCCCACCATCGACGCCTACCTGTACGACATCCGCGAGGACGTCAAGCGGCGGGAGAGCGGGGCGACGCCGGTCAGGGACGAGCGCGGAGCGGTGCTGCGGCTGCGTCGGCCGCCACGCTGGTTCCGGCTCTCGTACCTGGTCACCGCCTGGACCAAGCGGCCCCAGGACGAGCACCGGATGCTCGCCGCGGTGCTCGCCACGCTGGTGCCGCACGAACTGCTGCTGCCGGAGCAGCTGACCGGGTCGCTGGCCGCGCTCGGCCTCACCGTGCCGCTCGCGGTCGCCGGGACGGTGGAGGGCCGCTCCAGCGCCGATGTCTGGTCGGCGCTCGGCGGTGAACTCAAGCCGTCCATCGACGTCGTGGTCACCGTGCCGATCCCGTCCTTCCCGGAGTACGACGCCGGGCCCCCGGTCGAGGAGTTCGCGGTACGGGTCCGCGCGACGGACGGCACGCTGGACGGTTCGCCCGAGCGGCACCGCCCGCGGCGCCCGGCCGGTGCGGTCACCGGGGCGGGAGCGGCAGGAGCGGCGGGGTCGGCAGGAGCGGCGGGGTCGGCGGGGTCCGCTGCGGGGCCGGTGGCGGGGCCCGAGTGAACGCGTCCGATCCGCTGCTCGACCGGCTGTCCCGGCTGCGCGCCCGGGTGGCGCGGTCGGTCGAACTGCGCAGCGCCGACGATCCCACGGCCGAGGACCCGCTGCGCGGCCTGTACCTGACCGAAGAGGCGGTCCGACACCTGCTGCGGCCCGCGGCCGACACCGCCGACCGCGAGGTTGCCGGGTACGGCGACGCTCCCCCCGACCGCGAGGTTGCCGGGTACGCCGACGACCCCGGCCCGAGTGGCGGCGACCCGCTGCACCGGCTCGCCGTCCGGCTCGGCCTGACCGCGCTGGACAGTGAACTGCTGCTGCTTGCGCTCGCCCCGGACCTCGACCGCAGCTTCGAGCCGCTCTACGGCTACCTCAACGACGACGTCAGCCGCCGCCGGGCGACCACCGGCCTCGCCCTGGAGCTCTGCGGCCTGCCCGCCCACTCCGCCGCCGGACGGGCCCGGCTGCACCCGTCCGCGCCGCTGCTCGCGCTGGGCCTGCTCCGGCTGGAGGAGCCCGAACGGCCCTTCCTCAGCCGTTCGTTGCGGGTCCCGGAACGGGTCGCCGCCCATCTGCTCGGCGACGACACGCAGGACCCCGCACTCGACGGATTCGCCCGGCCGCTGCCGGCGGCGGACGACCGACTGCCGTTCGACGCGCTGACGCAGCGGCTGGCCAAGCGCCTGTCGGCCGGTCCGCTCACTGTCTACCTGCGCCAACTCCGGGAGGGCGACGGGCTCGCCTGCGCCGTGGCCGCCCTGGGCGCGGCTGGTCTTGAGGCGTTGCGGTTCACCCCCGGGCCGACCGGGTCCGCCGCCCGACCCGCGCACTCCGGCGACACCGGCCGTGGCGACCACGAGCCGGACCACGAGACCGGCCACGACCACGAACTGGTCCCGGAACTGCTCCGCGAGGCGCGGCTGCGCGGCTGCGCCCTGGTGGTGTCCCCACTGCCGGAGCGTCCGGGGCGGCTGGTGCGGGCGCTCGCGGCGGCCGACGTGCCCGTGCTGCTGGTCGGCTCCCACCCGTACGACCCGGACTGGTGCGACGGTCGCCGCGACCCGCTCGTGCTGGACGCGCCCCGGCAGCGCTCGGGCGATCTCGACACCTGGTCGGCCGCGATCGGGGAGGTCGGGTCGGTCGAGTCGGCCGGGGTCGGAGCGGCCGGGGTCGGGGCGGTCGGGGAGATCGGGTTCGACCTGGCGCCGGTGGTGGCGCCCTACCGGCTGGGCGGCGAGCGCATCCGGCGCGCGGTCCTGGCCGCGCGGGAGTTGGCGGCGTTCGAGGGCAGCCCGCTCTCCGGGGCGCACCTGCGGCTGGCCGCCCGTCAGCAGTCCGCGTCCGGGCTGGAACAGCACGCCCGCCGGATCAGGCCCGCCGTGAGCTGGGACGATCTCGTGCTGCCGGACGGGCCGCTGGCCCAGCTGCGCGAGCTGGCGCTGCGGGCCCGGCACCGCGACCAGGTGCTGGGCGACTGGCGGTTGAGCGCGGGCGGCGGCCGGGGCCGGGGCGTGCTGGCGCTGTTCGCGGGTGAGTCCGGCACCGGCAAGACGCTGTCCGCCGAGGTGGTCGCCGCCGAACTCGGCCTCGACCTCTACGTCGTCCAGCTCTCCTCCATCGTCGACAAGTACGTCGGCGAGACCGAGAAGAACCTGGAGCGGATCTTCACCGAGGCCGACCGCACCGACGCCGTCCTGCTGTTCGACGAGGCCGACGCCGTCTTCGGCAGGCGCTCGGAGGTCAAGGACGCACACGACCGCTACGCCAACCTGGAGAGCGCCTACCTGCTGCAACGGTTGGAGTCCTTCGACGGCATCGCCCTGCTGACGACCAATCTGCGGGCCAACATCGACGACGCCTTCACCCGGCGGCTCGACCTGGTGGTGGACTTCCCGTTCCCGGACGCCGCCCAGCGGTTGGCGCTGTGGCGGCACAGCCTGGCCTCGGTGCCCTGCGCGCCCGACCTCGACCCGGGGCCGTGCGCACGGGACTTCGAACTGGCCGGGGGCTCCATCCGCAGTGCCGTCGTCACCGCCGCCTACGCGGTCGCCGGCCGGGGCGGCGGCGTCACCACAGCGGACCTGCTGGCCGGCGCCCAACGCGAGTACCGCAAGGCCGGACGGCTGGTGCTGGACGACGGCGGCTGGTGACCACGGCGGCCGGTGCCGGGCCGGGGCGGCTGGTGACCAGGACGCCGGGCCAGGCGCCCCAGCCCTCGCTCACACCGTGAACTGGACGGCTTCGAGCTGGATCCCCTGCTTCCCGAGGGTGATCCAGCTGCGGGGACCGCCGGGGTCGTCGCAGGTCTGGGTCTGCCAGTGCTGGCCCAGGATGTAGCCGTTGCCGCAGACGACGCCCACGGCCGTGCTCACCACGACCTGCTCCAAGCGGATCGCCGAACCGGGGGTGCCGACGGTGATGTCGGTCTCCGCGGGCGCGGCCTTCCAGGCGGGCAGGTACTTCTCGGTCGACAGCCAGGCGGTGGCCGCGTCGCCGCCGTCGATACCGGACACGGCGATGTTGAGGGCCTCGATGGCGCGGCTCTGGTTCTCCGTGCCCGCCACCCCGCCGTCGCACACCGTGTGCTGCCAGCCCAGGTCCGCCACATAGGCCCGGTAGCAGATGTGGCGGCCCGGGGTGATCGCGGCAGCTCGCTTGACCGCGTTCGCCGCGGTGTCCGGGATCTTCGGCTTCGCACTGGGCTTGGTCGTCGCCCCGCCGCCTCCGCCCGCGGTCTGGGTCGGGGACGGCGGGGCGGACGGCGTCACCGTCGCCGCCGGGGTGGGCGGGGCGGCCGGGGTGGGAAGGGCGGTGGCGACGGGTTGTTGGACCTCCGCCGTGGCCTGGCTGGTGACCGGGGCCGCCGCGGTGAACCAGAGGGCGACGAAGGCGAGGGCGAGGGTGCAGAGCAGGGTGAGCAGGGTGGCGAGCCAGCGGGGCAGGAACCCGCGTTGGATGTAGCTGCCCTCGACGTCGAGCGGTGCGCTGCCGGAGCGGCGTACCGCGAGACGGTAGGGCCGCTGCTGCTTGTGGCCGAACCAGATGAGCCGACGGGGCCTCAGACTGGCCTGGACGAAGGCGGCGCGGCCGGGTTCGATCCGGACGTTGGCCGGGTGGAGGTCGTAGGAGAGCTGGTCACCGTTGTCGTTGCCGGTGACCGAGACGGTGAGCGCGGTGTTGCCGAAGTTGTCGATGGCGAGTCTGGGGCGTCCTCGGAACCGGCCCTTGACGGTGTGCGGGACGAGCTCGGCGCGCATCTCGGTGAACGGCGTGATGGTGAGGTTGCCCTCGGGGACCACCGTCGACTCGGGGTACTCGGTCGGGATGATCTGAACCGCGTAGGGGTTCGGTCCGGCCGTGGCGTCGGGGGTGCGCGGTGGCGCGAAGGTGAGGTGGACGGTTCCGGTGGTCCCCGGGTAGAGCCGGAGGCTCGGCGGCTCGACGGTGACATAGGGCGCGATCTCGCCGACGGGCACGAATCGGTACTCGTCCACCACGTCCGCGGTGTTGCGCAGCCGCAGTCGGACGGTGGCGGTACCGCCCGCATCCACGGTGGTCGACGCCGGCTCAAGGGAAGTCCAAAGGCTCACCCCACGACGCTATCCGCGGAGTCGGCGTCCGGTCAGAGGCCTGGGGACACACTCGGCGTCCCGCACAGGCGGACCGCACTGCCCGCAGGCACAGCGAGCCGTGCCCTCGATTCCCTTCCGGCCGCTCCGCCGGTCGCGTACGCGGCCCGACGCCGCGTCAGTCCAGCTCCTCGGAGGACTCGGACGGACTGCTCTGGGAGAGGTTCGCGCGGGCCATCCGGTCGGCCCTCTCGTCCGCGTCGCCGCCGCCGGGGATGAGCGCGCCGGCGGGGCCGCCCGCGAGGGAGCGCATGCGGTCACGCCTGCCCTCCAACCGGGCCTCCTGCTGGCTGGTGATGCCCTCGGCGGCGCCGTGCGGGGTCGCCACGAACGCGCCGAGCAGCCCGTACGCGGTGAGCCAGTTCCGGGGGATCTCCTTGCCGGTCATGGCCTTCCACACCTCGCCCGCGAAGGTCGTGCAGTTGTGCTGGGTGAGGTTGTAGGCGGCCTGGGCCCGGTCATGGGTGACCTGGTAGCCGTTGACGATCTGCCGCAGGGAGACGGTCTTCGACTCGTGGTGGGTGGAATGGCCGTAGCGGTCGGGGCACATGACGCCGCCGCGCACATCGCCGAACGCCTGGACGTCTTCCGTCGGGTAGAAGCCGAAGGAGACCTGCTGCCCCCGCGATCCGGTGACCTCGATCCAGGCGTGGCCCACGTTGCCGGTCCTGGGGTCGTGGTCGCCCCCGTCCACCATGAGTGTGACCTTCAGCTTCTTCTTGAGCCCGCCCTGGCGCAGCTCCTGGGTGAGCAGGTCGCGCAGCGGTACCAGCAGCCGGTTCTCCGGCAGTTCCGGAAGCCGCTCCTCGGCCGGGGCCGCCGCTGCTTCCTCGGCCGGCCCCGCCTTCTCCCGCTCCGGTGACTCGGACTCGTGCTCGGACCGGGACTCTGACTCGGAGTCCGGTTGCCGTATCCGCCGGATCCGGCCGAACGCCGGGGGAGCCGCCGCCAGCCGTTCGGTCAGTTCGACCAGGTCCGGGCCGCCGGCCAGCTCCTGGTCGATCCGCTCATGGAGCTGCCTCCGCTCCGGAGAGCTGTCGGTGTCCCGGCCGTGCTCCGATTCGGAGGCCGAGGCGTCTGCCTCGTACTCCCCACTGCCGCGGCGGCCCCGCGGCGGGCTCTCCATGCGCTGCACGGCTTGGCTGTGGCCGTGCTCGTGCCGCGAACGCTGGATCGCTCGCGTCACCGCCGCGTTCCCGGCCGCCTGTTGCAGCGCCAGCAGGGGTGGCAGCGCGGCGGCGGACGGCGGGGAGGAGGGGCGCCCGGCCCTGCCCGTGTTCCCGTGGGCGGACGAGGGGGTGCGTTCTTCGGCGCGCATACCGGCTTTCTACCCGAGGCCGCGGGAACGCCGGAAGGGACTCCCGGGCAGAACCCGCACCGGGCAAGGACCGGACGAGCAAGGCGGACTGCCCTTACGGGGCACGGGCCCTGCGGGGGCGTGGGGGCGCCGGAGAGAAGATCTTGAAGTCCGTGCGATGAGTTCCGCGAGGGGCGCCGGTATGTACTCACGGGCCCCTCCGGGCCCGGTCCGATCCGATGGCAGGAGAGAAGAACGATGTCCGACAACCGCGCGAACGACACGGCCGCGATCACGGCCGTCCTTGACGGCGTCTACCAGGCGTGGGACCGGTACGACGCCGATGCCTTCGTCGCCGACTACACCGAGGAGGCCACGGCGATCCTGCCCGGCTCCTACCGCGCGTCCCGTGAGGAGATCCGGCAGAGCATGGCGGCCGGGTTCGCCTCCTACCTGAAGGGCAGCACGACGACCAACCGGCAGCTGGGGATCCGGTTCCTGGGCCGCGACGGTGCGATCGTGGTGAGCGAGACCGGCGTCCTCTTCCCCGGCGAGTCCGAGGCCCCCGCCGAGCGGATCGCCTACGCGACCTGGGTGCTGGAGAAGCGGGACGGTGCCTGGCTGGTGGCCGGCTACCACAACAGCCCGGCCGGGACTGCTGGCTGATCCTCGGTCAGTTTTGCCGGTCTGTCTGCTGGTCTGCCCGTCCGCCCGTCCGCGCCTGTCGGGCGGGCGGATCAGCCGTTGAGCTTCTGCGCCAAGGCGAAGGCGGCGAACACGTCGGCGTCCTGGAAGACCGAGACGCGGCTGATGCCGCCGCTCGTGACCGTGAACACCTGCAGGGTGTGCAGCTCGAACCCGCCGCCGTCGCCGCGCCGGTAGGCGGCGAAGCCGACCTGCCCGTTGGCCCGCACCGGCAGCAGCCGCCAGTCGGTGCCGGCCTTGTCGAACACCCAGCCCATGAAGCTCGCGTAGTTCTCCCGACCGGTGAACCAGTTGACCATGGGCGGCATCTCCATGAGCACGTCCTCGGTCACCAGGTGCAGCAGCCCCGGGATGTCCGCCCGGACGAAGGCCGCCGTATAGCGGTCCACCCAGGACCGCTGCTCCGCGTCGGACGGCTCGGCGACCTGCTCCTGCGGCACCCCCGCGGCCCGGACCCGGGCGCGGGCCCGTTGCAGCGAGCTGTTCACGGACGCGACCGAGGTCTCCAGGACGTCCGCCGCGTCCGCCGCCGGGTAGTCGAGCACGTCGCGCAGGATCAGTACGGCGCGCTCCCTCGGGGAAAGCAGTTGCAGCGCCGCGACGAAGGCCAGCCGCAGGCTGCCCCGGTCGATCGCCGCGGCAGCCGGGTCCCCCGGGCTGAGCAGGCTGTCCGGGAGCGGTTGCAGCCAGGTCGCCTCCCCGCCGTGGACCAGCGGGCTCAGCGGCTCGCTCGCGGTGACCAGCCCCGAGGGCATGGGGCGGCGGGCCAGCCCGTCCAGCGCGGTCAGACAGGCGTTGGTGGCGATCCGGTACAGCCAGGTGCGCAGGGAGGCACGTGCCGGGTCATAGCGGTCCCGCGCGCGCCAGGCCCGGAGGTACGTCTCCTGGACGAGCTCCTCGGCGTCGTGGACCGAGCCGAGCATCCGGTAGCAGTGCGCCAGCAGCTCCGGCCGGTACCGCCGCAGCGAGCCCTCGAAGTCCGCGGTCGACGTCATCCCCGCGCTGCCGCCCTTCCGTGCTGCCCTGCCCGCGTTGGCCTGCCCGTGCTGCCCTGCCCGCCTTGGCCTGCCCGCGTTGCCAGGCCCGGCCTTCACGGTAGCCGCCTCAGCCCGCGCCGAGGTCCTCGACCCGGCGTTGCAGCTTGTTCATCCCGCGCAGCCAGCGGTCGGGGGAGGTGGCTCGGGCGACGTAGTAGTCCGCCGCCTCGGGGTGCGGGAGGATCAGGAACCGGCCGTCGTCGAAGGCCTCCAGCACCGCGTCCGCGACGGCCTCCGGCTCGATCGCGTCGCCGGCCAGCAGCAGGCCGCCGACCGCGCCGCTGTCCTGCAACATCCTGGTGCGGACCCCCTGCGGGCAGAGGGCCTGCACGGTGACGCCCCGGTGCCGGTAGGTCGCGGAGAGCCACTCGGCGTAGCCGAGCGCGGCGTGCTTGGTGGCTGAGTACGGGGCCGAGCCGAGCGCGGTCAGCAGCCCGGCGGCGGAGACGGTCGGCAGGAACCGGCCGCGCCCGCGTTCCAGCCAGTCCGGGAGCAGCGCCTGCGCGGCGCGGACGTGCGCCATCACATTCACCTCCCAGGAGCGGGCCCAGTCGCCCTCGGCAGCGGCTTCGGGCGTGCCGCTCGCGGCGATCCCGGCGTTGGCGCAGTAGAGGTCGATGCCGCCGAGCACCCGCCGGGCCTCGGTGACCAGGTGGTCGACCCCGGCCGGTCCGGCCGCGTCGCCGACCACCGCGGTGCCGCCGATCTCGGCCGCCACCGCGTGTACGGCGTCGCCGTCCAGGTCGTTGACGACCACTCGGGCGCCTTCCGCGGCGAAGCGTCGGGCCAGTGCCGCGCCGATGCCGCCGCCCGCGCCGGTGATCACCACACCCTGGCCGGAGAGGTCGAACGATTCCATGGGAGAGCCTTTCTGATGAGTGGTCAGGTCAGGTCAGGTCACTGGGTCGGGAGGACGGCTATCCGGCCGACCGTGCTGCCGTCCGCCACCCGCTGGACCGCGTCGGCCGCCTCGGCCAGCGGGACCCGCTCGCTGATCAGCGGCTTGATCAGCCCGTCGGTGGCCAGTTCGGTCAACTCCCGGTGGGCCCGGAGCACCGCGTCCCGGTCGTAGCGGTCGTACAGGCCCCAGTGCAGGCCCAGCACCGAGTAGTTCTTGACGAGTGCGTGGTTCAGCCCCGGCGTGGGGATGCTGCCGCTGGCGAAGCCGACCACCACGATTCGCCCCTCGAAAGCGATGCACTTGGTCGATCCGGCGTAGGCGGCGCCGCCGACCGGGTCGTACACCACGTCGGCGCCGCGTCCGCCGGTCGCCTCCTTGACCACCTGGACGAAGTCCTCGCTGTGCCGGTCGACCACGATGTCCGCGCCCAACTGCCGTGCGGCCTCCGCCTTTGCGGCGCCGCCGACCACGCCGATCACCCGGGCCCCGGCCGCCTTGCCGAGTTGGACCGCCGCGCTGCCGACGCCGCCCGCGGCGGCGTGCACCAGCAGCGTCTCGCCGGACCGCAGCGCGGCTCGGCGGTGCAGGCCGAACCAGCCGGTCTGGTAGCCGATGAAGAGGCCGGAGGCCTCGGCGTCGTCCAGTGCCTCCGGTGCGGGGAAGGTGCGGACGGCGTCCATCAGCGCGAACTCCGCGAACGCGCCCTGCGGCAGCACCGGCGACCCGATCACCCGCGCGCCGACAGCGGGGGTGGACACGCCCTCGCCGAGGGCCACCACCTCGCCGCACAGCTCGACGCCCGGAGTGAACGGGAGCGGCGGCTTGATCTGGTACTCGCCCCGGCACATCATCGCGTCCGGGAAGTTCACCGCCGCCGCGCGCACCCGGACCAGCACCTGGCCCGGCGCGGGGGAGGGCTCGGCCGTCTCCTCCAGCCGCAGCACGTTCTTCGGCTCGCCGGTCTCGTACAGTCGCCAGGCCTTCATCGGGGCTCCTTCGCTGCGTCGATTCTTGTATGGATCCAAGCTGGGCCGCTGCGGCATGGCGACCATAGGAGCAGGTAGAAGCCAGGTCAAGACCTGGACAGCTACTTACCAACCGCTTAGTATGCCGTGCTGATGGAAGGATGTGAGCCATGACGATCACCGTCCCGAACGATCTCTGGCTCGACGTCCAGCCGGAGGCCGCGCGTCGGCTGATGCTCGCCGGACTGCAGTGCTTCGCCGAGCGCGGCTACCACGCCACCACGACCCGGGACATCGCCGCGGCGGCCGGGATGAGCTCGGCCGCGCTGTACGTCTACTTCCCCTCGAAGATCGAACTTCTCTTTGCGATCACCCGCAGCGGCCAGGAGCTGTCGCGCGCGATGATCGAACGGGTCCTCGCCCTGGGCGGCGGCCCGGTCGAGCGGATGCGGCGCCTGGTCGAGGAGTTCACCGCCTGGCACGCGGTGCACCACACGGTGGCCCGGATCGTCGAGTACGAGGACCACGCGCTGCCCGACAAGGAGCGGCGGGTGATGCGCGGTATGCGCCGGGAGACCGAGCAGATCGTGCAGGACCTGGTCGCCGAGGGCGTGGCGGCCGGGGTCTTCCAGGTCCCCAACACCAAGGCGGCGGCCAGGGCCGTGCTCTCGCTCGGCGTGGACGTCGTGCGCTGGTACGACGAGCGGATGCGCACCTCGCCCCGGGCGCTGGGACGGCAGTACGCCGACCTGGTGCTGCGTATGCTCGGCGCGGCCGGCTGACGGCCCGCGCCCCGAATTCCGAACCCTCAGGCAGAAAGGGGCCCATCGTGCCCAGCAGGACCTTCTCCTCCCCGGCCGAGCTGGCCGCCGCGACCGGCACCGTGATCGGCACCGGCGACTGGGTCACCGTCGACCAGAAGCGGATCGACTTGTTCGCCGAGGCGACCGGTGACCACCAGTGGATCCACGTGGACCCGGAGCGTGCCGCGGCCGGCCCCTTCGGCACCACCATCGCTCACGGCTATCTGACGCTCTCGCTGATCCCGGCCCTGGTGGCGGACGTCTACCGGACCGAGGGCGTGCGGATGGGCGTCAACTACGGCCTCAACCGGGTCCGCTTCCCGGCCCCGGTCCCGGTCGGCTCGCGGGTCCGCGCCACGGTGGCCGTCGCCTCGGCCGATGAGGTCCCCGGCGGCCTGCAGATCACCACCCAGATCACCGTCGAGGTCGAAGGCGGCGCCAAGCCCGCCTGTGTCGCCGAGACGGTCGTCCGCCTCTACACCTGACGGTCGGCCAGAGGACCGGGTCCGCGGCGTCACCTGGACGGGTGCGCCGGGTGGTCGGAGCGGGCGGGGGCGGGGAGGCTCGGTTGTACATCGGCGTGGCGGGCGGGCGGGTGACGACGTCGGGCCGGAGACCGCGATAGAGGAGGCTCCTGTGGCACAGGCTGCGACCCCGCCGGGTGCGTCCCGGCGTCGTGCGTCCGGATCCGGCGCGGACAGCGCCTGGGCCAGCGGCGGCACCCTGTTCGCAGGCGTGCTGCTGCTGGTGGACGGGGTGCTGGCGGTGCTCAACGGCATCGTCGGCATCGCCAAGGACGACGTGTACGCACGCTTCGGCCAGTACGTGTACCGGTTCAACCTGACCTCCTGGGGCTGGATTCATCTGGTCATCGGGGTGCTGCTGATCATCACCGGGTTCGGCATCCTCAGGGGCGCGCTCTGGGCCAGGGGACTCGGCGTCGGCTTCGCCGCGCTCAGCGTCATCGCCAACTTCATGTGGTTGCCCTACCAGCCGATCTGGGCGGTCATCGCCATCGCGCTCGGGGTGTTCATCATCTGGTCGCTGCTGACCGACCGTTCCCGTCTGACCACTTGACGCTCTGACACCCGGGCGGTGTGTCGCCCTTCGCTGCCCGTCACTCTTTCGGTGGAACGCCGCTGTGCGGACCCCGTCGGGTGGCGGGCAGCGCGATAGTGTTGCCGTCAATCAGCCGTACCTACTCCGAGCAGGCACAACGCTGCCCGGAGGGACGGCCCGAACGCCGCGGGACGCTCGACCGTCAAGGGCGGCGCGGCGGCAGCCCAGGAATCACTCACCGTGGACCTGGGCTTTTCTGTTTTCCGGCGCGGATGGCTGTGGCCGCCGCGCCGATGGTGTGCGGAACGACGCCTCGGGGGGCTTCCATGGGTGACTCGGGTACGGCCGGTCACGGGCAGGGCAGTACGGCGCACGGCGCCGCGACGATCGACGGGGCCGACGCCGCGATGGCGCCGGCCGAGGTGGCCCGCTGGGTGCTGGGCCAGATGTTCGGCGGCGGGGAGGGGGAGGTGCGCCGGATCGCGGCCGACCTCGCCGCCCTGGGCGAGCGGACGGACGCCCTGGGCCGGGAGATCAACTCCGCGCTCGGGCGGCTGAACTGGCACGGCCCGGCTTCGGACGCCTTCGTCCAGCACGGCCGCGGCCGGGCGCGCGAGGTCTTCGGCGTCGCCGACGACCTCTGCGGGTTGAGCAGATCGGTGCAGCGGCTGGTCGACGCCCACTGACTCATCGAGGGGATCGTGACGGATCGAGGGGATCGAACGGTATGGCAGGCAAGGAGTTCGGCGTGCACCTCGGCGAACTGACCAAGGTGCAGCAGGACTGGCACTCCGCCGGCGAGCGGATGGCCGAGCTGGGGAGGGATCTCGGGCGGATCCGGTCGGCGCTGGCCAGGGCCGCCGCGACGCGGGTACCGGCGGATCCGCGGGTCGGCGCGGCCGGGGCCGGGATCGCGTCGGACCTGACCGGGGCGGTGAAGGAACTGGAGTCGCAGGTGGCCGGTCTGCTCGCGACCGGGACCCGGCTCACCGGGGCCCTGGCGCAGGACGCCGGGAAGCTCAAGACGGTGGCGGCCGGGTACGAGTCCGTCGACCGCGAGACCGCGGCGCGGCTGAAGCGGATCCGGGGCGGTTCGCAGGACTCCGTCCCCGCCCCGGCGTCCGCGTCCTGGTCGTCGTCCGGTGGTGGCGGCACCGCGATCGACGGTTTCGGCGGCGGGGCGGTCGGTGGCTGGAACGGGGGTGGAGGCGGAGCCGGTTCGGGCATTGGCGCGTTCGGCGGCGGCACATCCGGTGGCGTTGCGTCAGGCGGCGGGTTCCCGGACGGGCCGGTGCCAGGGACGGGCGGCGGGGCCGGGGGTTGGACCACGCGGACGGACAGCCGCGGCTGGGACGGGTGGTCCACCAGCGGAAAGCGGCACCCGCGGAACGGCGAGGGTGGGGGCGTGGTGACGGAGCCTCAGTTGGACGGCGTCGCGGCGGAACGGCAGGGCATCGTCGGTCGGGCGCTGGAGCGGGCCCGGCGCAGGCTGGGCTACAGCCAGTCGTCGGTGACCGACGGCTACCGGGTCGACTGCTCGGGCCTGGTCTCGGACGCCTGGGGCCTGCCCGGACCGGGGCTGGACACCTATGGGCTGATGAGCGCCGGGGTCTCGCACCAGATCGGCAAGGAGGAGCTCCAGCCCGGCGACGCGCTGATCTCCGGCGACCACACGCTGATCTTCGCGGGCTGGGCCGACGCCGCCCACACCAGCTACGTCGGGATCGAGGACAGCGGCTCGCAGGGCTGCGTCTCCCATGTCATCCCCTACCCCTACTACTCCGGTTCCGGCCCCTACTACCCCTACCGGAGGAACGGTGTGGAGTAACCGCGACCTGATATGTCGACTGTCCGACTGATCTTTCGGATCGGCGCGAGCGTGGTGTGCGGAGGGGCGGCGGGCGGTGCGCGAACCTGCGGTTGCCCGTCACCCGCGCCAGCCCCGGAGGATCCATGGATGTCAGTCCGGCACGTCGAACAGCCGGTCCGCGCCGCGGGGACGGCCGGGTCGGGCGGCTGCTGCTGGTCGCCGGGCTGACCGTGATCCCGATCGCGGTGGCGCTGGGGAGCGTGTCCGCGGCCCCCCTGGCGCCTCCGCTCGGGGCCTGCAGTGGTCCTGACTGCCCGTCGCCCTACCCTCCGGTCAACAACGGCGACTTCGCCGGCCGCGACGCGACGATCAATGTGTTCGTGGGCGGCGACTACCTGGTCCGGCAGCGGGCCGCGGAGGCCGAGGGGAAGATCGTCACGCTCGGCGATCTGACCATCGACAAGGACGGCGGTGGCGTCTTCAACATGGCGGTCGCCGGGGTCGGTTCACGGGTGGTCCCGCCGAACGGATCCGACTTCGTCACCGTGGGCGGCGACATCTCCGTACGAGCAGGCAACCAGTTGCTGGTCGGGGGCAGCGACTCACAGGGCGTCGCCACCGGCGACGTCCGCTACGGCGGAACGACGGCGGGCACGGTGGACATCGTCGCCCCGGGACAGCAGATCCACGACGCCGGGGCGGCGGACCCGTACCTGGCGGTGCGCACCCAGATCGAGGACGTCTCCGCCTGCGCCGGAACCGCGGCGGTCACCGGCACGGTCGCACTGACCAGCAGCGAGGCGACGTTCACCGGCGACGGTACGAGCATGCGTCAGATCTTCAACGTCACCGGGAACTTGGCCTCGCCCTCGGGCGGTGCGATCGGGCTCACCTTCACCGGTATTCCGGCGGGGGCCACCGTCGTGGTGAACATGCTGTCCGCCGACGCGGTGATCAACACCTACACCGGCAGCAGCCTGGACCCGATCAGCGCGATCGCGCGGCGGCTGATGTGGAACTTCCCGACCTCGACGTCCGCCACGATCACCGGGGGCACACAGTTCCAGGGCTCGGTGATGGTGGGGAACCCGGCCAGCACCACCACCATTTCGACAGCCGGACTGGACGGACGCGTCTACCTGGCGGGCAACCTGATCCAGCAGGGCAGCGGGGGCTACGAGATCCACAACTACCCCTTCGACGGAGACCTGCCGGACTGCACCACGCCCACCCCCACACCCACCGCGACCACCACCACAGCGACCCCCACCCCGACCGACACATTCACGCTGAACCCGAACTCCACGCCGCCGACGGACACCCCGACGGACACACCCACCGCGACCACGACCGCGACGACGACACCAACTGCCACCTCCACATCCGGGCCCACCTCATCCGGACAGACCGGTGCCGAGACCCCCAATCCGAGCGGCACGGCCACGACCACGGCGGCGCCCGGCCCGCTGCTGGCGGACACCGGTGGTGACGTCCTCTCCGTGGCCGGGTTCGGGCTGGTCTTCCTGGGGGCGGGTTGGACCGCGATCCGGCTGCAGCGGTCCGGTGGTCGGCGCCGCCACTGACCGGCAGTGCTGCCGGCGCGATTGGTGGCCCGGAGGTGCTGACGGGATGACCTCAGGGCGGGGTCGGGCGTGGCGGCTTCCGTATTGCGTTGGTTCGTCCCTACGATCGGAGGCATTGCCCGGTGGAGTGGCCGAGTGGCGAGGCAACGGCTTGCAGAGCCGTGTACACGGGTTCAAATCCTGTCTCCACCTCCGGGCAGCAGGCGCGGCCAGGCGCCTGCTGCGTAGTAGTGCCGTCCGGTCGCGGAGTCCGCGGCCACAGGGGGGAGAGTGCGGACAATGTCACTGGTCACCGCGCTGATCTACCGTCGTCGCCTGCCGGTGGTGGGCCGCCTGGTCCAGGAACTCCTGGCGCTGTACGGGATGGAGGTCCCGGCCGCGGTGGAGATCGGTCCCGGGCTCACCGTGTACCACCGCGGCTTCGGCACCGTGCTCCACCCCTATGTCACCCTCGGCGCGCATGTGACGCTCTACAACGGCGTCACCATCGGCCGCGCCGACCCCTGGGTCCCACAGGAGGAGAGCGGGATGGAGCGGATCGTCGTCGAGGACGACGTCTGCCTCTGCGCCGGGGCCAAAGTGGTGTGCAAGGAAGGCGTGCTGACGATCGGTCGGGGCACGATCGTGGGCGCGAACGCGGTGCTGACCCAGTCCACCGGCCCCGGCGAGATCTGGGCCGGCGTCCCGGCCCGACGCGTCGGCCACCGCCGCGCGACAGCGGTCGTCCCCGCCGCCCGCAGGTAGCCGACGCCTCCGCAACGCCCGCGGACGTCCTCACCTTACCGGCATTCTCATCCGGAGCTGTTCCGCGCCCGCGGCCGAAACTCGCCCTTCGCCAGGACATCGTCAACTCTGTACTGTCATCGAACAGTTGATGTTCAGCAGAGGAGAGACCGTGACCACAGCCCCGCAGGCCGCCGCCGCAGCACCGGACATCCTCTCGCCGGAGTTCGCCGCCGACCCCTACGCCGCCTATCGGACCATGCGCGAGGACTTCCCGCTGATCTGGCACGAGGGCATGCAGAGCTACATCCTCTCCCGCTACCAGGACGTCGAACGGGCCTTCAAGGACCCGGTCTTCACCAGCGACAACTACGACTGGCAGATAGAACCGGTGCACGGCCGCACCATCCTGCAGATGGGCGGGCGGGAGCACTCGGTGCGGCGGGCCCTGGTCGCCCCGGCCTTCCGCGGCAAGGAGCTCCAGGAGAAGTTCCTGCCGATCATCGAGCGCAACGCGGCCGAGCTGATCGACGCCTTCCGCAAGGACGGCAGCGCGGACCTGGTGGCCCAGTTCGCCACCTGGTTCCCGATCAACGTCATCGTGGACATGCTCGGGCTGCCGCGCGAGGACCACCAGCGCTTCCATGGCTGGTACACCTCGATCATCGACTTCCTGGGCAACCTCAGCCAGGACCCGGAGGTGAACGAGCGCGGCCTGCGGACCCGTGCCGAGCTCGCCGCCTACATGATCCCGGTGATCCAGGAGCGCCGGGCCAACCCCGGCGACGACCTGCTGTCCACCCTCTGCACCGCCGAGATCGACGGCGAGTCGATGAGCGACGAGGACATCAAGTCCTTTGTCAGCCTTCTTCTGGCAGCCGGCGGCGAGACCACCGACAAGGCGATCGCCGGGGTGTTCCGCAACCTGCTCGGCCACCCGGAGCAGCTGGCCGCGGTCCGGGCCGACCGCGACCTGATCCCGGCCGCCTTCGCCGAGACGCTGCGGTTCACCCCGCCGGTGCACATGATCATGCGCCAGCCCTCGGCCGACGTCACTGTCAGCGGCGGCACCATCGAGGCCGGGAAGACCGTCACCTGCCTGATCGGCGCGGCCAACCGGGACGCCGACCGCTACGCCGAGCCGGACACCTTCAACGTCCTGCGCGAGGACCTGACCACGGTGAACGCCTTCTCCGCCGCCGCCGACCACCTGGCCTTCGCGCTCGGCCGGCACTTCTGCGTGGGCGCGCTGCTGGCCAGGGCCGAGATCGAGGTGGGCGTCAACCAACTGCTGGACGCCCTCCCCGACCTGGCCCTGGCCGGCGACGTGCTGCCGGAGGAGCGCGGAGTGTTCACCCGGGGTCCTGGCTCACTGCACGTGATCTTCACGCCGAGGTAAAGGCCACCGGCAGGGCCGAGACGCCGCGCATCCAGATCGACGGACGCCAGTCCAGCTGCTCGGTCGGCACGGTGAGCGCCACGTCGGGGAGGCGGTCGAGCAGCACCTCGACCGCCGCCCTGGCGATCACCTCGGCCATCTCCGGCGCGGGCACCGGGCAGCGGTGCTCGCCGTGGCTGAACGACAGGTGTGCCTGGTTGCCGACCGAGCCGGCGGTGAAGTCCGGCTGCACCTCCGGGTCGGTGTTGGCGGCGGCGAGGCCGAGCACCAGGCAGTCGCCCGCGGCGATCTGCTTCCCGGCCAGCACGGTGTCCCTGGCCGCCCAGCGGCCGATGAAGTTCTGGGTCGGGGTGTCCGCCCACAGCACCTCGTTCAGCGCCTGCCCGACGCTGCGCCGCCCGCCGGACAGGGTGACCGCGAAGCGGTCGTCGGTGAGCATCAGCCGCAGCGTGTTGCCGATCCAGTTGCAGGTCGGCTGCTGGCCCGCGGCCATGATCGAGATCATGTCCTGGACGATCTCCTCGTCCTCAAGACCGGCCGGGTGCGCCAGCATCCGTGACGCCACGTCAGGCCCCGGGCTGCGGCGACCGCGCTCCAGCAGCCGGGACATCGCCTCGTGGATCCGCCCGTACGCCTCCACCGCGCCGGGGCCGTCGTCCAGCGAGTCGACCATGTCCCGTTCCAGCGCCAGGGTCTGCTCCAGGGCCAGCCCGAACAGGCCGCCCACCACCCGCAGCGGGACCTGGGCCGCGTAGTCCGCCATCAGCTCGGCGGAACCGGTCGGCGCGAAGCCGTCGATCAGCGTGTCGGCGACCTTCTCGGCGGTGGCCCGCAGCTCGAACTGGTCCACCTGGGACAGCACGTCGGTGATCGCGCCGGACCGGCGGCGGTGCTCCGCGCCCTCCTTGAACAGCACCGAGGGGGTGTAGAAGACGTAGGGCAGCAGCGGCCAGTCGGAGGGGATCCGGTCCCAGGCGTGCCAGCGCCGCGAATCGCGGGCGAACAGGTCGGAATTGGTGGTGACGAAGTGCACCTCGCGGTAGCCGAGCACCAGCCAGGCCGGGATGTCGCCGTCCAGCAGGATCGGCGCGACCGGGCCGTGTTCGCGGCGCAGCGCGCGGTAGAGCTCGGCCGGGTCGCTCTGGAACACCGGCGAGTGCATCCGCACCACCCCGCCGGGGCCGCGGGCCTCGCCGGACGGGTCGGCCGGGGCGCCGGGGCCTGCCTGACCGCCCGGGTCGTGGGCCGGGCAGGAGGGCGGGGCGTCCTGATGGGTCGTCATGCGCGGACCTCCTGTGCGGCGGACAGTGTGTGCAGATGGTTGACCAGGGCGATCAGGACGTCCTTGCTGGAGTCCCGCTTCCTGGCGTCGCAGTCGACCAGCGGCACCTCCGGCGCCAGCGAGAGCGCCTCGCGGACCTGCTCCAGCGGGTGCTCGGGCTCGCCGAAGTTGTTGCGGGCGACCACGAAGGGCAGCCGGTGCTGCTCCAACCGGTCGATCGCGTACCAGGAGTCGGCCAGCCGCCGGGCGTCCACCAGGACGATCGCGCCCAGCGTCCCGGCGAACAGCCGCTCCCAGAGGAACCAGAACCGCTGCTGGCCCGGGGCTCCGAACAGGTAGAGCACCATGTCGTCGTCGAGGGTGATCCGGCCGAAGTCGAAGGCCACCGTGGTGGTGCTCTTGGCCGGCACGTCGTCGGCGTCGTCGACGCCGACCCCGGCGTGGGTGAGCACTTCCTCGGTGCTCAGCGGCCGGATCTCGCTGACCGAGCCGACCAGCGTGGTCTTGCCCGCGCCGAAGCCGCCGACGACGACGATCTTGAGTCCTTCGCTGGCGGTCTCCCGCAGCGGGACCGTCCCGGCCGGGAGCCCGGACGCAGGGTCGTAGCCGTGGCCGGTGTCGGGATCGGCGGACACCGGGTCAGAGGTTGCGGAGGGCAAGGAGCACCTTCTTGAGAGTGTCGGGCGGCGGGAGGTGCGCTCCCGGCCCGGACGTCTGCGGATGCCGGACGGTGATCCGGCCGGAGTCGAGCAGGTCGCAGAGCAGGATCTTCACCACGCCGACCGGCAGGTCGAGCAGCGAGGCCAGCTCCACCACGGCGACCGGCCGCTCGCACAGCTCCAGGATGCGCACATGCTCGGACTGCATGCCGATGCTGGGCCCGCTCTCCCTGACGATCAGGGTGACCAGGTCGAAGGACCGCTCGTAGGAACGGGTCCGGCCGCCGGTGACGGTGTAGAGGCGATCGGGACCGCCGCTGTCGACCGGGCCCCGGATCATGCGTGCAGCCTCGGCTCGGCCCGCAGGTAGGCACCGATCTGCTCGACCAGCTCGCTCATGTTGTGGCCGACCACCCCGGCGTCCGCCTCGTCCTCGGCGATCACCGCGAGGTGCGCGCCGACCCCGGCCTCGACGATGAACAGCAGGCCGCCGTGGAACTCGGTCATCGACTGGCGGACGCCGCCGCTGCCGTCGCCGAACTCGATCGACGCGCCGTGGGACAGGCTCTGGATACCCGAGGCGATGGCCGCCAGCTGGTCGGCCTGGTCGACCGACAGGCCGGAGCTGAGGCACAGCTTCAGGCCGTCGCGGGACAGCACCAGGGCGTGGCGGGCGCCCGGGGTCTTCTCCAGCAGGTTCTCCAGCAGCCAGTCGAGGCTGCGGTCCGTGGTGCTCATCGGTCAGTCCTGTCCGTGGTCGTCGGTCCGTGGTCGTCGTCGCTCCGGGTGGCCGCCTGGAAGGCGGCGAAGCGGGCACCGATGTCGGCAGCGGGCCGCGCCGGGGCGGGGGCGGGCACCGCCGCCCGCCCCCGCGCCGCGGCAGCGGCGGTGGCGGCAGCCAACGTCTCCCCCCGAGCCCGCTTCGGCAGCCCACGGGCTGCGGACCCGCCGGGAGCCGAGGAACCGCCTGCGGCGGGCCCGGCGTCCAAGGGCTCCCCGGCACCGCCTGCGGCGACATCGCCGTCCGCGGGCTCCACAGAACCGCCTGCGGCGGGCTCCATGTCCGGGGGCGGTGCGGCACCGCCTGCGGCGGGCTCGGTGGCCTCGCTTGCGGTGTCCTTGGCGGTGTCTTCCACCGCCGTTCCCGGCACCCGCTTCGGCAGCGCCGCGAGCTCCCGCCCGGCCGGCGCCGTCGGTTCCCGCTCCGCGAGCGTCTGCGCCGCACCGTCCTCTGCCTCGACGGGTTCAACTGCCGGACTCAGCAGCGCCGTTGTGGGTGCTCCGGCCCCCGGCGACTGCTGCCCGGTCCGCAGGCCGCCACCCCGTTGCTGGGGCTGGGGCTGGGTGACCAGATGCGGCGGGATCAGGACGACGACCCCGGTGCCGCCCCGGGCTGACGGTCGGAAGGAGACCGTCAGCCCGTGCTTGCGGGCCAGGCAGCCGACGACGGCCAGCCCCAGCCGGGTCCCGGACAGACCGGTCAGGTCCAGCGGCGCTGACGAGACCAACTGCTCGGCCCGTGCCAGCGTCGCCGGAGGCATCACCAGTCCGGCGTCCTCGATGGTGACAGCCAGTCCCGAGTGCACCTCCTGGACGTAGACGTGCACCTCCTCCGTCGGCGGCGAGAAGGTCGTGGCGTTGTCCATCAGCTCTGCGAGGGCGTGCATCACGCCCTCCGCCGCGTACCCGGCGATCGCCGCCGTACTGGCGGAGTGCACCCGCACCCGCTGGTACGCGCTGATCCGCCCCATCGCGCCGCGCAGCACGCTCTCCATCACGATCGGCCTGGTCCAGCGCCGCCCGCTGCGCGCCCCGGTGAGGACGGCGATGCTGTCGGCCAGCCTCCCCGCCTGCGCGGTGCCGTGGTCCAGTCGGAGCAGGTCGCCGAGGACCTCCTCGCCGTGCCGGTTCTCCATCTCGCGCAGGTCGGCGAGCATGCTGGTGGCGAGCGCCTGCACCCGCCCGGCCGCGTTGGCGCAGGCCGCCATCCCGGAGGCGCGCTTGCGCTCGCTCGCGCCGACCTCCTCGACCAGGCTGCGCAGCACCGCCCGCTGCGGCCCGCGCAACTCCGGCTCGGTCTCGGCCAGGACGGTGGCGGCCGAGCCGCCCTCGCGCAGCAGCCGCACCGCCTCGGGGATGGTCTGCTGGGCCAACCGCTCGGCCTGCAGCCGGTGTTCGGCGAGCTCCTGCTGGAGCCGCCGGATCTCGTCCTGGTCCGCATCGGCCCGGCTGCGACTTCGGCGGCTGCCGAGTGCCAGCGCGGTCCCGATCAGGAGGGCGGCGGTCCCGCCGAGGCCGATCACGGCGTTCCGGGTCCGTGCGGCGGATGCTGCGGATAACTGGGCAGACAAATCAGGTCCTCGCGCCAAAGCCGGGGATATCGTATGACCACACCCGACCCACCCTACCCGGAGAAAACACCGAAAACGACCGAGACTTGACGGTGGCACAGCAAGTTTTGGTGAAGGTTGAGAATGCAACAACCTTGCACGGTGCGGGAGTTAGGCCAGTACAAGGTTGGAGCGCATACGGATCGCCGAGCCGCCACCGGCCCGGACCGCCCCGCCGAAACGGAGAGCGGCCCCGCGCGCCCCGACAACAGGCGCCCGAAGCCGCTCCCCACGAACCCCGCCGCCTTCGGCGAACCCCCGGCCCCCGGCGGACCCCCCGCCCTCGGCGAACCCCCCGCCCCCCGGCGAACCCCCGCTACCAACCCCGGTCCAGCAGCCCTTCCACGTGGTTCGGCCGGTCCACCGGCATCTCCCCCTCGGGCCGGTACCGCAGGGTCCGGTCCTCCCACTCCAGGTAGCCGGCCACCCACGCCGCCAACCCCTCGGTGTACCGCTCCACCGCGCGCCGCTGCGGCCCGCTCAGGCCCAGCCGGGTGCACAGTTCGGGCACCTCCGCCGACAGCCGGGCGTACTCGTCGATCATCCACTGGGTCTCGGCCAGCACCGCGGCGCTCGCCTCGCCGACCCCGCACTGCCGCTGGTGCTGCAGGATCACCACCAGGTTGTAGGCGTCCCCGCGTGGCGCCTCCTTCCGGTAGGAGCGCACGTCGTTGGCGAACGACGGTATGTCCGCCGCGAGTTGCCGCATCAACCGCAACTGCGGGCTGTGGAACGCGGTGGCCGGCACCTCCTCGGCGAACCGTTCGATCATGTCGATCACCGTCTCGGTCGCCCCGGTCCCTCGACGGAGCATCAGATATTCTGCACGGTCCGGGAGTTCTATCTCTCTACCGGCCCGCTCGGCCTCGACCGCGCGGGCCCGGCCCAGCGCCTCGCTCGGGTGGGTGGCGAAGTACCACTCCCAGTTGTAGGCGGCCCGGGACCGCCACCGGCTGGACATCCCCTCCGAGCTGCGCCGCCACAGGTCGGCGAAGGAGGCGGCCACCGGCGAGGCCTTCGCGCCGTCGAGGTCGCCGTGCACGATGCCGATCAGCGGGTCGCAGATCGAGGCGACCCGGGACGGGTGCAGCCCGACCTCGCCGTCGAACTGGTCGTCGAACAGGAAGTAGAAACCGAAGAGATCGGTGGCCAGGACCAGGTCGTCCTGGTTGGCGTCAGGGAAGCTGCGGGCTGCCAGGTCCGGTACGTCCCACCGGGCGTAGAGCTCTGCTGCCTCGTGTCCGCGGAGCATCTCGTGCGCCTGCAGCCAGTCCAGGTTGCTCGCCTCAGCGGCGGACCGGTGTGTGCTGACGCTCCTCCGGAAGGGAATAGTGAGATCCATAGACGGGGTCACCTTCCTCATACGACTGGTCGTTGACGCTACCCGAACTGATCATCCTTCCGTAATGGAACGTCTGGTAGCGGTTTCAACTATGGCGCGAATCCTCCGGGTTGGCCCGTGCGGTCATCCGATGAGTCATCACCGAACCATCACGAACGGCACCGTGGAGGGATAGCCTGCTGGAGAGCAGTGGCGAGGGAACGGAGCGAGCGGTGACCGGACGCGGCCTGTACGAGCGGGAAGAGCTGACCGAGCGCGCACGGCTGGCCCTGGACTCCCTCTGCGAGGGGTTCAAGGCGGGCGGCACCGACCTGGGCAGCCTGCTGCTCTACCGGGGCGAGGCCGGGCTCGGCAAGACCGCCCTGCTCGCCGAACTGCGGCAGAGCGTGGTCGGCCGCACCCCCGCCTGCACGGTGCTCAGCGCCCGCGGCGGCGAGCAGCAGCGCAACGTCCCGTTCCACGTGGTGCGGCAGCTGCTGCAGCCCGCGCTGGCCAAGCTCAGCGAGCCGCAGCGGCGGGAGCTGTTCGAGTCCTGGTACGACGTGGCTGCCCCGGCGCTGGGCATGGTCGCGCCGTCCCACGGCATGCAGTCGGACCCGCAGGGCGTCCGGGACGCGCTGGACTGGGTGATGGCCCGGTTCTCGGTCCGGCACGGTCCGCTGGTCGTGCTGGTCGACGACCTGCACTGGGCCGACCTGGAGTCGCTCACCTGGCTGACCGCCTTCTCGGCCCGGGTGCCGAGCCTCCCGCTGCTCGCGGCAATGGCTTTCCGGCCGGAGGAGATGCCGGTCGAGGGCGAGCAGTTGGCCGTCGCCGCGGCCGGCGCGGGCAATCTGATGCAGGTGAACAGCATCGGCCCGGAGGCGGTCGCGTCGCTGGTCCGGCAGGAGTTCGGCGAGGACGCCGACGACCTGTTCTGCCACCAGTGCTGGTCCATCACCGGCGGGGTGCCGTACGACCTGGTGACCCTGTTCGGCAAGCTGCGGGACCGTCAGCTCAAGGCCGTGGACGAGAACGTCCCGGCGCTGCTGGAACTCGTCGCCGCGGGCCGCGGCCCGGCCATCGCCCGGCGGCTGGAGAAGTTCGGCCCGGACACCTACCGCTTCGCCTACGCCGCCGCGGTCCTGGACAACGAGATCGACCCGGCGGTCGCCGCCAGGGTGGCCGGGCTCAGCCCCGCGGTGGCCCGGTCGGCGATCGAGCTGCTGCGCGAGGAGCGGATCCTGACCACCGGCGCGCACGGCGGCGTGCTGGAGTTCGTCCACCCGACCATCGGCACCGCCGTCTACCAGTCGATGCTGTCCAAGGGCATGCGGACGGCGATGCACGGCAAGGCCGCGCAGGAGATCATCGACGGCGGCCGGAGCATGGCCGAGGCCTCCCGGCACCTGCTGGAGACCTACCCGGACGACATCCCCGAGGTGGTCGACCAGCTGCGGCAGGCGGCCAGGGAGCACCTCGGGGTCGGTGCGCCCGAGGCCGCCCGGCGCTGCCTGGAACGGGCGTTGCAGGAGCCGCCGCCGGAGGACCAGCGAGCCGAGGTGCTGCTCGAACTGGGCTGCTCCACCCTGCTCAGCGCCCCCGACATCACCGTGAACCACCTGCGGGCCGCCCTCGCCGCCGTCCCCGGGCTCGACGCCGACCACCGCGAGCTGGCCACGCTGCGCCTCGGCCAGGCGCTGGCGCACGGCCAGCGCGGCGTGGAGGCGGCCGAGGTCACCGGCGCCGAGATCGACCGGACCCCGCCGGGGCCGGGCCGGACCCGCTTGCAGGCGGCGCACTTCATGTGGCGGGCCTTCCTCCGCGAGGAGTCCGACGCCTTCGACCGGTTCCAGCGGCTGGCCGACCTCGACGACAGCCTGACCGGGGAGGACTCCGGCTCCCGCGCGGTCCGGGTGCTGCGGGCCTGGGACTTCACCCTGCGCGGCGAGTCGTCCAGCCAGGCCGTGGCCTTCGCCGAGTACGCCTTCGACAACGGCAGGCTGGCCGAGGGGATCGGCTGGACCAACACCACCTGGGGCTTCGAGATCCCCGCCCTGCTCGGCCTCAGCTACATCTACAACGACCGGCTCGACCGGGCCCTCGACCTCTTCAACGAGGCCGCCAGCGAGTTCGAGGTCTCCGGCTGGAGCGGCGGGCACCTGGCGTTCGCCAACTTCCTGCAGGGCTTCGTGCTGTTCCGCTGGGGACGGCTGCAGGAGGCGGAGACCTTCCTCCGGCTCACCCTGCGCAAGTCGGACCGGCTGGGCCGGGGCGGACCGCTGCAGTGGGACACGGTCGGCGTGCTCTGCGACACCCTGCTCGCCCGCGGCCGGGACGAGGAGGCGGTGGCCCTGGCCCAGGAGTACTCCTTCGGTCCGCCGTACCCGCCGGTGATGGTCTTCCCGGACGCGCCCACGCTGTACGGGCGGCTGCTGCTCGCCCAGGGCCGGCGCGAGGAGGCCGCGGAGCACCTGGCCAGGGCGGGCGAGCAGCTGACCGCACGCGGCTGGCACAACACCGCGTGGGCTCCCTGGGCCGGGCACCTGGCCCAGGCCGTGTTCGCCGAGGACCCGGACCGGGCCCGCGCGCTGACCGACCAGGCGCTGGACCGGGCCCGGGTGATCGGCACCAGCTCGGCCATCGGCACCGCGCTGCGCTGGTGCGCGAGCGTGGCCGAGCTGCCGGAGGCGGTGGAGCTGCTGGCGCAGGCGGTCGCCCACCTGGGCCAGTCGCCGACCGCCTACGAGTACACCCTCGCGCTGGTCGACCAGGGGTCGGCGCTGCGCCGGATCGGCCGTCCCCGGGACGCGATGGAGGTGCTGGAGCGCGGCGTCGAGCTGGCGGTCCAGTGCGGTGCGGACGGCCAGTTGGCGCGGGCCAGGGCCGAGCTGGTCGCGGCGGGCGCGAGTCCGCACCGGCTGCGGGCGGTGGTGGCGAAGGTGCTCAACCAGGAGGAGCACCGGGCGGCCCTGCTGGCGGCCCGGGGCCTGCCGGCCCGGCGGATCGCCGAGGAGATGGGGATCACCGAGAGCGCGGCGAGCTGGCTGCTGGCCTCGGTCCACCGCAAGGTCGGCGCGGGACCCGAGGGCCTTTCGGCGGTTCTGGGCGTCGACGAGGAGTAAGCGGGGTAATCGGGGTAAGCGGTGGAATAGTCGGCGGCGACGACTCGTTGGCCAGGGTGTGCGACGGGGTGCCTGGGCGCCCCGGCCGCGTCCATGGTCTCGACACAGGAAGCAGGGCAGCGCCGATGAGCACGCTGGAGCTCACCAAGGACAACTTCAACGAGGTCGTCGAGCAGAACGGCTTCGTGCTGGTCGACTTCTGGGCGTCCTGGTGCGGCCCGTGCCGGCAGTTCGGCCCGGTCTACGAGAAGGCCGCCGAGGGCAACCCGGACCTGGTCTTCGCCAAGGTCGACACCGAGGCGCAGCAGGAGCTGGCCGCGGCGTTCGAGATCAGCTCGATCCCGACCCTGATGATCATCCGTGACCGCACGGTGGTCTTCTCCCAGCCCGGCGCGCTCCCCGCGCCCGCGCTGGAGGACCTGATCAAGCAGGCCCGCGCGCTGGACATGGACGAGGTCCGCCGCGAGACCGGCCAGACCCCGGCCGACCAGACCCCGGCCGAGGAGGCCTGAGCCTCGGCATCGGGCCGGGCAGGCTAGCCCCGGTGGGCTGACCAGGAGCGCTGCGGCCGGTACTCGACGATGGTCAGCGCGATCGCCACATGGCGGTCCACCAGTTGGTCCAGGCTCAGCGGCCCGGTCGGCCGGAACCACTGGGCGACCGCGTTGCACATCGCGATGACCGCGCGCCGCGCCTCGTCCGGGTACGGGGTGAGGAAGACGCCGTCCGCCACGCCCGCGTCGATGGCGTGGCGGAACAGGTTGGTGGCCTCGCCGTGCCGACGGCTGTAGCGGGCGAGCCGCTCCGGGTCGAGGTTGCGCTCCTCGGAGAGCAGGATGTTGCTCCGGGCCAGGTGTTCCGCCCGGAACCGGGTGGTCGCCGCGACCACCGCGGACAGCCGGTCCGCCGGTTCCGCGCCGACCTGGGCGAGCGCCTCCGCGCAGGCCGCGAAGTAGGTGTCCAGGCCCTCGTCGAGGATGGCGTGCAGCAGTTCCTGCTTGCCCGAGTAGTAGTGGTACATCGCCGAGAGGCTCATCCCGGCCCGCTGCGCGATGGCGCGGATGGAGGCGCTGCCGAAGCCCTGCTCGGAGAACTCCTGCCGGGCGGCCTCCAGCAGCGCGTCCTGTCCGGAGGGTCGCATCGGTTCGTCCTTGACTGATCGATCGTTCAGGTCTGTTCCGATCCTAGCCGGGATCACGCCGTGCCGACCGCTGGAATGGCATCGGTCACATCACTCCAGGGGGCTGGACAGCGATCCCCGGCATCCGTAACTTAACGATCGTTCGAGTTGCGGACCCCTGCCGGAGAAGCCACCCATGCCGTCAGCACCTGACCTGTCGCCCACCGCCGCCGATTCCGCTGCCGTCGACCCCGCCGCCGATCCCGACAGCGCCGCTGATCCTGCCGCGGTCTTCCGGGACGGCCTCGCCCACGGTGAGCTGCGCTACCAGCGCTGCCGCTGGTGCGCGACCCGCTCCGCCCAGCTCAGCCTGCTGTGCGCGACCTGCGGCGGCTCCGACTTCAGCTGGGAGCGCAGCAGCGGCCAGGGCCGGATCCACCACCTCCCCGCGCCCACCTCGGCGGGCCAGGTCGAGCGCACCGCGGTGGTGGAACTCGACGAGGGCTTCCGGATGAGCGCGCAGCTCGCGGCCGTCCCGGCGCACCGGCTCTGGCCCGGCGCGGCAGTCCGCCTTGAGGTCGCCGACGAGAACGGCGCCCTCCGCCCGATGTTCCGCCCCTACGCAGCCTGAACCAACCACCCGCCCGCCGTCTGCTCGGACCCCCGGACGCAGCAGCCCCGCTGGCGTGCGCTGGTGCCCGCCCGTTAGCTGAGAGAAGGTCAGTTTCGGCGGAGGGGGCACCCATGGGCTCGACGGTGGCGGACGTACCCGGGGCCCCGGCCCCTGCCCCCGGCCCCCGGCCCGCCGGAACACCGCGGCACCGGCTCCGCTCCGCGCTCGCGGCCCTGCTGGTCGTCGTCGGCTGCGTGCTCGCGCCGCTCTCGGTGCTCGCGGTCTGGGTCAGCAGCGAGGTCGGCAACACCGACCGCTACGTGGCCACGGTCGCCCCGCTGGCCTCCGACCCGGCGATCCAGGACGCGATGGCCGACCGGATCGCCAGCACCGTGTCGCAGCAGTTGAACCTGCCGGAGCAGATCACCGATGCCGCGCAGGGCCTGCCGCCGAAGCTCGGCAACCTGGTCGACGCCCTGGCCCAGCCGATCTCCGGCGGGGTCGAGGGCTTCGTCCACAAGGAGGCGACCAAGGTCGTTACCAGCGACGCCTTCGAGACCGTCTGGACCGACGCCAACCGGGCCGCCCACACCGCCGTGGTCACCTTCCTGACCGGCGACGACAAGGGCGCGGTGCAGACCAAGGGCGCCGATGTGGTGCTCGACCTGGGCCCGCTGGTGGACCGGGTCAAGCAGACCCTGGTGGACGACGGCTTCACGCTCGCGGCCAAGGTGCCCGCGGTGGACACCCACTTCGTGCTGTTCAGCTCCACCGCGGTGCCCAAGGTGCAGAAGGGCTTCCACCTGCTCCGGACGGTGGGCGTCTGGCTGCCGGTGCTCGTGCTGGTGCTGCTCGCGCTCGGCGTGGCGCTGGCCCGGCGGCGCAGGCGCTGCCTGGTGGCCTCGGCGCTGGGGGTGTGCGCGGCGATGCTTGTGCTGGCGGTGGGGCTGGTGATCGGTCGGCACATCCTGCTGGGCGGACTGCCCGACTCGGTGTCGACCCCGGCCGCGGCGGCGGTGTTCGACACCGTGGTGCACTTCGTCCGGGTCTGGCTGTGGACCGGGTTCGGGCTGTTCGCGCTGGTCGCCCTCGGCGGCTGGGCGGCGGGGCCGAGCCGCCCGGCGACGGTGCTCAGGGGCCGCCTGCGCTCGGCGCTGGGCCGGGCGGGCTGAGCCGGCGTCAGCACGCCGGTGGCCTGCGGGACTGCGGTGTTGTCAGTGGCAGTGGGTACTGTGCTTACCAGGTGTGGGACACAGTGTCGACCTCGGTGGGATGTCTGTGCGAAGAACGGGCATGGAACCAGGAGAGGCCGCGCTGCCGTCCCGTACGGCACAGGAACGGAGCACGCCATGTCGACCGCAGTGGAAACAATCGCACAAGCCACCTGCCGTCTCTGCCCGCCGGACGGCGGAACGGTGGTGGCCACCTACTCGGGGGACGGCCCCGCCAGGGTCGCGGGCGACCGCGCCCGCGAGGAGGCCCGGCTGAGCGGGGTCGCCCACCACGACCACTACGACCCGGCGCTGGACGCCTTCGTGGTGGTCCGTCACCTGATCTAGGCCCCCGCGCAGGCCCCGTCCGCTCTGGCGCTGGTAGAGCGGACGGCCGCGGAGTCGATCAGCCGGTCAGGCGGTCGGCAGTTCAGCCGGTCAGTAGTAGAGGTCCGGCACCACCCGTGTGCCCGCCGCTGTCGCTGTGCCGATGCCCAGGCACATGAAGACCGCCAGGGCGGTGAATGCCGCGAACGTGCGCAAACGGGACACGCGATCTCCCTGAGATGAATGTGAACGGTGACGGGGGCCTGCCGACCCCTGCGTCGGTCCGACGTCGCGTGCTCAGCATTCACTAACAAGTCGATAAAGTTCCATCTCGATCCGTAAATGTCCCCCGTATGGGGCCAACGGCCGGTATGCCGCTGACGAGAACGGGCGAAAGTCGACATTCGCCGCCGCATTCCTGGTGTGCGTCCGCTGTGAGGATCAGGCAAGGTGGTGAGCAGCGGGCAGGGCGGGGACAGCGCGCAGCCCCATGAACGGTTCGGCGAGGAGCAGCGGGTGCCGGAGGACAGCGAAGCACGGGGGTCGGTCACCCCCGGGCTGCTCGGTCATGCCGAGCCGGTGGGCACCACCCCCGCCTCCCTGGAACCGGCCCCTGCCCCGGAGCCCGAGGAGCCGTCGGAGCCCACCGAACCGTCCGAGCCCGAATCCGCCGCCCCTGCCACGGCGAAGCCCGGTACCGGAGCAAAGCCCGCCGCCGGAACCACCCCCGTCGCCCCCGCCAGGACGAAGCCCGGCGACGAGTGGGCCGCCCTCGAATACACCCCCGCCGCCGGGACCCCGGTCTCCGCGCTGCGGGTCGGCGCCCCCGGCGCCGCGCCCTGGCCGGACCGGATGCGCACCCTGCTCCGCACCCCGATGTCCGAACGCCCCGCGTTCGAACGCAGTCACCCGGCCGAGCCCGCCGAGGTCGGCCCCAACGTGCCGAGGGTGCTGGACCTGACGCTCCGTATCGGCGAGCTGCTGCTCGCCAGCGGGGAGAGCGCCGAGGACGTGGAGGCGGCCATGCTCGGCGTCAGCCACGCCTACCACCTGGACCGCTGCGAACCCCAGGTCACCTTTACGCTGATCTCCATCTCCTACCAGCCCTCGCTGGTCGACCCGCCGGTCACCGCCTCCCGGGTGGTCCGCCGCCGGGGCTCCGACTACACCCGGCTCGCCTCGGTGTACCGGCTGGTGGCCGACATCACCGGCGAGCACGCCAGCGTCGAGGACGCCTACCGCCGGCTCGCCGAGATCCGCCGCAACCGCCACCCGTACCCCGGCTGGGTGCTCTCGCTCAGCACCGGCCTGCTGGCCGGGGCCGCGACGCTGCTGGTCGGCGGCAAGGCCGACGCCCAGGCCTGGCTGGTGCTCGCCGCCGCCTTCGTCGCCTCGGTCATCGGCGACCGGCTGGCCTGGGCGGTCGCCACCCGCGGCCTGCCGGAGTTCTACCAGTTCGTGGTCGCCGCGATGCCCGCCGCCGCGATCGGCGTGCTGCTCACCCTGGACCACTCCAACCTGCGCGGCTCGGTGGTGATCACCGGTGGGCTCTACGCGCTGCTGCCCGGCCGCGCCCTGGTCGCGGCCGTCGCCGACGGCCTCACCGGCTTCTACATCACCGCCGCGGCCCGGCTGCTGGAAGTCCTCTACCTGGTGGTCGGCATCGTCCTCGGGGTGCTGCTGGTGCTCTACCTCGGCGTCAAGTTCAGCGCCTCGCTGCATCCCGAGCAGGCTTTCGCGGGCGCGCCCTTCCCGGTGCTGCAGCTCCCGGCGGCGATGGCGCTGACGCTGTTCTTCGCGGTGCTGCTGCAGACCAACCGCCGGGTGCTGCCGGTGGTCACCCTCTTCGGCGGCATCGGCTGGGCCGTGTACGGGGTGCTCACCGTCCAGGCCGGCATCTCGCCGATCATCGCCACCGGCATCGCGGCCGGGACGGTCGGCCTGTTCGGGCAGCTCGCCTCGCGCTACCGCTACGCCTCCTCGCTGCCGTACGTCACCGCCGCGCTCGGCCCGCTGATGCCGGGCTCTGTGATCTACATCGGCCTGCTCTCGCTCGCCGAGGGAGAGCCGTTGGCCGGTCTGGTCGCGATCAGCCGGGCCGCCGCGATCGCGCTGGCGCTGGCCGTCGGGGTGAACCTCGGCGGCGAGGTGGCCCGGCTGTTCCTCCAGATCCCGCAGGGGGAGGGGCCGGAGATCGTCCGCCGGGCCGCGAAGCGCACCCGCGGCTTCTGACGCTCTGACAGACAGACCAGACAGCCACAGCCAGACAGCCGGCACAGGAGGGAGGAACAGCACCGTGTGGCAGCACATCTGGGACGGCTACCAGCACCACATCCAGGACCCCGGCAAGCAGCCGCTGTTCCTGGTCCTGGTCGGCTTCATCGGCTCGTTCCTCTTCATCCGCTTCAGCGTCCGGATGATCCGGGCCCAGGTGCGCTGGTGGCCCGGCAACGTCACGCCCGGCGGACTGCACATCCACCATGTGGTCTTCGGCCTGTTCTTCCTGCTGGGCGGCGGCATCGGCACCTTCGCCACCGCGGGGACGCACCCCTGGCTCGACGTCTTCGGGCTGGTCTTCGGCATCGGCTGCGGGCTGGTGCTGGACGAGTTCGCGCTGCTGCTGCACCTGGAGGACGTCTACTGGAGCGAGCAGGGGCGCAAGTCGGTGGACGCGGTGATCATCGGGATCCTGTTCACCGGGCTGCTGCTGGTCGGCTACCTGCCACTGGGCGTCACCCCGGACAGCAACGTCCGCTGGGGCCTGATCGCGATCATCTGCACCAACGCCCTGTTCACCGTCACCACGCTGCTCAAGGGCAAGTTCTGGAGCGGGATGATCGGGATCATGGTCCCCGGCGTCTCCTGGATCGCCGCGATCCGGCTGGCCCGCCCCAACAGCCCGTGGGCCCGGTGGCGCTACACCGGCCGTCCGCGCAAGTACGCTCGCGCGCGGCGCCGGGAGGGCCGCTGGCACCGGCGCGGCGACACCGCCCGGCGCTGGCTGTTCGACCTGATCGCAGGCAAGCCCACGCCGCCGGGCGTCCGCCCCACCCGGGCCCACCTGCTCGCCGAGCGGGTGGCCGAGCGGGTCGCCGAACGCATGACGGCCCGGTACGAACGCCCCGGCCTCCCGCTGTATCCGCTGTACCCGTCGTCGGCGGACGAGCAGCGGGTGCGGCGGCTGGCCCGCCTCAACCGGCTCGCGGCCCGCCGGGCCGCGGTCACCGACCTCGGCCCCCGGCACAGCCCGCCCAAGCCCCCGGCCGTCCCCCCGGCAGCTGCGTCCGCCCGAGCCGCCCAACGCGCGGCCCGCCGTGCGGCGGCGACCACCCGCCGCCGCACCACCTCAGCCGGCCGCCCCCGCCCCTGCCGCCGCCGCTCAGCCTGACCCCGGCGGGGGCGGCGGCCACCGCTGTGCGTCAGACGTTGTCGTTCGTCCGCCACCACCGTTCGTCCGCTACCGCCGTTCGTCCGACGTTGTCGTTCGGCCTGACGTCGCCGTCGGCGGGACGCCGTTCGGACTGACGGGCCGTCACCCACTCGGCGTCGCCGTTCTGCGTCGAGGCCGTCCCCGTGCCAAGACTGGAATGTCCGGGACCGCGAAACGGGAGGCAATCCGCATGCTCGTCGGCACGCCGCACACACCCCGCACACCCGATGCCCCGCATACCCCCGGGACGCCACCCCCGCCCGGCACGTCCCCGTCGTCCGCCACCCCGGCCACCCCCGGCACGTCCTCGCCCACCATCCCGACCACCCAAGCCACCTCTGCCACCCCCGGAACCTCCCGCGTGCCCCGCGCGCCCCGCGCCCCCCGGCGCGGCTCGCTGCTCCTCGCCACCGCCCTCGCGTTCCTCGCCGCCGCGCTTCCCGGAGCGCCCCGCGCCGCCGCCGACGATCCGTCACCCGCCGCCCCCTCCGCCACCGCGCCTTCCGCGCCGTCCGCGCCTTCCGCCGCGGACGTCCGTGCCGCTCAGGACAACGCGACCCGGCGCGCGGCCGAGGTCGCCGCCGTCGAGGCACAGCTCGCCGCCGCCCAGCAGGCCGAGCAGAACCTCGACATCCAGGCCGAGCAGTCGGTGGAGGCGTACAACGGCGCCCGGGTCCGCCAGCAGCAGGCCGAGGCCGACTCGGCCCAGGCGGCCACCGAGGCCGCCACCGCGGCCGTCCGCCGGGAGACGGCCCGTCAGGCGGCGGCGGCGCTGGCCGTCGCCCAGTACCGGACCGGCCTGCCGCCGGCCCTCGGCGCGGTCCAGGGGCTGATGCGGGTTCAGGACCTGCACAGCGCCGAGCTGCAGGAGGAGGCGCTGCAAGCGGTCCAGCTGCAGGCGGCGAGCGTGGCCGCCGCCGCGGCCGACACCGCCGCCGCCGCGGCCACCGCGTCCGCCGCCGCGGCCCGTGCCGCCACCGCCGCCGAGCAGGCCGCCGCCGTCGTACGGCAGGCTGCGGCCAAGGTCCAGGCCGAGCTGGCGGCCCAGCACACCGAGGTGGCCCGGATCGCCGCCCAGCGCGGCGCCCTGCTCGCCAGGCTCGCCGCCGCCCAGCAGGTCTCGGTCGCCCTCGCCACGCAGCGTCAGCAGGCGCTGGCCGCCGCGGCTGCCAAGGCCGCGGCCGAGGCCGCCGCCGCGGCGGCCCGCCAGTCCGCGGACGCGGCCCCGTCCGGCACCGGGACCCCCTACCGCGCGGGCGACGCCTCCGCCGCGGTGGCCTTCGCCCGCGCGCAGCTCGGCCTCCCCTACGTCTGGGGCGGCGCGGGCCCGGACGTCTTCGACTGCTCCGGCCTCACCATGCGCGCCTGGCAGCACGCGGGCGTCAGCCTCCCGCACTTCGCCGCCGACCAGTACGCGAGCTCGACCCCGCTGTCCTACCACCAGCTGCGCCCCGGCGACCTGGTCTTCTGGTCCCACGACGGCAGCCCGCAGGACATCTACCACGTCGCCATCTACCTCGGCGGCGACCAGATGATCGAGGCCCCCCGCACCGGCGACGTGGTCAAGGTGGCCAGCCTCTGGATCATGGGCACCCCCGACTTCTACGCCCGCCCCCGCCCGTCCGGCGCCTGACCGTTCCGACGGACCGGTCAGAGCCCGGTGTCGGCCAGGCCCCGGTACTGGGCGAAGGCTTCCTGGGCGTCGGGGAGGTGCAGCCACCGGCGGCGGATCACCCCGCCCCGTTCCACGACTGCCAGCACGTGGTCTTCCTCGTCGACGCGCTCCACCAGTTCGGCCATGGTGCCGACGATGCCAGAGGCTGCTCAGCGCCTCGTCGTCCGGTACCTGGTCAGGATCACGCCGCCGGGAGACGTCCGGGTCTCCACCAGGTCCAGGTTGACCCAGCTGTCCAGCGCGGTGAAGAACGGGGTGCCGCCGCCCACCAGGACCGGGTGGGTGGCGATCACGTACTCGTCGATCAGCCCGGCGCGCATCGCCGCCCCGGCGAGCGTCGCGCCGCCGACGGTCATCGGGCCGCCGTCCTCGGCCTTGAGCCGGGTGATCTCGGCGATCGCGTCGCCGGTGACCAGGCGGGTGTTCCAGTCGACTGTGTCGAGGGTCGAGGAGAACACCACCTTCGGCGTGTCCCGCCAGTTCCGTGCGAACGCGATCTGCGCCGGGGTGGCGTCGGGCCGCTGGTCGCCGGTCGGCCAGTAGGAGCTCATCGTCTCCCACAGCTTGCGTCCGTACAGGGACAGTTCACTCGCCTGCTCGTGGTCGAGCCACCACTGGAACAGCTCGTCGTTCGGCGGTCCGCTCCAGCCGATGTCGTCGCCGACCGCGGCGATGTAGCCGTCCAGGGTCAGGTTCATGCCGCAGATCAGTTTCCGCATCGGCCCAGCCTTCCATCCGTGGGTCTCCGGTGTATCGGACGAGCGCGGCGCGGGAAACTCATCGGTGCCGAGGAACGCCCTGCGCGCCGGGCGGCTGAGCAGGCTCCGCGAGCGCTGACGCTGCCCCGGCCCGGTCGGCGGGCAGGCGGCGCACGTCCTCCCAGGCGATGCGGAGGCGCTCCGGTGAGCCGTTGAGCCGGTCCGGCACCCCGCCGGGGGCCGGTACCGCGTCCGCTTCGACCCGGGCGCCGCCGAGGGCCCGGTAGAACCGCTGGGCGGCGGTGTTCTGCTCCAGCACCCAGAGGTACATCGCGTTCCCCGTCGCCCGCTCGGCGACGGCCTCGGCGGCGCGGGTCAGCAGCGCGGCGCCCACACCGCCGCGCTGCCGGCCGTGGGCGACGTGCAGATTGTCGACGAGGCTTCCCCAGCGGCTGTCGGCGTCGAAGACCGCGTGGACGAAGCCCACCAGGCCGGGGCCGTCGTCCTCGGCGACGAGGGTCAGGCTGCCGGTCGGGGCCGGGTCGGTGAGCCGGGCGGACCAGACCGCCCGGCGCTCGCCGACCACGTCCCCGTCGAGATAGGAGTCCGCGTAGGCGCCCCGGTAGTGCCGCCGCCAACTGTCGGCGTGCAGCAGCGCCACCCGCTCGGCATCGACGGGAACGGCGGCGCGCAGGCGCAGTGAGTCCACCGGGCGTCTCCCTCAGCCGAGCTTGGTGAGGTAGCCGGCCAGGGCGTCGTACGACTGCCGGGCGCCGTACTCCATGCCGGAGGCGACCATGCTGTCGCGTTCCTCCTTGGTGTCGAAGCGGATGGTGCTGGTGACGGTCGTCCGGCCGTGCTCCTCCGTCAGTTCCAGCGACTCCAGGCAGACATGGCCGGGCATGCCCTCGTACTCGAAGGTCCGGACGATCCGCTCCGGGGCCAGGATCTCCCGGTACTCGCCGCGGAAGGCGTACTGCTCGCCGTCCGGCGTGTGCTCGACGAAGCGGTAGGCGCCGCCGGGGCGGAAGTCCAGCTCGCAGTCGAGCGGGTTGCCCCGGCCCCACCAGTGCCGGAGGTGCTCGCACGACGCGTGCGCCTCGAAGACCAGCGCGCGGGGTGCGTCGAACATCCGCACCATCGTGATTTCCAGGTCGGACGGCAGGGTCACCGTCAGGTCGTGGTCGCTCATCTCTCTCACTCCTCCTTGTTCTGGAGTTGCTGCAGGTACTCGCCGAGCTGGTCGTAGCGCTGCTCCCAGAACCGCCGGTAGCCGGCGGCCCACTCGGCCACGTCGCGCAGCGGTCCGGCGTCCAGGCGGCACGGCCGCCACTGCGCCTCCTTGCCGCGGGTGATCAGCCCGGCCCGTTCCAGCACCTTCAGGTGCTTGGAGACAGCCTGGAGGCTGATTGGGAACGGCTCGGCGAGCTGGTTGACCGTTGCCTCGCCCTCCGCGAGGCGGGCCAGCAGGGCCCGCCGGGTGGGGTCGGCGAGGGCGCTGAACACCTCGCTCAGCCGGTCCGCCATCTGCCTGCCGCCGCCTCTCTCAACCGTTCGGTCAATCAACCCATCGGTTAATCAACCTCTGAGTTGAATATGCGCCGCCTCGCCGTTCCTGTCAACCCCTGACCGCGCGCGGTTCAGGACGTGGCGAGGAGGTCCAGGCGCCAGTCGTTGCTGTGCATCAAGCGGCCCGGCGGGAACTCGAAGTCGCACGGGCCGACCAGGGAGAAGCCGACCCTGCGGCAGATCGCGTTCGACGCCGGGTTGTCGACCGAGGGGAAGGCGTGCAGGTGCCGGTGCCGCCCCTCCGCCCTGGCGCTCCCGACCACCGCCGCCGCGGCGGCGACCGCGATGCCCCGGCCCTGGAACGACGGCAGCACGCTCCAGCCGGTCTCGTACACCGGCTCGTCCCGCCAGACCCGGTCCCAGTGGCCGATGGTGCCGACCGGCACGGCCTCCGGGAGCAGCAGCACCAGGAACATGTGCGTCCGTCCCCGTTCCCCGGCGGCCGACCCTACCGGCGGATGGGGGAGACTGACTGACCGGAGCCCGGCGACCGCCGGTGGAGGCAGGCGAGAGGGAGACCCATGGTGAGCGCCCCGGCGTTGGCGGAGCTGCGGGAGGTCTGCCAGCCGCAGGCGAAGCTGCGGAGCCGCAACGGCGAGCACTGGGCCGGGCGGCTGTACATGCGGCGGATCTCGCTGCACACCACCCGGCAGCTGGTCCGCACCCGGGTCACCCCCGACGCCCTGACCTGGACCATGGTGGTGTGCGGGATGGCGGCCGGAGTCGCCCTGCTGATCCCCGGCCTGGCCGGGGCGCTGCTGGCGGCGGTGCTGTTCCAGCTGTTCCTGCTGTTCGACTGCGTGGACGGCGAGGTGGCCCGCTGGAAGGGGCAGAACAGCGCGACCGGCATCTACGTCGACCGGCTCGGCGCCTACCTGGCCGACGCGGCGCTCCTGGTCGACGTGGCCAGGGCACGCCGCGGGCTGCCGGTGGCGGACGACGAGGCCAGTCGGCCGCGCTCCACCGGGATCGCCTCGGTGCGGCGGCTGGCGTCGGTGCTCAAGATCCACCGGATCACCAACGGCATCGAGGCGTCCCTGCTGCTGGCCGCCGCCGTGGTCGACACCGCGGTGGACGGCCACCGGCCGACCCAGCTGGCAGTGCTCGCCGTCGCGGCGGTCACCTGGGTGATGGTGGTCGCCCACCTCACCTCGATCCTGTCCTCCTCCCGGCTCCGCTGAAACCGTCCTGACGGCCCGTTGAGTAGCTGACCGCGAGGCCCGGCCAGGGGCCGACCGGGAGGGACGACCCAGGCCTTGGCCACACCGCCTACGAGACCGGCCTGGTCGTCCCGGGCCGCCACCCGTAGCGGCAGCACGCAGAACAACCCAGAAACGCAGGAACGCCACCCCCGAGAGGGTGGCGTTCCGGTACGGACGGAGCCTGGCGCGGAGCGCGTCAGTGCTGCTGGCCCGAGTCCGCGAGGCGCTTGATCGAGTTGACGATCTCCTCCTCGGCCTCGACCCGGCCGACCCAGTGCGCGCCCTCGACCGACTTGCCGGGCTCCAGGTCCTTGTAGACCTCGAAGAAGTGCTGGATCTCCAGGCGGTCGAACTCCGAGACGTGGTGGACATCGCGCAGGTGCTCCCAGCGCGGGTCCGAGGCCGGGACGCAGAGCAGCTTGTCGTCGCCGCCCGCCTCGTCGGTCATCTTGAACATGCCGATCGCGCGGCACTTGATCAGGCAGCCGGGGAAGGTCGGCTCCTCCAGGATGACCAGCGCGTCCAGCGGGTCGCCGTCCTCGCCGAGGGTGCCCTCGACGAAGCCGTAGTCGGCCGGGTAGCGCGTCGAGGTGAAGAGCATCCGGTCAAGGAAGATACGACCGGTTTCGTGGTCGACCTCGTACTTGTTCCGTGAACCCTTCGGGATCTCGATCGTGACGTCGAACTCCAAGGCTCCTCCAATGCGAGACGTTTGCAGCCAATAGTGTCTCCTACGGCAAGGAGTGCTTGGGAAAGGGGCAGGTCCGGATGGGTTCGTGGTGGGAACGCGGGGTGCGTGCGTACGCGCTGGCGCCGGTGCGCGGGGTCGCGCTGACCGCAGGCGGAGTGGGGCTCGCCCTGGCGGTGGGCAGCGTCGCCGCCGCCGGGCCCTGGCAGGGTGGACGCCGCGTGGCCGAAACCGAACGGGTGAAGTCGCAGGTCAGCGCCGCGGTGACCACGGTCGTCCCGAGGCCGGTGCCGTCGCCGAGCTGGCTTCCCGCCCCGGACGTGCTGCAGCCGGCCGGGTCGGTCGCGCCCGCCCCGGCCGGGGACGCAGCGGCCACCGCCCCGGCGCCGCAGGCCCCGGTCCCCACCGGCCAGGGCCTCGCCGCCGCGCTGGCGGGGGCCATGGACGCGCCCGCCCTCGGCAAGGTCACCGCGTCGGTGCTGGACGCCGCGACCGGACGCACCCTCTACGCCTCCGGCGCCGCCACCCCGCAGACCCCGGCCTCCACCAACAAGATCGCCACCTCGGTCGCCGCGCTGTCCCTGCTCGGCCCGCAGCACCGGTTCAGCACCACCGTGGTCAGCCCGGCCCCGGGCCGGATCGTGCTGGTCGGCGGGGGAGACCCGACCCTCACCGCCGCCGCCGTGCACGGCGCCGACCCGCAGGCCAGCCTGGCCACTCTGGCCGACCGCACCGCCGCCGCGCTCAAGGCCACCGGTGTGCTGACGGTGGGTCTGGGCTACGACATCTCGCTGTTCTCTGCCCCCGCGCTGCACCCGATCGGGGTCAACGACAACATCGCCCTGGTCCAGGCGCTGACCGCGGACGAGGGCCGGATCAACCCGAACAGCACCGAGAACGCCCCCCGCTACGGCGACCCGGCCGCCACCGCCGCGGCCGACTTCGCCGCGCTGCTGTCCGCACGCGGGATCACGGTGAAGGGCTCCCCTGCCCCGAGCCCGCACACCGCGCCCGGCGCGAAGCCGCTGGCCCAGGTCTCCTCGCAGCCGCTCGGTGAGATCGTCGAGCGGATGCTCACCGAGAGCGACAACGACATCGCCGAGGCACTGGGCCACCAGGTCGCCCTGGCCTCCGGCTCGCCCGCGACCTTCGCCGGGGGAGCGGCGGCGGTGCGCAAGCAGCTGACAACACTCGGCGTCCCGCTCGGCGGCACCCGGCTGGTCGACGCCAGCGGCCTGTCCGAGAGCGACGTGATCCCGGCCGAGGTGCTCACCCGGCTGCTGCTGCTGGCCGCGTCCCCGGCGCACCCGGAACTGCGCCCGGTGCTCAGCGGGCTGCCGGTGGCCGGTTTCACCGGCACCCTGGACAACCGCTACGACAGCGACGGGAGCAACGCCGGCCTCGGCGTGGTCCGGGCCAAGACCGGCTCGCTGGAGACCGTCAACACCCTGGCCGGGCTGGTGGTGGACCGGGACGGGCGGCTGCTGGTCTTCGCCTTCATGTCGAACGGCAGCGGTGACGCCGCGTCGGCCCGGTCGGCGCTGGACCGGCTTGCCGGGCGCGTCGCCGGATGCGGCTGCCGCTGACGGGTAGGAGCACGTACCGTGGCAGACATGACGAGCCAGAGCGGCGGTGCGGATATGGCGGACGCGGCAGACGCGACAGGCATGGTCGACTGGAACCTCGCGGTGAGCACCGCGACCCGGCTCGCCCGGCCGGGCCCCGAGGTGACCCGGGAGGAGGCCCGCGAGGCGGTGGCGGAGCTGCACCGGCACGCGGCCGAGGCGGAGCAGCACGTCCGGGCCTTCTCCCGGATGGCGGCCCCGTCCGGCTCGGCGCCCGGCGGCACTCCGGTGCTGGTGGTCGACCGGCCGGGCTGGATCCGGGCGAACGTGACCGGCTTCCGCACCCTGCTGACCCCGCTCGCGGAGCGGATGCAGGCCCGTCGCGCGGCCGGTCCCGGCGGGGCGCTGGGCGGCGCGGTGCTGGGCTCGGTCGGTGGCAAGGTGACCGGCATCGAGCTGGGGATGCTGCTGGCCTTCCTGTCCTCCAAGGTGCTCGGCCAGTACGAGACCTTCGCCCCGGCGGAGGTCCCCTCCGACCTGTCCTCGCTGGAGGACGGGCACGCGGTGCAGCCGGGCCGACTGCTGCTGGTGGCGCCCAACATCGTCGCGGTCGAGCGCGAACTGGACGTGGACCCGCACGACTTCCGGCTCTGGGTCTGCCTGCACGAGGAGACCCACCGCACCCAGTTCACCGCGGTGCCCTGGCTGCGGGACCACATCGAGGGCGAGATCCAGGCGTTCCTGGCGCAGACCGACATCGACCCGGCGGCCCTGCTGGAGCGGATCCGGGTGGCGGCGGGCTCGCTGCCGGGCTTCGGCGGCGGCAACGAGGAGGCGGAGGCCGGTGCGGAGGGCGACAACGGCAGCCTGATGGACCTGGTGCAGTCGCCCGAGCAGCGGGAGATCCTGGGTCGGCTGACCGCGGTGATGTCGCTGCTGGAGGGCCACGCCGACGTGGTGATGGACGGGGTCGGCCCGCAGGTGGTGCCGACCGTCGCGGAGATCCGGGAGAAGTTCCAGCAGCGCCGGGCCAAGGGCACCGGGCGGCTGGACTCGCTGCTGCGCAAGGCGCTTGGTCTGGAGGCCAAGATGCGGCAGTACCAGGACGGCGCGGTGTTCGTCCGGGCGGCGGTGGACGCGGTCGGGATGGACGGCTTCAACCGGGTGTGGACGTCGCCGAACACCCTGCCGACCAAGGAGGAGATCCACAACCCGGCGGCGTGGGTGTCCCGGATCCACAAGTAGCCGGGCCCGGCCGGGAAGCGACGGGGGAGCGGGACGTGCCGAAAGGAGGGCGGGAAATGCGGTATCCGGGTGGAGAAAGGTTTCTGCATTCACCCGTCCGAGCGGACCCTTCCGTGGCGGGGAACCTTCCGGACCCTCGACACGGAAGACTTCTGCGACCATCCCCTTACGACATTCCGCAGTCGGTCGATCACTCTGTGAGACGATTCGGCAACCCCTCCGCTCCGGTCCGCTCCGAGGAGTGATCATTTATGGGTCCGCATCCCGCGGTGGCCGCGATACGCCTGGCAGTACGCCGGGTGCTCAACGACATCGCCGCCCAGGTTCCTGACACCTTCACCACTGCCCCCAAGCCCGCCGCCACCGTCCCGGTGCCCGCCGCGCGCCCGGTGTTCCGTCCCGTCGGGGACGTCGACCCGCGGCACGCCGCGCTGCGCACCCCCCGCCCCCGCCCCGCGCCGGACGCGCCGCTGGTCCTGGTCGCCTGCAGCGGCGGCGCCGACTCGATGGCGCTGGCCGCCGCCACCGCCTTCGAGGCCGCCAAACTCGGCCTGCGGGCCGGTGCGGTGACGGTCGATCACGGCCTGCAGCGCGGCTCCACCAGCCGCGCCGACGAGGTCGCCGGGCGGCTCCGCGCGCTCGGCCTGGACCCGGTCGAGGCGATCGGCGTCACCGTCGGCTCCGCAGAATACGGTGCGGCGCACAGCGCCTCGGACGAGGGTGGTGGCGGGCGACGGGCGGGCGGTGCGGCGCACAGCGCCTCGGACGAGGGTGGTGGCGGGCGACGGGCGGGCGGTGCGGCGCACAGCGCCTCGGACGAGGGTGGTGGCGGGCGACGGGCGGGCGGAGCGGCGCACAGCGCCTCGGACAGGGGCGGCGTTCGCCGGGCGGGTGGCCCGGAGGCCGCCGCCAGGGACGCCCGCTACGCCGCGCTGGACGGCGCCGCCGAGCGCCACGGCGCCAGCCTGGTGCTGCTCGGCCACACCAGGGACGACCAGGCCGAGACGGTGCTGCTCGGCCTCGCCCGCGGCTCCGGCCCGCGCTCGCTCTCCGGGATGGCCGCCGCCACCGGCCGCTACCGCCGTCCCTTCCTGGACCTGGACCGGGCGATCACCCGCCAGGCCTGCGCCGTGCTCGACCTCCCGGTCTGGGACGACCCGCACAACGTCGACCCCGCCTACACCCGGGCCCGGGTCCGGCACGAGGTGCTGCCGGTGCTGGAGAAGCACCTCGGCGGCGGCGTGGTCGAGGCGCTGGCCCGCACCGCCCGGCTGTTCCGGGACGACGCCGACGCGCTGGACTCCTGGGCCGCGCAGGCCGAGGCCGAGGCGCTGACCGACGAGGGCCTGGACACCGCCCGGCTGGCCGAGCTGCCGCCCGCGGTGCGGCGGCGGGTGCTGCGCCGGGCCGCGATCCGGGCCGGCAGCCCGCCCGGCGACCTCTTCGCCCGGCACCTCGAAGTGATGGACCAGCTCGTCACCGACTGGCACGGGCAGGGTCCGCTGCACCTCCCCGGCGCGGTCGAGCTGCGCCGCCGCTCGGCCCGGCTGGCCTTCCGCCGCATGGAGCCCGGAGCGGGTATGGCAAGGTTGTGAGCAGACGCCGGATCTCCAGCACTTGAGACTCCAGATTTTTAAGGACGTACCGCGGGTGGACGAGAAGGACATGGGCACCGACCTTGCGAAGGTGCTCATCAGCAAGGAAGAGATCGACGCCAAGCTCGCCGAGCTGGCGGAGCTGATCGACCGCGACTACGCCGGCCGGGACCTGCTGATCGTCGGGGTGCTGAAGGGCGCGGTGATGGTCATGGCCGACCTGGCCCGGACCCTGCACAGCCCGGTCACCATGGACTGGATGGCCGTCTCCTCCTACGGCATGGGGACCAAGTCCTCCGGTGTGGTCCGCATCCTCAAGGACCTGGACACCGACATCAACGGCCGCGACGTGCTCATCGTCGAGGACATCATCGACTCGGGACTGACCCTGTCCTGGCTGCTCAGCAATCTGCAGTCGCGCGGACCCGCCTCGCTGGAGGTCTGCACCCTGCTGCGCAAGCCGGACGCGGCGAAGGTCTCCATCGATGTGAAGTACGTCGGCTTCGACATCCCCAACGAGTTCGTCGTGGGATACGGGCTCGACTACGCCGAGAAGTACCGCAACCTGCCGTTCGTCGGCACCCTCGCACCGCATGTGTACGGTGGCTGACGAGGCCGGGAACAGGGGAGGGCCTCTCTCCGTTGGACCCGGTGAAAGGCCGTTCGACACCGGTACGGCGGCGTCCCGTGGAATCCCCGCGGCGGCGCTGTCCTGTACCGTCCCACTTAATCCACTGTGAGCAGCTGACGGTGGTTGACCAACCGGTCGAGGTCATACATAGGACGCGTCCCACGGCTGGAAGCCTGGTGACGCCGCACAGTGGCAGGAGGGACGGGGCGGCTGATGTCGCCCCGCATGGATGGACGTGAAGCGATACTTCCGTGCGCCGGTGATGTGGATTCTGCTGGCCGTCCTCGCCGTCGTGGTGCTGATGCAGGTCGTGTCCTCTTCGGCCGGCTACAAGACCGAGGACACCAGCAGGGTCGTCTCGGCGATCAGCAGCGGCCAGGCGAAGTCGGTACAGATCACCACCGGCGACAGTCAGATGATCAAGGCTCAGCTCAAGGACGGCCAGAAGGTCGACGGGTCGAGCCAGATCCAGGCCCCCTACGCCTCCGACGCGTACATCGCGGGGCTCCAGGACACCCTGCAGAAGGCTGTCGACAACAAGACGCTGGACAGCTACACGGTCAAGGTCGACAAGCAGAACGCCTTCGTCGGCCTGCTGCTGTCGTTCGGGCCGATCGTGCTGATCATCCTGCTGTTCCTGTTCCTGATGAACCAGATGCAGGGCGGCGGCTCGCGGGTCATGCAGTTCGGCAAGTCCAAGGCCAAGCTGATCACCAAGGACACGCCCAAGACCACCTTCGCGGACGTCGCGGGGTCGGACGAGGCGGTCGAGGAGCTCCACGAGATCAAGGAGTTCCTGCAGGAGCCGGCCAAATTCCAGGCCGTCGGCGCCAAGATCCCCAAGGGCGTGCTGCTCTACGGCCCGCCCGGAACCGGTAAGACCCTGCTGGCCCGCGCGGTCGCGGGCGAGGCCGGGGTGCCGTTCTACTCGATCTCGGGCTCCGACTTCGTCGAGATGTTCGTGGGTGTCGGCGCCAGCCGGGTCCGCGACCTGTTCGAGCAGGCCAAGGCGAACGCCCCGGCGATCGTCTTCGTCGACGAGATCGACGCGGTCGGCCGCCACCGCGGCGCCGGCCTCGGCGGCGGGCACGACGAGCGCGAGCAGACCCTCAACCAGCTGCTGGTCGAGATGGACGGCTTCGACGTCAAGGGCGGCGTGATCCTGATCGCGGCGACCAACCGGCCCGACATCCTGGACCCGGCGCTGCTGCGTCCGGGCCGCTTCGACCGCCAGATCGCGGTGGACCGTCCCGACCTCACCGGTCGGCACGACATCCTCAAGGTGCACCAGAAGGGCAAGCCGGTCGCCCCGGACGTCGACCTCATGGTCGTCGCCCGCCGCACCCCCGGCTTCACCGGCGCCGACCTGGCGAACGTCCTCAACGAGGCCGCTCTGCTCACCGCGCGCAGCGACAAGAAGCTGATCGACAACACCACCCTGGACGAGGCGATCGACCGGGTGGTGGCGGGTCCGCAGAAGCGCACCCGGATCATGTCGGAGAAGGAGAAGAAGATCACCGCGTACCACGAGGGCGGACACGCCCTGGTCGCGGCGGCCTCTCCGAACAGCGACCCGGTGCACAAGGTCACCATCCTGTCCCGCGGCCGGGCCCTGGGCTACACCATGGTGCTCCCGGACGAGGACAAGTACTCGACCACCCGCAACGAGATGCTGGACCAGCTCGCCTACATGATGGGCGGGCGCGCGGCGGAGGAGCTGGTCTTCCACGACCCGACCACCGGCGCGTCCAACGACATCGAGAAGGCCACCGCCACCGCGCGGGCCATGGTCACCCAGTACGGGATGACCGAGCGCCTGGGCGCGATCAAGTTCGGGACCGACAACTCGGAGCCCTTCCTGGGCCGCGAGATGGGCCACCAGCGCGACTACTCGGAAGAGGTCGCCGGGCTGGTGGACGAGGAGGTCAAGAAGCTGATCGAGAACGCCCACAACGAGGCGTGGGAGATCCTGGTCGAGAACCGCGACGTGCTGGACAACCTGGTGCTGGAGCTCCTGGAGAAGGAGACCCTGAACAAGGAGCAGATCGCGGCGATCTTCGCCAACCTGGTGAAGCGTCCGGCCCGCCCGGCCTGGACCGGTTCCGCCCGGCGGACCCCGTCCACCCGTCCGCCGGTCCAGTCCCCCAAGGAACTGGCGCTGACGAACGGCACGGCGCAGCTGGAGGGGTCCTCCCCGGTGGTGGACATCGCCAAGCTCCCGCCGCTGCAGGAGCCGAACGGGAGCTGACCTTCCGGGCCGAACGGGAGCCGAGCTCCCGGTGCGGCCACCGGAAAGCTCCGGAATGTGTGCCGCTGCCCCAAGGTTCTAACCTTGGGGCAGCGGCATTCCTATGCGAGGAGAACAACCCATGACCGACCCGGTGACCATCGAGGGCCCGACCGGCGCCGTCCGTGAGTTCGACCAGAAGCGTGCCGAGGAAGCCGTCCGGGAACTGCTGCTGGCGGTCGGCGAGGATCCCGACCGCGAGGGCCTGCGGGAGACGCCGGCCCGGGTGGCCCGCGCGTACCAGGAGATATTCGCCGGGCTCTGGCAGGAGCCGGAGGACGTGCTGACCACCACCTTCGACCTCGGCCACGACGAGATGGTGCTGGTCAAGGACATCGAGGTGACCAGCGTCTGCGAGCACCACCTGGTGCCGTTCCGCGGGGTCGCCCACGTCGGCTACATCCCCTCGCACAGCGGCAAGATCACCGGCCTGTCCAAGCTGGCCCGGCTGGTCGACGTCTACGCCCGGCGGCCCCAGGTGCAGGAGCGGCTGACCACCCAGGTGGCCGACTCGCTGATGCGGATCCTGGAGCCGCGCGGGGTGATCGTGGTGATCGAGTGCGAGCACATGTGCATGTCGATGCGCGGCATCCGCAAGCCCGGCGCCAAGACCATCACCTCAGCCGTCCGCGGCCAACTCCGCGACGCCGCCACCCGCTCCGAGGCGATGAGCCTGATCATCGCCCGTTAGCCCTTGTCCGGCCGGAGGCCCGAGTCGCTCAGGGCTTGCCGGCCGGTCCTGCGGCCTGGGCCGGGGTCCAGGCGTCGGTCTTCGCGGGCGGCTGGGTGCCGTGCCCGGACGGGCGGGGCCCGGCCGAGGTGTGCTTGTGCGTCGGCGGGGGCGTGGTGATCTGGGCCGGGGGCAGCAGTTGGCGGGCCATCCAGGTCAGCGAGGGGGTCAGCTCGATTCCCCAGGTGGTGAAGTTGTGGCCGCCGTTGGAGAGCACCATCGGGGTCGCCTCCATCGGGGGCCGGACCGCGTGCAGGAACGCCTCGGTCGGGGCGTAGTCGCGTTCGCCGTGCGCGGTGGTGGCGACCAGGACCTTGATCTTCGGGGCCGGCAGGTGCTCCAGCCGCCAGAGCAGGTTGTAGCCGTCCAGCAGCTTGTCCCTGGCCGTGCCCTTGGCGCCGAAGAGGGTGCCGGTCTGCGCGTCCTCGGTGTCCCGGAAGTCGCCGCCGAGCGAGACCGCGACGCCGAACTCGTTCGGGTGCCGCATCGCGTTCTCCAGGGCGCAGGTGCCGCCCTCGGAGAAGCCGACCAGGCCCCAGGCGGCGGCCTCCGGCCTGACCCGGTAGGCGGAGCGCATCGCGGTCTGGTAGTCGCTGGTCAGGTAGGTCTCGACCTGCGGCCCGCCGGCCACGTCGACGCAGTCGGTGTCCCGGGGGGTGGCGACGGTCTGCGAGATCAGCACCACGATGGTGGGCCGCATCTGTCCGGCCGCCATCATCTTCGCGGCGGTCTGCGGCAGCTTCAGCCGGGCCATCACCCCCTGGATGCTGCCGGGGTAGCCGACGTAGGTGGTCAGCACCGGGAAGGCGGTGTGCTGGAAGGCCGGCTGGAAGTACTCCGGCGGGAGGTAGACGTAGGCCTGCTGCTGGATCCCGCTGTGCTCGCCGACGATGGTCACCGCGCTGTACTGGCCCACCTGCGCGGCCGGGCCGTGCACCAGGTCCGGCTGCTGCCGCAGTGAGGAGTCGTCGGCCGGGAGCACCAGCCGGCTGCCGGACAGTCCGGCCTGGGTCGCCCGGTTCCCCGGGCCGGAGCCGATGGTGACCGTGTTGCTGCCGCCGCCGGTCAGGTCCTGCCAGGTCGGGTAGAAGTCTCCGTAGGAATTGAGCATGAGTGTCACCAGCAGCACCAGCGACAGCTGCGAGGCGATGATCATCATGAAACGCCCGGCGATCGGGAGGATCCCGCGCCGTGCCAGCCGGGGCCAGAGCCAGACCGTGGCGACGACGAAGGCGAGGGTCAGGCCCCCTGCCTCGTACTGGAGCGTGCTGCTGGTCAGATCCATCGTGTCCTGCGCTCTCGAATGCCGCCCACCCTCCTGTGCCGGTCGGCACGGCCGCCATTCTCCCGCCTGGGCGCGGCGGGTAGCGGCAAGGAGGGCCTGAAGCCCCCCGAACGGATGACGTGATCCGTCAGGAGCTGTCGACCCCGGTGCCGGGCACCGGGCCGGGCACGCTGCTCCCGCTCAGCGGGGGGCTCAGCCGCGCGGACATCCAGCGCAGCGCGGCCGGGGTCTCCCGGTTCCAGGTACCGAAGTTGTGCCCGCCCTCGGGGAGGATCAGCGTGCCGACGCTGGTCTGCCCGTTGGCGGCGGCGGCGAAGGCCAGCGTGGCCCGGTAGTCGCCCTCGCCCTTCTTGCTGCTGCTGACCAGCAGCGACACCTTGGGGTGCGGCAGGTTCTTCAGCCGCCACATCAGGTCGTTCTCGTCCTGGAGCCGGCTGCTCCCGCCGAAGAGGCTGCCGGTGGTGCTGTCCACGGCGGACTTGTAGTAGCCGGAGAGCGATGCGGCGACGGTGTACGCCTCGGGGTGCCGCATGGTGATCTTCAGGGCGCAGTAGCCGCCGGTCGAGTCGCCTATCACGCCCCAGCCCGAGGCCTGGGTCTCGGCCCGGTAGCGGGACGCCATCGCCTGGCGCAGGTCCCGGGTGAAGAAGCTCTCGGCCTGCGGGCCGCCGGGCACGTCCTGGCACTCGGTGTCCCTGGGCATGGCGACCGAGGGGCGCATCAGCACCAGGATCGTGGGGCTCATCTGCTGCTGCTGGATCGCCTGGGCCGCCACCGTGGGGTACTTCATCCGGGTGATCAGGCTGGTCGCGTTGCCCGGGTAGCCGGTGAAGACCACGATCACCGGGAACCTGGTCTTCGCGTAGGCCGGGTCCTGGTACTGCGGCGGCAGGTAGACGAAGCCGGGCTCGGTCAGCCCGGTGCCCCCGCCGTGGATGCTGACCTGCTGCACCGTCCCGCCGCTGAGGCCGGGGTGGCCCGGCAGCTGCAGCGCCACCGGCTTGCTGCCCTGGACGTCCACCGACGAGCGCGGGCCGTCGGTGCTGCCGGTGGAGGCCACCGGCGGCCCGCCTATGGTGACCGCCCCGCCGCCCTGGTCGGTGCCGAGCAGGTCGGACCAGGAGCTGTAGAAGGCGCCCCAGTTGTTCGCGGCCAGGGCGATGGCCATCAGCGTCAGCAGTTGGCTGACCAGCAGCGCGCCGATCCGTCCCAGCAGGGCCCGCCAGCTGCGGCCACTCAGCCGGGGCCAGAGCCAGACCGCGGCCGCAAAGCAGACCACCGCGAGTGCCGCGATGAGAATCTGCAGTTTCTGGCTGGTCAGTCCCATGTCACATCCTGTTTTGCCGGAGTTCGGTGCGTCGCCTTCGTCCGCGGAGGTTCCTGGGAGGAGCCTGGGCGTACGAAGGGTCCGACGTACCAGCATGCACGGCAGGTTGCGCGGGTTGACCGAATCGTCACCTCCCGGGAGGAAACTCATGCCTGGGTCTGACCTGCTCCTACTTCGGTCTGACCGAGTTCCTTACCGATGCCCCTACGCTGGCTGTCCATGAGTGAGCAGCAGTTCCCCGAGGGCCCCCAGCGGAAGGGCATCCAACTGCCCAAGGTCTCCCGCCCGTGGGCGCCCGCGGCGGTCGGTTACGCCACCGCACTGGTGGGTCTCGGGGATATCGTCGGCGCGGTCGCCCCGCATTTCCGGGGCACCCGGGTACACGAGCTCGCGAGCTTTCTCCCGGGGACGGTGACCAGGGTCGCCACCGCCGCGTCGCTGGTCGTGGGCATTCTGCTGATCATGCTGGCGCATGCGTTGCGGCGCCGGAAACAACGGGCCTGGCAGGCCGTCGCGGTGCTGCTGCCGGTGGGTTTCCTGTTGGAGGCGCTGCGCTGGCACCACACCGTCACGGCCGCGGTCACCCTGGTGGTGTTCGTGGTCGTACTGGTGAACAGGCGTGAGTTCTACGCACTGTCGGATCCGCGCACTCGCTGGCGGGCGCTGTGGAATTTCCTGGCGATGTCGCTGATCAGTTTCGGGCTCGGACTGGTGATCGTCAGCTCGCACGCCAGGACCACTCTGGGAACTCCCAGCTTCGGCGACCGTTTCTGGCAGGTCGCCTGGGGCCTGATCGGGGTCGGTGGCCCGATCCACTACACCATGGAGGACACCAACGACCTGGTCTACTACTCGCTGGCCGGGCTCGGCCTGTTCACCGCGGTGAGCACGCTGTGGCTGGCGACCAAGCCGTCCAAGCCGGTCGCCGAACTGAGCGTGGACGAGGAGGCGCAGGTCCGCGGCCTGCTCACCCGGCACGGCGCGCGCGATTCGCTCGGCTACTTCGCGCTGCGCCGGGACAAGAGCGTGGTGTTCTCACCCAGCGGCAAGGCCGCCATCGCCTACCGGGTGGTCTCCGGGGTGATGCTCGCCTCGGGGGACCCGATCGGCGACGTCGAGGCCTGGCCCGGGGCGATCAAGGTGTTCATGGACGAGGCGCACCGGCACGCCTGGGTGCCCGCGGTGATGGGCTGCAGCGAGACCGGCGGCGAGGTGTGGACCCGCGAGGCCGGCCTCGACGCGCTGGAGATCGGCGACGAGGCCGTCGTCGAGGTGGCCGACTTCACCCTGGAGGGCCGGGCCATGCGCAACGTCCGGCAGATGGTGAAGCGGATCGAGCGGTCCGGCTACACCTGCCGGGTGCGCCGGGTGGACGAGCTCAGCGAGGCCGAGCTGGTGGCGATCCGTCACGCCGCCGACGCCTGGCGCGGCACCGAGACCGAGCGCGGCTTCTCGATGGCGCTGGGACGCTTCGGCGACCCCGCCGACGAGGGCTGCGTGGTGGTCACCGCGCACAAGCTGCCCGACGGCGCACTTGAGGGGGCATCGGACATCCGCGCGGTGCTGCACTTCGTGCCGTGGGGTCGCGACGGCATCTCGCTGGAGCTGATGCGCCGGGACCGGGACGCCGACCCGGGCCTGAACGAGCTGCTGATCGTCAAGGCGCTGGAGGCCGGTCCCGGGCTCGGCGTCAGCCGGGTGTCGCTGAACTTCGCGATGTTCCGCTCGGCGCTGGCCCGCGGCGAGCGGATCGGCGCGGGCCCGGTGCTGCGGGCCTGGCGCGGGCTGCTGGTGTTCCTGTCGCGCTGGTTCCAGATCGAGTCGCTGTACAAGTTCAACGCCAAGTTCCGCCCGATCTGGGAGCCGCGCTTCCTGGTCTACCCGACCGCCCGCGACCTGCCCCGGATCGGCATCTCGGCGCTGCAGGCCGAGGCGTTCATCGTGATGGAGCCGCCGAAGTTCCTGCGCCGGCTGCGTCGGGGCGGTCCCGCGCCCGCGCCGCGGGTGGGCGAGCGCCGGGCTGCCGACCCGGCCCTCGGTGAGCCGGGGCTGTCGCAGCCCTGAGAATGGGCGCATGAACGCGAACACGATGCCGCTGCCCGCCTGGGGGCGCTGCGGGGTGATGGGGATCGTCAACGTCACCCCCGATTCCTTCTCCGACGGCGGGCTGTGGCTCGATCCGGGCAAGGCGGTCGCGCACGGCCTGGAGCTGGTGGCCCAGGGCGCGGATGTGGTCGACGTCGGTGGTGAGTCGACGCGCCCCGGCGCGGTGCGGGTCACCCGGGAGGAGGAACTGCGCCGGGTGCTCCCGGTGGTCCGCGGGCTGGCCGAGGGCGGGGCGCTGGTCAGTGTGGACACCATGCGCGCGGACGTGGCCGAGGCCGCGGTGGACGCGGGCGCGCGGATCGTCAACGACGTCAGCGGGGGCCGCTCGGACGACCGGATGGTGTCGGTGGCCGCTCGAACGGGTGTGCCGTTCGTGGTGATGCACTGGCGCGGGCAGTCCGCCGGCATGGATGACCTGGCCGCCTACGGGGATGTAGTGGGCGAGGTCATCGAGGAAGTGGAGCGGCAGATGGACGCTGTGGTCTCCGGCGGGGTCGACCCCGCCCAGGTGATCGTCGACCCCGGGCTGGGCTTCGCCAAGACCCGTGAGGACGACTGGGCCCTGCTGGCCCGGCTGGACGCCTGGTCCCGGCTGGGCCGCCCGGTGCTGGTCGCCGCCTCCCGCAAGCGGTTCCTGGGCACGCTGCTGGCCGACCCGGCCACCGGCGAGCCCCGCCCGGCCCGCGCCCGCGACGCGGCCACCGCCGCCGTCTCCGCGCTCGCCGCCGCCCAGGGCGCCTGGGCGGTCCGGGTGCACGAGGTGCCCGCGACCGTGGACGCGGTCCGGGTCGAGGCCGCGCTGCGGGCCGCCCGCGGCGGTGCCGCGTGACCACCTCCGACGACATCGCCGCGGTCGAGGTCGAGGCGGCCAACGCCGCCCTCTACGCCGCGCTGGAGGCCGGCGACCTGGACGCGCTCACCGCGGTCTGGGTCTCCGGCGCGGACGCCGACGACGTCCGCGGCGCGGTCTGCGTCCACCCCGGCTGGCCGGTGCTGCGCGGCCGGGCCTCGGTGCTGCGCTCCTACGCGCTGATCATGGCGCACACCGAGTACATCCAGTTCTTCCTGACCGACGTCGAGGTGGAGCTGCTCGGCGATGTGGCACTCGTCACGTGCACCGAGAACATCCTCTCCGGCGGCGAGTCCGAGGAGGAGGGCGAGTTGGGCCCGCTGGTGGGCGGCCGGGTGGTGGCCACCAACCTGTTCCGCCGCACCGCCGACGGCTGGCGGCTCTGGTCGCACCACGGATCGCCCGTGCTGACCAGCGGTCCCGACGAGGAATAGGCGCGGGTCCGGCGAATGCTGTCAGCGGCGGAGGGTACGTTGGTGCTGTCCGGGCAGCGTGGCCCGAAAAGCCTGAGTGGAGTGATTCGATGCTGGACCGTGTCGCGGTTCGGGGCCTGCGTGCCCGTGGCCACCACGGCGTCTTCGCCCGCGAGCGCGAGCAGGGGCAGACCTTCGTGGTGGACCTGGTCATGGGCCTCGACACCCGCCTCGCGGCCTCCGGCGACGACCTCACCCGCACCGTCCACTACGGCATCGTGTCCGAGGAGGTCGTCGCCGTCGTGCAGGGCGACCCGGTGGACCTGATCGAGACCCTCGCCCAGCGCATCGCCGACCAGTGCCTGAAGCACGAGGCGGTACAGGAGGTCGAGGTGACCGTGCACAAGCCGGACGCCCCGATCACCGTGCCGTTCGACGACGTGACCATCACCATCGTTCGGAGCCGCGGATGAGCAGCGACCCCACCACCACACCGGTCTCCCCCGAGGTCGAGCGCCAGGTCGACTCGGCCGACACCACCCTGCACAACCCGCGCAGCGCGGTCGTCGCGCTGGGCAGCAACCTGGGCAACCGCCTGGACACCCTGCAGGGCGCGGTGGACGCGCTGGAGGACACCCCCGGGGTCCGGGTCACCGCGGTCTCCGCGGTGTTCGAGACCGAGGGCGTCGGCGGTCCCGAGGACCAGCCCCCGTTCCTCAACGCGGTGCTGGTGCTGCGCACCACGCTGCCGCCGGGCTCGCTGCTGGAGCGCGCCAACGCGGTCGAGGACGCCTTCGGCCGGGTCCGCGAGGTCCGCTGGGGCCCGCGCACCCTGGACGTCGACATCCTGTCCTACGAGGGCGTGCTGCTGGACACCCCGGAACTGACGCTGCCGCACCCGCGGGCGCACGAGCGGGCGTTCGTGCTCGCGCCCTGGCTGGACGCCGACGCCGAGGCGCGGATCCCCGGGCACGGCCCGGTCGCCGAACTGCTCCGCGCCGTCGGCGAGGCCGGCGTCCAGCGTCGCGGGGACGTGGCACTGCACCTTCCGGAATAGCCCTTCGGCGGCGGGTAGGCTCGGGGGCACCGTGGAATCGGGATCGAAGGGGAGACCGTGAAGGCGCTACGCCCGGTCGTACTGGTCGGGATCACTCTCGTTGCAGGGGTGCTCTCCTGGGCCGGGTCGCAGCTGTGGAACTCGGTGGACTCGCTGCCGGGGGTCCCCACCGCCGCACCGATCGTGCTGGCCGCCGTCGCGGTGGTGCTGATCGCCACGGCGGTCTCGCTGCGGTCCCGGCTGAAGGCGCAGCGCGAGCGGGTGCCCGGCGCCAAGGGCGTGGACCCGCTGTCGGCCGCCCGCGCGGTGGTGCTCGGCCAGGCCAGCGCGCTGGTCGCGGCGCTGGTGACCGGGATCTACGGCGGGATCGGGGTGTTCCTGCTGACCATGGGGAACGCGCCGCCGGCCCGCAGCAACCAGGCGCTCACCGCGTTGTTCGCGGTGCTGGCCGGGCTCGCGGTGATGGCCGCGGGGCTCTGGATCCAGCACATCTGCCGGCTGCCGGACGACCCCGACGCGGAGACCGCGGTGCACGCGTCCAGCGAACGGCGCTGAAGCGCTGAAGGCGCTGAAACAGTCACCTACGGCAGTCCTTCGTGGACCCGGTGTCACCTTCCGACGTTGTCAAGACCGTGTTTGACACCTCACCTGACATCGCCGCGCCGGGCACGCTAGATTTCTGGCCATGCCACGTGGTCGCCACCGCCAGTCCTCGCCTTTGAGCAGGCTTCTTCCCCCCACCGCCTGCGGGATCCTGGCCATCGCCTCGCTCGTATCCGCAGTGTTCACCACCGATCCGGTGGTCCTGCGGACCCTGGTCGTGGCGGCGTCGGTCGGCGCGTTCGCCGGGGCGGTGCTGCTGCGGCTGCGCGAGCACGCGGGAGAGGCCGAGCTGGAAGCCGAGATCGCGGCCAGGGGCCGCGACGAGGCCCGGTTCGAGGACCGCGCCGCGGAGCTGGAGGCCCAGGCGGAGGCGGCCGAGGAGCAGGTCAAGCGGCTGGAGCGGAGGCTGCTGGCGCAGCGGGCGCAGATCACCAGGACCGAGTCGGAGAACGCCCGGCTGCTGCGGGACCGCGCCCGGATCGCGGCCGAGGCCGCGGCGCGGGAGGCGGAGGAGGCCCGCCGCCGGGAGGCCGCGGTCCGCGGCACCCGACCGTCCCCGACCGCCTACCTCAAGGCCGCGGCGGCGCTCCGCGGCCTGGAGCGGCGGGCGGCGGTGGGCCAGGCCCAACGCATCGCCGCCGCCCAGGCCCCACAGGGGACCGCAGTGTACGCAGGCGAGCGACAGGAGCAGGGGACCGCGGCGTCCACAGGGGAGCAGCGGGAGCCGGGGGCAGCGGTGTACGCGGGCGAGCAGGGGGGCGGGACCGGGGTCCCGGCCGTGCCGGGGCTGGCAGCTCCGCTGCCGTCAGCACTCGACGCCCTGGCCGCCGCCCGGCAGCACCCCGCCCCGGCAGAAGCCACCGCGGCGACAGCCCCGCAGGGCGCGACGGCGTCTGCGTCCGCCGGGACGGCCGCCCAGGGCGTGACGGGTTCTGCTGGCGGGACGGCTGTGCAGGGCGTGATGGTGTCCGCAGCTGCCGGGTCCGCGCCGCAGGGCGCGTCCGCCGCGGCGGCTCCGCAGGGCGGGCCTGTGGCTGGGGGCGCCGCGCCTTCCGGTTCCACCGCGTCCGGTGCGCGGTCCGGGGCAACGGCCCTGTCCGCCCCGGCAGGGGCCGTGCCGCAGGTGCCGACCTCCGGTCGGGCCGCCCCCGCGGGGGCGGCGGCTCCGGCGTGGGCGCGGGCGGCGCTTCCGCCCATGCGGCCGGCCTCGGCCGTGCTGCCGACCGCGTTGGTGCGCCCGGCGCGCCAGTCGCGGGACCTGCTCCGCAAGGAGGCCGGCAGCGGCGGCACCTTCAACTTCTTCAGCCGCCAGGAGGCCGCGATCTCCCGCGGCCTCGGCGACCTCGCCGACGTCGTCGGGGACGAGGCCGCCGCCGCGCAGCAGCTCTACGCGGGCGACCCGGTCGCGACGGAAGCCGCCGTCGGCGCCCTCCCCGACCCGGTCCACGGCCGCACCGACGCGGCGTCAGCGGACGGGGCCGGCCCCGGCACGGCCGGCCTGGTGGACCTCACCGCTGACGACGAGACCGAGCCGATCGACGTCCGGGCGCTCCGCGCGATCTGACCCGCCGTCCGACCGCACCTGCCGGCGCGTGCCGGCGGCTACTTGTCGATGTCGCCGACGACGAAGAACATCGAGCCCAGGATCGCCACCATGTCGGCGACCAGGGTCCCCGGCAGCAGCTCGCCCAACGCCTGGATGTTGTTGAACGAGGCCGACCGCAACTTCAGCCGCCACGGCGTCTTGTCGCCGCGGGAGACCAGGTAGTAGCCGTTGACCCCGAGCGGGTTCTCGGTCCAGGTGTAGGTGTGCCCCTCCGGGGCCTTCAGCACCTTGGGCAGCCGCAGGTTGATCGGTCCTGGCGCCGCCGCGTCCAGCCGGTCGAGGCAGGCGTCGGCCAGCGCCAGAGCGTTGTGCACCTGGTCCAGCAGGCATTCGAACCGGGCCAGGCAGTCGCCCTCCTGCCGGGTCACCACCCGCAGCACGTCGCCCAGTTCGCCGTACGCGAGGTACGGCTCGTCCCGGCGCAGGTCGAAGTCGACGCCGGAGGCGCGGGCGACCGGCCCGCTCACCCCGTAGGCGTGCACCGACGCGGCGGAGAGCACGCCCACCCCCCGGGTGCGGGCCCGGAAGATGTCGTTGCCGAGGACCAGGTCGTCGAAGACGCCCATCCGGCCCCGGACCGCGGCGACCGCCGCGCGGACCCGCCGGTACCAGCCGGCCGGGAGGTCCTCCTTGAGGCCGCCGACCCGGTTGAACATGTAGTGCATCCGGCCGCCCGAGGCCTCCTCCATCACCGCCTGCAACTGCTCGCGCTCGCGGAAGGCGTGGAAGACCGGGGTGATCCCGCCCAGTTCCAGCGGGTACGAGCCGAGGAACATCAGGTGGTTCAGCACCCGGTTCAGCTCGGCCAGCAGGGTGCGGGTCCAGGTGGCCCGCTCCGGCACCTCCATGCCGAGCATCCGTTCGACCCCGAGCACCACGCCCAGCTCGTTGGCGAAGGCGGACAGCCAGTCGTGACGGTTCGCCAGCATGACGATCTGCCGGTAGTCGCGGGCCTCGAACAGCTTCTCCGCGCCGCGGTGCATATAGCCGACGACCGGCTCGGCCGCGGTGATCAGCTCGCCGTCCAGCCGCAGCTTCAGCCGCAGCACGCCGTGCGTCGAGGGGTGCTGCGGGCCGATGTTCAGCACCATGTCCGCGGTGCCCAGCTCGGTGGCCGCGCCGGCGCCGATCCCGACCGTGGTCTCCCGGACGCCGCCGGTGCCGTTCGTCCCGGCGCCGCTCGTCCCCGTGCTACTCGTCATGGGGCAAGAGTGTGCCATCAGCGCCGTCGAGGGCGTACCAGCGCGGGGGCAGCGGCATCCCCACGGACTGGACGCCCCAGCCGAACCCGCCGAGACCGGCCGCCGCGGTCAGCTCGGCGGCCTCCCCGGCGGCGGCGAGGGCGCGCAGGTATCCGGCCGGATCGCTCGACGCCAGCGCGAGCGGGGGGCGCGCGCCGTCCACACCGAGCAGCCGGAGCGCCTCGCGCTGCGTCGTCCACAGACTGTGGACGACCGACGGGTGCGCCCGCGCGGCGGCGTCCAGGCAGGAGTCCAGGGCGACGTGCGAGGTCAGGTCGCGGCTGCCGTCCGGGACCGGGCGGACCTCGCGGCCGTCCCGGAACGACGCCAGGCTGCCGAACGGCGGCCGGGCCCCGGCCCGGTGCGCGTAGTCCACCGCGACCGCGACGCCGAGGCCGAGCGAGCCCACCGCCGCGGCCCAGGCGGTGTCGCGCGGACGGCCGATCTCGGCCCGGAAGCCCGGTTCGGCGTGCGCCGGGTCCAGCGGCCACCAGCGGGCCAGCCAGTCCGCGTCCGCCCCGGCCACCGGCTCGCCGAGGCGCTCCTGGCCGGTCTCCGGGTGGACCAGGACCCGCCGGGGCACGCCCTCGGCGTCCACCTCGGCAATCTCGACCGGCACGTTGTCCAGCCACTCGTTGGCGAAGACGACCCCGTGCGCGGCCGGGGCGACCCGGTCGGCCCAGTGCACCCACCGCGGCAGCCGCTCCGGCCGGGGCGCCCGCTCCACCGCGCGCAGCACCAGCCTGCGCGCCAGCTCCGGGGCCTGCTCGCGGGCCTGCGCGGCCAGCGCGAGCAGCAGCTCACCGCGCCCCGCCCCGACGTCGGTGAGCACCAGCTCGGACGGCCCGCCCAGGGCCGCGTCCACCTCGCGCAGCAGCGCCAGCACGGCTCCGGCGAACAGCCCGGAGGCGTGCACCGAGGTCCTGAAGTGCCCGGCCGGACCGGGCCCGCGGACGAAGAAGCCGCCGTCCCGGTACAGCGCCCGCTCGGTCGCCTGCCGCCAACCGGGCCAACCGGGGCTGCTCTCGTGGTCCATCCGTGCACCCTAGCGAGCCGGGAATCCTTCTCCGACCTGCGGAGGACGACGGGTTCAGCCCGGCGGGTGACCCTGCGGCCGTTCCGGCTCCTTAGGCTGGTAACCGTGCAGTACATCTACAGCTGGTTCCGCAGGCACCCCACCGTGGTCGACGCCGCGTGGGCCGCCCTGCTGTTCCTGCTGTCCGGGCTCGAAGTGCTGAGCGACACGGTGCACGGCGGTTTCCGGCTGTCGGTGGTCCCGGTCGCACTGGTGCTCTGCACGGCGGTGACCTTCCGGCGGCGCTGGCCGGACGCCGCCGTCCTGGCCGGCATCCTGGTCGGCCTGATCCAGCTGGCCCTGCGCTGGAATCCCAACAGCGCGGACATCGCGCTGCTGGTCCTGGCCTACACCGGGGCCGCCTTCGCCGACGTCTGGACCTCCCGGCTGACCCTGCTGGCGGCCTTCGCCGGAGGGCCGCTGACCTGGTTCCGGTTCAGCGGCCCGGACGAGTCCAGCCACACCTCGACCTGGACCAGGATCTTCTTCGGGCTGCTGCTGTCCACCCCGCTGGTGCTGTGCTGGGTGCTCGGCCGGTTCACCCGGATCCGCCGGGCCTACTACGTCGAGCTGGAGGACCGGGCGGCCCGGCTGGAGCGGGAGCGCGACGCCCAGTCGCAGATCGCGGTCGCCGCGGAGCGGGCCCGGATCGCCCGGGAGCTGCACGACGTGGTGGCCCACAACGTCTCGGTGATGATCGTTCAGGCGGACGGCGCCTCCTACGTCATGGACGGCTCGCCGGACCAGGCCAAGCAGGCGCTGGCCACCATCGCCAGCACCGGCCGGCAGGCGCTGGAGGAGATGCGGCGGCTGCTCGGACTGCTGCGCTCGGCCGACAGCGCGGGCGAGTACGTGCCGCAGCCCGGGGTCGAGCAGCTGCCGGACCTGCTGGAGCAGGTCCGCACGGCGGGGCTGCCGGTGGCCTTCCGGATCGACGGCGAGCCGCGGGAGCTGCCGCGGGGCGTCGAGCTGACGGCCTATCGGATCGTCCAGGAGGCGCTGACCAACGCCCGCAAGCACGGGGGTCCGCAGACCAGCGCGACGGTGCGGATCCGCTTCGACGAGCGCGGGCTCGACATGCTGATCGAGGACAACGGCCGCGGCGCCAGCGCGGAGCTCGCCCGGGACGGCGGCGAGGACGGCTTCGGGCACGGGCTGATCGGGATGCGCGAGCGGGTCGGCATGGTCGGCGGCACGCTGGACGCGGGCCCGCGTCCGGGCGGCGGCTTCCGGATCAGCGCGGTGCTGCCGCTCACCCCGTCCCGCAGGCCGGCTGCGCCGGGGGCCGCCAGGGCAACTGCGCCCGGAACCGCATCGAACACCCCCGACGCCGCCCCAGCCCCGACCGAGACCCCCAGCCCAGCCACCCCCTGACCCCAGCCGCTTCGCCCGCCCTGCACCGCCCGCCCCGCTTCGCTCCCGCACCGCTTCGTTGCCTGACCCGTCTGCCCGCGCAACCTGCTCGTGCCGCCGCTACCCGCGCCGCCCGCCACCCCGACCGTTCCATCCACCCCACCCCCGCCCCCGCTCCGCGAAGGAATCCCCCCGCCATGCCGATCCGCGTGATGCTCGTCGACGACCAGGAACTGCTGCGCACCGGCTTCCGGATGGTGCTCCAGTCGCAGCAGGACATCGAGGTGGTGGCCGAGGCCGGGGACGGCCTCCAGGCGCTGGAGGTGCTGGCCGGCACCGAGGTCGACGTGATCCTGATGGACGTCCGGATGCCGCGGATGGACGGCGTCGAGGCCACCCGGCGGATCTGCGAGAGCCAGGTCCAGGACCACGAGGGCACGCCGAGCGGACCCCGGGTGCTCATCCTCACCACCTTCGACCTGGACGAGTACGCCTTCGCCGCGCTCAAGGCGGGCGCCAGCGGCTTCCTGCTCAAGGACGTCCCGCCGGCCGAGCTGGTCGCCGCGATCCGCTCGGTCCGCGGCGGCGACGCGGTGGTCGCCCCGACCACCACCCGCCGCATGATCGACCGCTTCGCCTCGGTGCTGCCCAGCTCGGTGCCGGTGGCCGACACCCCGGAGCTGGCCCGGCTCACCGACCGCGAGCGGGAGGTGCTGCTGCTGATCGCCCAGGGGATGTCCAACGGCGAGATCGCGCTGCGGCTGACCCTGTCCGAGGCGACGGTGAAGACCCACGTCGGCCGGATCCTGACCAAGCTGCAGCTGCGCGACCGGGTCCAGGCCGTGGTCCTCGCCTACGAGACCGGCCTGGTCCGGGCCGGCGGCGTGCTCTAGCGGCAGGCCGGGCCGGGACGCAGGCCGGGTCACGAGGCAGGCCGGACCGGGCGCGCGGGTCAGAGCCGGGCCAGCAGCCGCCCCACCGCCTCGCGCACGTCCGCCGCGGTCCACTCCAGGGCCGGGCCGGCGACCGTGACCTCGGTGCAGGAGAGGCCGGGCAGGCCCGGTTCGGCCCACCAGCCGAACAGCGCGGTGCCGTCCTCCTCGGCCAGCCGCAGCCCGGCCTCGGTCAGGTCGTCCGCGGCGAACGGCAGCCACAGCTGGAACTGGTGGGTGTGCGGCGGCTCGGGGAACACCCGGGCGCCGGGGACCCCGGCCAGCGCCTCGGCCAGCGCCGCCGCGACCACCTTGGCGTGGGCGGTGTACGCGTCGAGCCGGGGCAGCTCCCGGTCGATCCCGGCCAGCGCGGCCAGCGCGGCCGGCCACTGCTGGTAGAGCTGCCCGCCGTAGCGGTGCCGCCAGGTCTTCGCCTGCGCGACGAACCCCTCGGGCCCGGCCACCGCCGCGCCGCTGATCCCGCCCAGGGTCTTGTAGAACGAGACGTAGACCGAGTCCGCCAGGTCGGCGATCTCGGTGAGCGGGCGGCCGAAGTGCGGCGCCGTCTCCCACAGCCGGGCCCCGTCGACGTGCACCACCGCGTCCCGCTCCCGGGCCGCGCCGACCACCGCGACCAGCTCCTCCCAGCTGGGCAGGACGAAGCCGGCGTCGCGCAGCGGCAGCTCCAGCATCAGCGTGCCGAAGGGCTCGGCGAAGTCCGCGACCTCGTCCGCCGTGGCGATCCGCCGCGCGGACGTCGGCCAGACGCTGCGCAGCCCGCTGAGCTGGGCGTAGGCGAAGCGCTCATGCACCTCGGGGTGCGCCAGCGGATGCATCGCCACGGTCCGGTCGCCGGTCAGCTCGGCCCAGCAGCGCAGCGCCGCCTGCTGCGCCATCGTCCCGGTCGGGAAGAAGGCCGCGGCCTCCTTCCCCAGCAGCCCGGCGACCTTCCGCTCCAGTTCCTCGACCACGCCGTCGCCGTAGACGTCGGGACGCGAGTCCAGCGGGTACGGCGCCTCGGCGAGCCCGGCCAGCCCCTCCCGCAGCGTCTGCGGGCGCTGGCCTGAGAGCAGCCGGCGGGCGCCGCGCAGGGCCTCGAACCGGCGCTGGGCCGGGTCCTTCATCTCATCTGCCATGCGACGATCATCGCGCACCGGACCGCGACCGTTTCCGACCCCGGGTGCCCGCCCCCGCTACCCTCAGAGCGCCGGGCGGCGTGCCCGGCGCGCTGACATCCGCAGAACGCCCCCGGAGGGTCCGTTGTTCGCTCTAGTCCTCAGGTCGCTGCTGATCCCGCTCGCGCGTGTGGTCTACCGGCCGGTGATCGAGGGACGCGAGAACGTGCCCAGGCGCGGTCCGGTGATCCTCGCCAGCAACCACCTCTCGTTCATCGACAGCATGGTGATCCCGCTGGTGGCGCCGCGTCCGGTGGCCTTCCTGGCCAAGTCCGAGTACTGGACCATGGGCGGCCTCAAGGGTCGGATCAGCAAGTCCTTCTTCACCGCGATCAGCGCCGTCCCGGTCGAGCGCGGCACCCACCGGGCCGCGCAGGCCTCGCTGGACGCCTCGCTGGGGGTGCTGAACGAGGGCATGGCCTTCGGCATCTACCCGGAGGGCAAGCGCTCGCTGGACGGGCGGCTGTACCGCGGGCGCACCGGCGTGGCCTGGCTGGCGCTGGAGTCCGGGGCCCCGGTGGTGCCGGTGGCACTGGAGGGCACCGAGAAGATCCAGCCGGTCGGCAAGCGGCTGCCCCGGGTCCGCCGGGTGACGGTCCGCTTCGGCGAGCCGCTGGACTTCGACGACCGCCGCGAGCTGCGCCCGGTCGGCCCGGTCCGCCGCGCGGTGACCGACGAGATCATGGACGCCATCGCCGCCCTGTCCGGCCAGGAGCGCGCCTCGGTCTACAACGAGGGCCCGAAGGACGACACCGAGGCGGCGTGACCGGCGTCGGCCCGCGCCGCCCCCCGCCGTAGGATGAGGCGGTACGTCCGGTACCCGTGAGGACTGGAACGGAAGAAGGTGCGGTGAGTGTGAGCGCGGACGACCTCGGTCTGCCCGAGCTTGGAGATCCCGGCGACCCCGGCAACCGGCCGGCCCGGCTCGCCGTCGGCGTGGTCGGCACCGGGCGGGTCGGACCCGCCCTCGGCGCCGCGCTGCAACTGGCGGGCCACCGGGTGGTGGCCGCGTCCGGCGTGTCCGCGGCCTCCCGCCGCCGCGCGGAGAACCTGCTGCCCGGCGTGCGGCTGGTGACCCCGCCGCAGGTGATGGCGGCCTCCGACCTGGTACTGCTGACCGTCCCCGACGATGTGCTGCCGGAGCTGGTGGCCGGTCTGGCCGCGACCGGCGCGGTCCGTCCGGGACAGCTGCTGGCGCACACCTCCGGCGCGCACGGGGTGGCGGTGCTGGAGCCCGCGACCCGGGTCGGCGCGCTGCCGCTGGCGCTGCACCCGGCGATGACCTTCACCGGGACGTCGGTGGACGTCGCCCGGCTGTCCAGCTGCCCGTTCGGGGTGACCTCGCCGGAGGAGCTGCGGCCGGTCGCCGAGGCGCTGGTGGTGGAGATGGGCGGCGAGCCCGAGTGGGTGCCCGAGGAGATGCGCCCGCTCTACCACACCGCCCTGGCCCACGGTTCGAACCACCTGGTCACCCTGGTCGCCCAGGCGATGGAGATCCTCACCGACGCGGGCGTGGCCGAACCGGGGCGGATGCTCGGCCCGCTGCTCGGCGCGGCCCTGGACAACGCGCTGCGCAGCGGCGACGCCGCGCTGACCGGGCCGGTCGCCCGCGGCGACGCCGGGACCGTCCGGAAGCACGTCCAGCAGCTGCGGCGGACCTCGCCGCAGCTGCTGGACAGCTACCGGGCGATGGCCAGGGCCACCGCCGACCGGGCGCTGGCCAACGGCATGCTCAAGGCAGAGGCGGCGGAAGCGCTGCTGGACGTCCTCGCGGAGGGGGAGCACGGATGACCGGCACGGCGCTGGTGCACACGGCGAAGGAACTGCGCGCGGCGGCGCCCGCGGCGCAGCGGGCCGTGGTGATGACCATGGGCGCGCTGCACGAGGGCCACGCCGCGCTGATCCGGGCGGCCCGCAAGCGGGTCGGCCCGGACGGCGCGGTGGTGGTGACGGTGTTCGTCAACCCGCTCCAGTTCGGCGCGGGCGAGGACCTGGACCGCTACCCGCGCACCCTGGACGCCGACCTGGCCCTGGCCGGGGCGGCCGGCGCCGACGTGGTGTTCGCCCCCTCGGTGGAGGAGGTCTACCCCGGCGGCGCGCCGCAGCTGCGGCTGGCGGCCGGGCCGATGGGGGCGGGCTACGAGGGCGCGGCCCGGCCCGGCCACTTCGACGGGATGCTGACCGTGGTCGCCAAACTGCTGCACCTGACCGCGCCGGAGGCGGCGTTCTTCGGCGAGAAGGACGGCCAGCAGCTGGCGCTGGTCCGGCGGATGGTGCGGGACCTGAACTTCCCGGTCGAGATCGTGGGCGTGCCGACGGTCCGCGAGCCGGACGGTCTGGCGCTCTCCAGCCGCAACCGGTATCTCTCGGAGCAGGACCGGGAGCACGCGTTGGGGCTGCACCGGACCCTGACCGCGGGGTGGGAGGCCCGCAAAGCCGGTCCCGCGGCGGTGCGGGCCGCCGCCGCGGCGGAGCTGGACCGGCAGACCGGACTGGCCGTGGACTACCTCGGCCTGATCGACCCGTCCGACTTCACCGAGGTCGACCGGGAGGACTTCCGCGGCGAGGCGCTGCTCGCCATCGCCGCGAAGGTCGGCTCCACCCGCCTGATCGACAACGTGAAGGTGTTCTTCCCGTAGCACGGCCACCGACCGCACCACCGGCATGTACTCACCCAAGGAGACGTGACCATGTTCCGCACCATGCTGAAGTCCAAGATCCACCGAGCCACCGTCACCCAGGCCGACCTGCACTACGTCGGCTCGGTGACGGTCGATCAGGACCTGCTGGACGCCGCCGACCTGCTCCCCGGCGAGCTGGTCCACATCGTCGACATCGACAACGGCAACCGGCTGGAGACCTACACCATCGCGGGGGAGCGCGGCACCGGCATCATCGGCATCAACGGCGCCGCCGCTCGCCTGGTCCACCCCGGTGACCTGGTGATCCTGATCGCCTACGCCCAGCTGACCGATGCCGAGGCCCGCGCCTACGTGCCCAAGGTGGTCTTCGTGGACGGCGACAACCGGGTCACCCACCTCGGCGGCGACGCCGGGTACGCGCCGTCCGGCGGCGGGGCGGGCAGCGGCCTGGTCTCCGGGCGTTCGGATTCCCGTGCGATCCCCGGGCAGGCGTACGGTGACCCCGACGGCGTGGCCCACAGCACCGCGCCCACACACGCACGGAGCGAAGCATGACCCGAGTGACGCGACTCACCGCCCCGGCCCCCGGCTGGACCGCCGCCACCGACGTGGTGGTGGTCGGCTCCGGCGTGGCCGGGCTGACCACCGCGCTGCGGCTGCGCGCGGCCGGGCTGAAGGTGCTGGTGGTCACCAAGGCGATGCTGGACGACGGCTCCACCCGCTGGGCCCAGGGCGGCATCGCCGCGGCGCTGGGCGAGGGCGACACCCCCGAGCAGCACCTCGCCGACACCCTGGTGGCCGGGGCCGGGCTGTGCGACGAGGAGGCGGTGCGGATCCTGGTCACCGAGGGCCCGGCCGCGGTGCGGCGGCTGATCGCCACCGGCGCGGCCTTCGACCAGGACGCCGAGGGCGAGATCCTGCTGACCCGCGAGGGCGGCCACCACCGCCGCCGGATCGCGCACGCGGGCGGCGACGCCACCGGCGCGGAGATCTCCCGGGCCCTGGTCGAGGCGATCAGGGCGGACGACGGCGTCGAGCTGATCGAGCACGCGCTGGTGCTGGACCTGCTCACCGACGCCGAGGGCCGGACCGCCGGGCTGACCCTGCACGTGATGGGCGAGGGCCAGCGCGACGGCGTCGGCGCGGTGCACGCACGCGCCGTGGTGCTGGCCACCGGCGGCATGGGCCAGGTCTTCTCGGCCACCACCAACCCGCCGGTCTCCACCGGCGACGGCGTCGCACTGGCGCTGCGGGCCGGGGCCGAGGTCACCGACCTGGAGTTCGTCCAGTTCCACCCGACCGTGCTCTGGCTCGGCCCGGACGCCGAGGGCCAGCAGCCGCTGATCTCCGAGGCGGTCCGCGGCGAGGGCGCCCACCTGGTGGACGCGGACGGGGTCCGGTTCATGGTCGGCCGGCACGAGCTGGCCGAGCTGGCCCCGCGCGACATCGTCGCCAAGGGCATCATGCGCCGGATGGCCGAGACCGGCGCCGAGCACATGTACCTGGACGGGCGGCACTTCGGCGCGGCGATGTGGGAGGAGCGCTTCCCGACCATCCTGGCCTCCTGCCGCTCGCACGGGATCGACCCGGTCACCGAGCCGATCCCGGTCGCCCCGGCGGCCCACTACGCCTCCGGCGGGGTGCGCACCGACCAGCACGGCCACACCAGCGTCTCCGGCCTCTACGCCTGCGGCGAGGTCGCCTGCACCGGGGTGCACGGCGCCAACCGGCTGGCCTCCAACTCGCTGCTGGAGGGCCTGGTCTTCGCCGAGCGGATCGCCGCCGACATCCTGGACCGGGACGCCGCGGGCAAACTGACCCCTCGTCACGAACCCCACCCGTCGCCCAGCACCCCTGACCGCGAGGTGCGGCGGGTCCCGCTGCTGGCCTCCGAGGCCCGCGCTGACATCCAGCGGCTGATGTCCCGGGGCGTCGGCGTGCTGCGCAGCGCCGCGAGCATGGCCGAGGCGGTCGGGGGCCTGGCCGCGCTGGCCGCGGACCACCCCGGCACCGGCCGGCTGAACAGCACCGGCAAGGGCGAGTCGCCGCAGGTGGAGACCTGGGAGGCGACCAATCTGCACCTGGTCGCCACCGCCCTGGCCGCCGCCGCCCTGCTCCGCGAGGAGACCCGCGGCTGCCACTGGCGCGAGGACTTCCCGGACCGCGACGACGTCCGCTGGAACACACACCTGATCAGCCGTCAGCACGACGGCGTCCTGACCACCCTTCCCCAGGAGCACTGAGATGAGCGCGCACGACGTCCACACCCACGACGAACTCCCGCTGCTCGCCGAGGGCGACGGCGGCTGCGGCGACGGCTGCGCCTGCGGCGAGGAGTACGTCACCGGCCTCGACCCGCAGCTCGCCGAGCTGCTGGAGCAGGCCGGGCTGGACCCGGTCGAGGTCGAGGACATCGCCACCCTGGCCCTGGCCGAGGACCTGGCCGGCGGCGAGGACGTGACCTCGGTCGCCACCGTCCCCGAGGCCGCGGTCGCCACCGCCGACTTCACCGCCCGCGAGGCCGGCGTGGTGGCCGGGCTGCGGGTGGCCGAGGCGGTGCTGTCGCTGGTCGCCGAGGAGGCGTTCAGCGTCGAGCGGCCGGTCGAGGACGGCGACCGGGTCGAGGCCGGGCAGGTGCTGCTCAGCGTCACCACCCGGACCCGCGACCTGCTCACCGCCGAGCGCAGCGCGCTCAACCTGCTCTGCCACCTCTCCGGCATCGCCACCGCCACCCGGGCCTGGGCCGACGCCCTGGAGGGCACCGGCGCGGCGGTCCGCGACACCCGCAAGACCACCCCCGGCCTGCGCGCGCTGCAGAAGTACGCGGTCCGCTGCGGCGGCGGCGCCAACCACCGGATGGGGCTCTCCGACGCGGCCCTGGTCAAGGACAACCACGTGATCGCGGCCGGGGGCGTGGCCGAGGCGTTCAAGGCCGTCCGCGCCGCCTACCCGGAGCTGGCGGTCGAGGTCGAGGTGGACCGGATCGACCAGATCCAGCCGGTGCTGGACGCGGGCGCGGACCTGATCCTGCTGGACAACTTCACCGTCCCGGAACTGCGCGAGGCGGTCGCCCTGGTCGCCAAGCGGGCCTTCCTTGAGGCCTCCGGCGGGCTGGTCCTGGCCAATGCCCGCGCGGTCGCCGAGACCGGGGTGGACTACCTCTCGGTGGGGGCGCTGACCCACTCCTCGCCCATCCTTGACATCGGCCTCGACCTGCGCGGATAGTCCACCGACTCACTCTCATCCGTTAGGAACGGCTGTCTCCATGCTGCTCACGATCGACGTCGGCAACACCCACACCGTCCTCGGCCTGTTCGACGGCGAGGAGATCGTGGAGCACTGGCGGGTGTCCACCGACCCGCGCCGGACCGCCGACGAGACAGCCGTGCTGATGCAGGGGCTGATGGGCGCGCACCCCGCCCTCGGCGAGGACACCGTGGACGGCCTGGCGATCTGCTCCACCGTCCCCTCGGTGCTGCACGAACTGCGCGAGGTGACCCGGCGCTACTACGGCGACGTCCCGGCGATCCTGGTGGAGCCGGGGGTGAAGACCGGGGTGCACGTGCTCACCGACAACCCCAAGGAGGTCGGCGCCGACCGGATCGTCAACACCCTGGCCGCCAAGCACCTCTACGGCGGCCCCTGCATCGTGGTGGACTTCGGCACGGCCACCACCTTCGACGCGGTCAACGAGCGCGGCGACTACGTCGGCGGGGCGATCGCGCCCGGCATCGAGATCTCGGTGGAGGCGCTCGGCCTGCGCGGCGCGCAGCTGCGCAAGATCGAAATCATCCGGCCGCGCAACGTGATCGGCAAGAACACCGTGGAGTGCATGCAGTCCGGCATCCTCTACGGCTTCGCCGGGCAGGTGGACGGCCTGGTCAACCGGATGGCGGCGGAGCTGGCCACCGACCCGGACGACGTCCACGTCATCGCCACCGGCGGGCTGGCCCCCCTGGTACTGGGCGAGGCGAGCTCGATCGACGTCCATGAGCCGTGGCTGACGCTGATCGGCCTGCGCTTGGTGTACGAGCGCAACACGGCGGGCTGAGGTCCGGCCGGCTGCGCCATTGGAGCGGCACCGCGCGTCGATAATCACAAATAGGCGGTTATCGGCATACCGTCGCTCCATGCCTACCCCCCACGGGTCTCGCGGCGGTATGGCCTTCAGTGCGGACGAGCTGCGGGTGCTGCGGCGTGCCCTCGCCCAGGTCCTGCACCCGCCGAACCAGGCCCTCGCCCTTGCCCCCCAACCGACCGCCGCCCGCTCCGACCTGCTGCCCGCCCGGCCCGCCGGGCGCGGCGCCTGGGCCGAGGACGTCCAGGAGGCGCTCCGGCTCGCCGAGTCCATCGACGAGACGGTCGACGAGGCCGGCCGGATGCGCGCCTTCGCGCTGGCCGACCTCGCCCGCTACCGCCAGGCCCTGCCCGGCAGCGCCGGCGGGTACCTGGAACGGCTGCGGGACGCCGTCGCGGACGGCTACGTGCCCGAGGCCGACGATCTGTCCGCGCTGCGCGCCCTCACCGCGCTGCCCTGCGCCCCCGCCGAGCGGACCCGCCGGCTGGAGCTGCGGTCGCGCTGCGGGCAGCTGGCCGAGACCTCGGTCCGGCGGCTCCCGGCGCCCCCGGTCCCCAAGCCGGCCCTCCCGCCGCCCGCCGCCGTGCGGCCCGCGCTGCCGCCGCTGCCCGGCCCGGCGGCGCGGCCCGCCCTCCCGCCGCGCCAGGACCGCGGCTTCGACCGGGTGCCGGACGGCCGGGTGGCCGACGTCCGGGTGGCCGGACTGCGGGCCGGGAACGTCGCCGAGTTCGCCCGCCCGGCCCGTCCGCAGCGCCTGCGGGAGCAGTCACGTCCGTTTCCGATCCGACCCGGAGGACCCACCATGGACTCGTACGACTCCGCTCCCCGTCCCGACGACCAGGACGCCGCCGACCGTGACCCGGAAGCCCCGGAGACGGCCGGGCAGGGCCGCGACCGGGCCGCCGCCGACCGCGCCCCGGCCGAGCGGCCCGCGCCGCCCCGCGCGGCGGCCGGCAAGGGCGGCGCCGCCGCCCGGCCGATCCCGACCCCCGGCGACCTCTTCCCCCGGGGCGTCCGCCGCGGCCACGGCGACGACCAGGAACTCGCCACCGGCACCGGCTGATCCCCCGCCGGCCCCGGCCGCGCCCGACGGCGCGGCCGAGAGGGCCGGGGGTGGGCAGCCGGGTCGCGGATCTCGGTTGGGGGAGGACCGCCCGCGCTGGATACCCTGGGACCGTGACTGATCAGACCCCCGCCCCCGTGCCCGCGACTGACGACCTCCCCGAGCAGATGCGGGTGCGCCGCGAGAAGCTGGAGCGGCTCCGCGCCGCCGGCGTCGACCCGTACCCGGTCGGCTTCCCGCGGACCACCACCAACGCCGCCCTCCGGGCCGCCCACCAGGGCCTGGCCGCGGACACCGCGACCGGCGAGCGGGCCGGGGTGGCCGGGCGCGTGGTGCTCAGCCGCACCGGCGGCAAGCTCTGCTTCGCCACCCTGCGCGACGGCACCGACGACCTCCAGGTGATGCTCTCCCTGGACCGGCTCGGCGAGGAGCGGCTCGCGGCCTGGAAGACCGACATCGACCTGGGCGACCACGTCGGCGTCGAGGGCGAGGTGATCACCTCCAAGCGCGGCGAGCTGTCGGTCATGGTCGACCGCTGGGAGCTGACCGCCAAGTGCCTGCGCCCGCTGCCGGACAAGCACAAGGGCCTGACCGACCCGGAGGCCCGGGTCCGCCAGCGCTACGTCGACCTGATCGTGAACTCCGAGGCCCGGGAGATGATGCACCTGCGCAGCCGGGTGCTGCGCTCGCTGCGCCGGACCTTCGAGGACCGCGGCTTCCTGGAGGTCGAGACCCCGATGCTGCAGCCGATCCACGGCGGGGCGAACGCGCGTCCGTTCAGGACCCACATCAACGCCTACGACATGGACCTCTACCTGCGCATCGCCACCGAGCTGTACCTGAAGAAGCTGATGGTCGGCGGCGCGGAGAAGGTCTTCGAGATCAACCGGAACTTCCGCAACGAGGGCGCCGACGCGACCCACAACCCGGAGTTCACCGCGATCGAGTCCTACGAGGCCTACGGCGACTACGACACCCAGGCCGAGCTGACCCGCGAGCTGATCGTCAACGCGGCCCTGGCCGCCAACGGCCACACCCGGGTCCGCGGCCTGGACCAGCACGGCGAGGAGGTGGAGATCGACCTCGCCGAGCCCTGGGGCCAGGTCAGCGTCTACCCGGGGATCAGCGCCCGGCTCGGCGTGGAGGTCACCCCGGACAGCACGGTGGACGAGCTGCGCAAGCTCGCCGACGAGCACGGCATCCCCTACGAGCAGAAGTGGGGCCACGGCCAGCTCGTGCTGGAGATGGTCGAGCGGGTGCTGGAGCACAACGCGATCCGGCCGACCTTCATCCGGGACTACCCGACCGAGGTCTCCCCGCTGACCCGGGAGCACCGCAGCGAGCCCGGCGTGGCCGAGAAGTGGGACCTGGTGATCTTCGGCACCGAGCTGGCCACCGCCTACTCCGAGCTGGTCGACCCGGTCGAGCAGCGGTCCCGGCTCACCGCGCAGTCGTTGCTCGCGGCCGGCGGCGACGTCGAGGCGATGCAGGTGGACGAGGACTTCCTGCGCGCGCTGGAGTACGCGATGCCGCCGACCGGCGGGATGGGCATGGGCGTGGACCGGCTGATCATGCTGCTGACCGGCAAGAACATCCGCGAGACGGTGCTCTTCCCGCTGGTACGGCCGGACGCTTCGTAAGAGTCCCGCGCTGCTGCGCCGACCCCGGCCCCTGGAACGCACAGGGACCGGGGTTAGCCTTTTGTCCGGACGGATACCCGGATTCCAGTTGAGGCGGTCCTGAACCATGCAGTACCTCGCAGCGCTCACGCCCCCCGCCGTGATGGCGATCGCCTTCGCGTTCATGATCCGCGCGCTGTTCCGCAACCAGGGCGGGGCCAACAGCGCCAGGGAGGACGCCGCCTCCGAGGCGCTGATCCGGGCCGGCGCCCCCGCCCCGGCCCCCCGCGCCGCTTCGGAGTAGCCCGGTCGGGCGCGGCGCCCGGTGTTCGTCCGGCAAAGGTGGTATTTGCACTGTCAGGTGACCGCAGTGGTTTCCGCCGGCCGCAACGGGAGGAGAACCGCGATGGTGCGGCAACTCGGCGAACTCGAGAACGAGGTCATGACCCGGGTTTGGCAGTGGAACCGCCCGGTCACCGTTCGCGAGGTGCTGGAGGATCTGCTCAGGGAACGCGAGCTGGCGTACACCACGGTGATGACCGTGATGGACAAGCTGTTCCAGAAGGGCTGGCTCCGCAGGGAACAGGACGGCCGCGCCTTTCGATACGAGCCGGTCTCCTCGCGCGAGGCCTATACCGCCGCGCTGATGAACGACGCGTGGGCGACGAGCGACAACCCCGCGGCGGCGCTGGTGCACTTCTTCGGCATGATGTCCCCGGAACAACAGGAGGCGCTCCGGGACGCATTGCGGGTGGCGGCAATCCCGGTGCAACCGGACACCCCGGCACGATAGCGTCCTCTGCATGGAGGTCACCATCCGCCGTGCGCGGACCAGCGATGTACCGGCGGTTCGGCGGCTCGTGGACGGCTATGCCCGCGAACGGATCCTCCTGAACAAGCCGACGGTCACCCTGTTCGAATCCGTGCAGGAGTTCTGGGTCGCCGAGCGGGACGACAACGCCGAGGTGGTGGCGTGCGGCGCGCTCCACATCATGTGGGAGGATCTCGCCGAGGTCCGCACTCTGGCGGTGGATCCGTCCTGCCGCGGAACCGGCATCGGGCACCGCCTTCTGGAGAAGTTGACGGAGACCGCCCGCTGGATCGGCGTCCGGCGTATTTTCTGCCTGACGTTCGAAGTGGACTTCTTCGCCAAACACGGCTTCGTCGAGATCGCGTCGACCGCGGTGGACTCCGACGTGTACCAGGAGCTGCTGCGCAGCTACGACGAAGGCGTTGCCGAGTTCCTCGATCTGGAACGTGTGAAGCCCAACACCTTGGGCAACACCCGGATGCTCTTGCACCTGTGAACGGCGCTCGCGGTCGCTCCCGGGGCCCTGTTCCGTCGAAGGGTTTGAATTTTCGGCGGAAAGAGGGTTTCCTTTCCCTCAAGTAATCCAAGCTTTTGAGGAAAGGGAAGCCCGTGGCTCAGAAGGTCCAGGTCCTTCTTGTCGACGATCTCGAGGGCGGCGAGGCGGACGAGACGGTGACGTTCGCCCTTGACGGGGTTGCTTACGAGATCGACCTCACCCACACGAATGCGGGGAAGCTCCGTGAGCTGCTCGCTCCGTACACCGAGAAGGGCCGCAAGCAGAGCGGTCGCAGTGGCGGCGCCGGCCGCAGCCGGACCGGACGGGCCCCGCGCCCGGTCGGCGGAAACCCGGACACCGCGAAGGTCCGTGCGTGGGCCAAGGAGAACGGCCTCGACGTCAACGACCGCGGCCGGGTGCCGAGCACGGTCCGTGAGCAGTACGAGAAGGCGAACGGCTGACGGTCTCCAGCAGGGCGCGGGCGCAGGCGTCGGCGAAGGTGTCCAGCAGCCGGGGCAGCTCCTCGGCCCGCAGGGCGTCCTGGTCCGGCTCCCCGCCCCGCTGCGGGGCCATCCACGGCTCCGCGGCCCGCTGACGGGGCACCAGGACCCCTTCCAGGTGTCCCCAGCCCAGCCAGTGCAGCAGCACCGGCACGTCGGCCGCCGAGCCGGGCGGCAGCAGTACCAGCAGCCGGTCCCCGCGCACCGCGAAGGGGCCGGTGGGCCGGCTCCGGCGGCGCATCCGCTCCAGCGCCGCGAGCCCGGGGGCCAGCGGGGTGTCGACCAGGTCGAGCTGACGGGTGGTCACACCGCATCCAACGGACGTCCGGGCGGCCCGGTTACGCACCGGGCGCGAACGGGTGCCCGGGGCCGCCGGTCCGGCCCGCTCGGCCCGGCCGACTTCTCGGTGGGCGAACACACGCGTGGTCCCGACCCGGTATGGAACGTCTGCGATCCAGGGTAGGAATCCAGTGGTGGGGAGCGCCGCACGGGCCGCTTCGCGGCGTGTCGCGGCATGCGTTCGCCATCGGCGTAGCGTTTCCGAGTGGATCTGCCTGGCCTGCGGGAACACCATCCCGCAGCATTCGGTTGGAGTCATTGTCTACCGCCGCGAGCAAAGCGGGGCGGTGGGGTGTCGGCGGTTGAAGTGAGCTGTTCCGGCCTCCGGGACTAGCATGCGGAAGGACTGGGAGGGGACCGACCCCTCACTGCCCGACCGCTCTGAGGAGCGATTAACGATGTTCGAGAGGTTCACCGACCGCGCGCGGCGGGTTGTCGTCCTGGCTCAGGAAGAAGCCCGGATGCTCAACCACAACTACATCGGCACCGAGCACATCCTCCTGGGCTTGATCCACGAGGGTGAGGGTGTCGCCGCTAAGGCCCTGGAGAGCCTCGGGATTTCTCTTGAGGCGGTCCGCCAGCAGGTTGAGGAGATCATCGGACAGGGGCAGCAGGCCCCGTCCGGCCACATCCCCTTCACTCCTCGGGCGAAGAAGGTCCTGGAGCTGTCGCTCCGCGAGGCCCTCCAGCTCGGCCACAACTACATCGGGACCGAGCACATCCTGCTCGGCCTCATTCGCGAGGGCGAGGGCGTCGCCGCCCAGGTCCTGGTGAAGCTCGGCGCCGACCTCAACCGGGTCCGGCAGCAGGTCATCCAGCTGCTCTCCGGCTACTCGTCCGGCGGCAAGGAGTCGGCCACGGCCGGCGGCCCGACCGAGGGCACCCCTTCGACCTCCCTGGTCCTGGACCAGTTCGGGCGCAACCTGACCCAGGCGGCGCGCGAGGCCAAGCTCGACCCGGTGATCGGGCGCGAGAAGGAGATCGAGCGGGTCATGCAGGTGCTGTCCCGCCGCACCAAGAACAATCCGGTGCTGATCGGCGAGCCCGGCGTCGGCAAGACCGCCGTGGTCGAGGGCCTGGCCCAGGCGATCGTCAAGGGCGAGGTGCCCGAGACGATCAAGGACAAGCAGCTCTACACCCTCGACCTGGGCGCCCTGGTCGCCGGTTCCCGCTACCGCGGTGACTTCGAGGAGCGCCTGAAGAAGGTGCTCAAGGAGATCCGCACCCGCGGCGACATCATCCTGTTCATCGACGAGATCCACACCCTGGTGGGTGCGGGCGCCGCCGAGGGCGCGATCGACGCTGCCTCGATCCTCAAGCCGATGCTGGCCCGGGGCGAGCTGCAGACCATCGGCGCCACCACGCTGGACGAGTACCGCAAGCACCTGGAGAAGGACGCCGCGCTGGAGCGCCGCTTCCAGCCGATCCAGGTCGCCGAGCCCTCGCTCAAGCACACCATCGAGATCCTCAAGGGCCTGCGCGACCGCTACGAGGCGCACCACCGGGTGTCGATCACCGACGCCGCCCTCGTCGCCGCCGCGACCCTGGCCGACCGCTACATCTCGGACCGGTTCCTGCCGGACAAGGCGATCGACCTCATCGACGAGGCCGGTTCGCGGATGCGCATCCGCCGGATGACCGCGCCGCCGGACCTGCGCGAGTTCGACGAGAAGATCGCCGAGGTCCGCCGGGACAAGGAGTCCGCGATCGACGCACAGGACTTCGAGGTCGCCGCCTCCCTCCGCGACAAGGAGAAGCAGCTCCTCACGGCCAAGGCCAAGCGGGAGAAGGAGTGGAAGGCCGGCGACATGGACGTCGTCGCCGAGGTGGACGAGGAGCTGATCGCCGAGGTCCTGGCCACCGCCACGGGCATCCCGGTGTTCAAGCTCACCGAGGAGGAGTCCTCCCGCCTGCTGCGCATGGAGGACGAGCTGCACAAGCGCGTCATCGGCCAGAAGGACGCCATCCGGGCGCTCTCCCAGGCCATCCGGCGCACCCGTGCGGGCCTCAAGGACCCGAAGCGCCCCGGCGGCTCGTTCATCTTCGCCGGCCCGTCCGGCGTCGGTAAGACCGAGCTGTCCAAGACGCTGGCCGAGTTCCTGTTCGGCGACGAGGACGCGCTGATCCAGCTCGACATGTCCGAGTTCAGCGAGAAGCACACGGTCTCCCGGCTGTTCGGCTCGCCTCCCGGCTACGTCGGGTACGAGGAGGGCGGCCAGCTGACCGAGAAGGTCCGCCGCAAGCCGTTCTCGGTCGTCCTCTTCGACGAGGTCGAGAAGGCCCACCCGGACATCTTCAACTCGCTGCTGCAGATCCTGGAGGACGGTCGGCTGACCGACAGCCAGGGCCGGGTGGTCGACTTCAAGAACACGGTCATCATCATGACCACCAACCTCGGCACCCGGGACATCTCCAAGGGCTTCAACCTGGGCTTCTCCGCCCAGGGCGACCTGGCGAGCGGGTACGAGCGGATGAAGACCAAGGTCGGCGAGGAGCTCAAGCAGCACTTCCGCCCCGAGTTCCTCAACCGCGTCGACGACATCGTGGTGTTCCACCAGCTGCCCGAGGAGGACATCCTCCAGATCGTCGACCTCATGGCGGCGAAGGTGGACGACCGGCTCAAGGACCGCGACATGGGCCTGGAGCTCACCGCGGCGGCCAAGTCGCTGCTGGCCAAGCGCGGCTACGACCCGATCCTGGGCGCCCGTCCGCTGCGTCGGACGATCCAGCGCGAGGTCGAGGACGTGCTGTCGGAGAAGATCCTCTTCGGTGAGCTGCGCAGCGGCCACATCGTCGTGGTGGATGTCGAGGGCGAGGGCAAGTCGGCGAAGTTCACCTTCACCGGCGCCGACAAGGTCGCGGTGGCGGACACCCCGCCGGTCGCGGCCTCCGGCCCGGACCTGACCAAGGGCTAGGGCTGACGGCAGGAGCGTGCGATCGGAAGGGCCCGGTTCCCCGCGAGGGGACCGGGCCCTTCCGCGTGGGCCGGCTCAGTCGCGTGGGTTCGGCTCAGTCGAGGGAGAAGCCGGTCACGGTGGGCACGAAGCTCTTGCCGATGCCGAAGATGTTGGGGACCACCGGCCCGCTGTGCCGGTGGATCTCGACCGCGCAGCCGGTCAGCCCGCCCAGCTGCGCGCGCACCTGCGCCTCGATGCCGTCCAGGCCCGGGGCCTCGATCCGCAGGGTGCGGATGCCCGGATAGGCCCGCGCCACCTCGCGCAGCGCCCCGAGCCCGTCAGGCAGCAGCAGGTGCAGCTCGCTGACCTGGGGGAGCGGCTGTTGGTGGCGTAGGTCGTCCAGGTGCTCGTGGATGGTCCTGACCGTGCGCAGCGAGGCCAGGCCGGCCAGCGGGCCGCGCCAGACCACCGGCAGCCGCTGGGCGTCGAAGGAGAGGAACTCCAGCGCGGTGACCGTGCCCAGCAGCTCCACCAGCCTCGGCCGGGACGCCTCGAACTGGCTGATGTGCAGCTCCCGCAGCCCGGCCGGCAGGCGCAGTCCCGGCAGCGCCGACTCGGGGGTGGCAGCCGCCGCGAAAGTACGCAGCGCGGGGGCGTCGGCGAGCGCCTCCGGGTGCTGGAGCCGCGGGTTCCAGTGCAGGTAGAGCTGCTCCACCCGGCTCTCGGCGAGCGGGGCCAGGCTGCTCTCCCCGGTGCAGTTGCTGATCCACAGCTCGGCGGGCGCGGAGTGCTGCAGCACTGCTCCCAGGTCGAGCTGGTGCGGGTTCTCGTGCAGCCGCAGTTCCGTCGTCCCCGGGGTCAGTCGCAGCAGGTCGTCGGTGGTCAGCGGGCCCGAGCACTGCACCCGGGAGCGTCCGCCGAGGGCGCCGAGGAAGTCCAGGTGCGGCCGTGAGTGCGCGACGAAGCGCAGGGCGTCGCCGTGCCGGAGCGCGGCGATCACCTGCTCGCCGTACTCCTGGGCGTCGAAGCGGTCCCAGGACCAGGCGAGCGGGTCCCTGACGCCGAGGGAGGGGTGCTGGGTGTACTGCCTGAGCAGCGGGACCGCCCGGCTCCCGGCGACTGTGGTCGCGGTGAGCACGACGGCCCTCGCGGTCGCGTCGTCCAGGCCGTCCGGGCCCGGCAGCAGTTCCAGCACGATCGGGCCCGCGGTGGCCAGCTCCTTGGCGCTCTCGTCGTCGTGCGGCGGGACCAGTTCGGTGGCGGCCGTGGTGACCTCCTGACGGACCGTCGGGTCTAGCTCGGTGGCGTGCTCCAGCGAGGCGGCGGCCAGCAGCCACAGCCTGGTCCGGTGCGCCGGGTCCTGCTCCGCCTGTGCCAGCAGGCCGCGGAGCAGTTCGGCGCGCTCGCGCGGGCGGGCGTGGCCGACTGCCATCCGCAGCACGTCCTCCCACTGGTCGTCGTGGGCGTTGCGGGTGAGCACGCCCAGGCTGCCGTCCTCGATCGCGGCCTTGGCGGCCAGGTAGTCCTGGAAGGTGCGGTGCACGAAGTCGACCGACTCGGCGGTCGGCGCCCGGAGCAGGCCGCTGCGGACCAGCAGGTGGCGCAGCACCTGTTCGGCGCCGCCGGTGATGGCGGGCATGGCCGGGAGGGCGGAGTCGACGATCCGCACCGCGCGGTCGTGCCCGATCTCGGCCCGGCCGTTGACGGCCAGCCAGTAGGCGAGCCGCTGCAGCAGCTGGATCTGCTGCTCGGCGGTGAGGTCGAGCCCCTGCGGGTTGGCTATCCCGCGCTCGCGGTCGCGGCGGACCAGCAGCATCTCCAGGGCCGCCGCGTACAGCTCCATCCGGCCCTCGGGGAGGTAGCCGTTGCGGTCCCGGTTGAGGGCGCAGACCAGGCTGCACATCAGCGGGCTGGTGGCGAGCCGGCCCAGGTCCTGCTTGACCACGACGGCGGTGGTCAGCGCCTCCTGCCAGTGGGCGTAGCGCGGGTCGTCGGGCCGGCCGTGCGCGGCGGCCCGGTGCCACTTGGCGATGTACGCGGCGACGTCGCGGCGGTTCATCGGCAGCAGTTCCAGCTCGGTGAAGCCGGCGCCGGTCAGCCAGCCCTCGCGCACGGCGGAGGGACGGGTGGTGACCACGTAGCGGACGTCGGGGTAGGCGTCCATCAGCTCGGTGAGCCAGCGCCGGGTGCGCACCCGGTCTGCCTCGGGGACCTCGTCCACGCCGTCCACCAGCAGCAGGATCCGGCCCTTGGCCATCTGCGCGGTGACCCAGCCGGCCGCCTGGGGGTGCCCGCTGAGCGGTTTGGCGACCAGGGCCAGGAACTCCTCGGGGGAGGGCAGCTCCTCGCGCCGGACGACCGCCCGCAGCCGGATCAGCAGCGGGACGCAGTCGGCCAGGTCCGCCAGCGACCCGGGCAGCTCCCGCCGGGCGGCGGCGGTGGCCAGCCACTGCAGCAGCGTCGTCTTCCCCGATCCGGCGGAGCCGCGGACCAGGATCCGGCGCTGCCCGGACAGCGCCTGCTCGGCCCGCTGGGCGACCGGGGCGAGGCCGTCCGCCGCCGCGCCGGGGGAGCTGCCGCGGAGCTCCAGGCTGAGGTAGCCGGCGTCCAGCGGCCAGGACTCGGCGTCGTCGCCGCCCCGGCTCAGGCCGATGATCTGCAGGGTACTGGACTGCCGCACCACGTAGTCGCGCAGCTTCTCCTCGAAGCCGTCGGGGTAGAGCGAGGGGGCCGTCGCCACCTCGATCCGGTAGCCCGCCGCCGCGCAGGTGAGCAGGAAGTCGGGCTGGTCCAACAGGGCGGAGGCCGGGGTCAGCACCACCCGGCCGTGCCGCCACTGGACCGGGTCGGCCCGGACCACCCCGGCGATCCGGCCCTGGTGGAACACGGCGGCCCCGGAGAACCCGGCCCAGGGCGAGCCGCCGTCGGTGCGGGGCTCGGGCGGGCTGTGCAGGCTGTCCAGCACCTGACGGCCGGTCAGCAGGCCGGTGCCGGGCTTGAGGACGCCGGTGAGCTGCTCGCTGTCCAGTTCGCCCGAGCCGTCGCGCTGGACGTGCGGATAGCCGATCGCGAAGGTGTCGGCCCGCGGGGCCAGGTCGTCGAACCGCAGCCAGCCGGGTGGCTGCAGCCGTTCGGTCCGCTCTCGCGAGATCTTCAGCAGCGCGGCGTCGCAGTCGTCCTCGTACCGGGACCAGATCACCCGGCTGACCAGCTTGCCGAGCCCGGGGACGGCCAGCGCCGGGGGCTCGTCGCCGAGGAGGTGCGCCGCCGTCAGCACCAGTCCCTGGCCGATCAGGTAGCCGCTGCCCTGGCTGCGGCCGAAGACGGCGACGATCCGGTCGGGGGAGGGGTGGCCCGGCATCGGATCAGCCCCCCGTGCGCCCGAAGCGGGTGGTGCCGGCGTCGGCCCGGTCGCCGATCTCCAGGCCGCCGCCGGTCGCGGCGTCCTTCGGGGTGAGGGTGAAGCTGACCCGGTGGGTGCTGCCGCGGGAGGCCTTGGCCTCGGCCTCGGCGCTGAGCACCCAGGCCCTGACCCCGCCGCTGGCCCCGGCCTCGCGCCGGATCTCCACGGCGAACTCCATCTGGATCGGCCCCACTTCGAACCGCACCGCCGATCCCGCCCCCTCCATCGCGGCCTGGGTCAGCTGATCGCGCACGGCCCGTACCGCGGCTGAGAGTTCGATCTCCTCGAAGTCGGACATAGCGGTTCGCTCCCCCTGGGTTTCGGCTGCTTGCGGCATAGTCGGTCCGAAGGTACGACAGGTGGCGGGCCGCCGTCCGCGGAACGACAGGGGTGCGGCATGGCCGAGATCCGCAGAGCCGTGACTGTCGCCGAGCTGGTCGCCGCCGAGCACCTGTACGACGGGCCCGCCCGCCGGGAGGCCGCCGAACGGTTCCTGGCCTCGCCGGACCACCATCTGCTGATCGCCTATCAGGAGCGGCGGCCGGTGGGTTTCGTCAGCGGAGTGGAGCTGACCCACCCCGACAAGGAAACCGAGATGTTCCTCTACGAGCTGGCCGTCGACCCGGAGCACCAGCGCCGGGGCACCGGACGGGCGCTGGTCGCGGCCCTGGCCGAACTCGCCTGGGAGCGAGGCCTCTACGGGATGTGGGTGCTCACCGACCGGGCCAACACCGCCGCGTTGGCGACCTACCGCTCGGCCGGGGCCGAGCTGGACGAGGACTGCGTGATGCTCACCTGGAACCGGCCGGGTTGACCCGCAGTTGCTCCAGGGCGGCGCGGACCCGGGCGGCGACCCGGCCCGGCTGCTGGGCGTCGGCCCAGCTGAAGCGCAGCCGGGAGCAGCCGCCCGGCGGCGGGCGCGGGCCCCGGGGCGGTCCCGGGGTGTCGTCGGCGTCGCCGAGCAGCGGGTGCCGCAGGCCGCGGCGCCAGCAGAGGTCGGCGCGGGCCAGCTGTCGGCCGCGGGCGTCGAGCAGCCGGTACTGCAGGTCGTCCGGCGGGACCCCGCCGCGGATGCAGTCCAGCCGGGCGGCGGACTCCAGGGCGGATTCGGCCCGGCCGTCGGCGAGCGGCAGCAGCCGCCGGGCGCGGTCGGCCCCGGGCCGGTAGCGGACCGCCCGGTCGACCTCGCCGAGGTCCGTCAGCACGCCCTGGTGCAGCGCGGAGTCGAGCAGGCCGAGCGCCTGGTCCTCCGGGATCCGGAGCAGCAGGTCGGCCAGGGTGCGGGCGGGGCTGGTGACCGGCAGGCCGCGCAGCCGGACCACCTCGCCCGGGGTGAGCGCGGCGACGTGCAGCCGCAGCCGCAGGTCCGGCCGGGGGTGCCGGCTGCGCGGGATCAGCAGGTCCACATAGGGGAGTTCCGGTGGCAGCCCGGCCAGCCGGAGCACCCGGGCGGCGCTGCCGAGGCCGATCACGCTGGTCGGGCCGCAGCGCAGGTGCGCGGCCCAGAGCCGGGCCAGCAGCGGCGGCGGACCGCCCGGGTCGAACCCGGAGGTGAGGTAGACGCCCTGGTGCAGCGCCTGCCACCGGCCGCGCTGGACCAGGGTGCGGACCTGCTCGCGGGTGAGGCCGGCCTCCTGGGCCTGCCTGCGGAGGATGACGCCGCCCTGGCGGCGGGCCAGGGCGGCGAGGGCGGTGCGGGCGTGCTGCGGGCTTCGGGTCGAGGTCATGCACCGAGGATGTCGGGCTGGTGCGCACACCGCGATCCGGGCCTGTGGATAACTGACACCCGCTCATATGAACTGCCTAGTTCGCCGCGCCCTCCTCGATCGCCTGCCGGACCTCCTCGACCCGGGCCGCCTCCTCCGCGGCGAACCGCTCCGCGTCCAGCCGTTCGGCGATCTCCTCGTCCTGGCGCATCAGCAGGTCGAGGTTGGAGTCGCCCAGTTCGAACACCCCCATGTCGACGTACGCCTGCTGCAGCCGCGGCCCCCAGAGGCCGATGTCCTTGACGCAGGGGACGATCCGGGAGAACAGCAGCTGGCGGAAGAACCGCAGGTACTCGCTCTGCTCGCTGATCTCCTCGGCCTCGGCCAGCGGGATGCCGAAGTTGGTCAGCACCTCCACCCCGCGCAGCCGGTCCCGCATCAGGTAGCAGCCCTCGATCACGAACTCCTCCCGCTCGGCCAGTTCGGCCGAGGAGAGCTGGGCGTAGTAGTCGCGCAGCGCCATCCGCCCGAAGGCGACGTGCCGGGCCTCGTCCTGCATCACATAGGCGAGCAGCTGCTTGGGCAGCGGCTTGCTGGTGGTGTCGCGGAGCATCCCGAACGCGGCCAGCGCCAGGCCCTCGATCAGCACCTGCATGCCGAGGTAGGGCATGTCCCAGCGGGCGTCCCGCAGGGTGTCGCCGAGCAGCGACTGCAGGTTGTCGTTGATCGGGTAGAGCATCCCGATCTTCTCGTGCAGGAAGCGCGAGTACAGCTCGGCGTGCCGGGCCTCGTCCATGGTCTGCGTCGCGGAGTAGAACTTGGCGTCCAGGTCGGGGACGGACTCCACGATCCGGGCGGCGCAGACCATGGCGCCCTGCTCGCCGTGCAGGAACTGGCTGAACTGCCAGGAGGCGTAGTGCCGGCGCAGGTCGGCGCGGTTCTCCGGGCTGAACTTGGCCCAGTAGGGCGTGCCGTGGATCGCCAGTGCCTCGTCCGGCAGCCCCAACGGGTCGTACGGGTCCACCTCCAGCGACCAGTCGATCCGCTTGGCCGCGTCCCACTGCTTGTCCTTGCCCTTCTGGTAGAGCGCCAGCAGGCGGTCCCGCCCGTCGTCGTACTCCCAGGTGAAGCGGGCGGACCCGGACGCGGGGACGGTCCAGACCCCCTCCGCGACGGGCGTGGTGTAGCGGTCGTGAGTCGACATGGAGACGCTCCTCGTCGTGGGTGCGGTGCCGGGTGGTGCGGCCACGAGAGGAGCGTCACACGAAGTTACTGACGGGTCAACAGGTCCTCGGAAGGCCGCCGACCGTCAGCGTGAGGGGTAGAGGGAGTAGTCGGGGAAGTTGCCGTACAGCTTCTCGTCCGCGCCCTCGGGGCCGTGGCTGACCGCCTGGACCAGCAGGTCGCCGCCGACGAACGCGCCCTTCCAGGACGCGCCCAGACCGCCGAAGACCTCCTCGCGGTCGCCGCGCGAGCGGGGGGCGTTGACGCCGACCTTGAAGGCCATCAGGTCGGGCGCGATCCTGGCCGCGAAGCCCTGGTCGTCGGTGGCGATGCTGGCGACCAGCGAGCCGTTGCCCGCGTTCATCGCGGCCAGCAGCTCCGACTCGGTGTCCACCAGGATGACCGAGTCCAGCGGGCCGAACGGCTCGGCGTGGTGCAGCGCCCAGTTGGGCGGGGGGCTGAGCACCGCGGCCGGGGCGATGTACGCGCCCAGGTCCTGGCCGGGCAGGAAGCCGCCGTCGTCCAGCGAGCCCCGGTGCAGCGGGACCGCGCGGGAGACCACGGCGTCGTCGAAGTGCCGGGCCAGCTCGGCGGCCTTGGCGGCGTGGATGACCGGGCCGAAGTCCAGCTCGGGCAGTGGCGCGTCCGGGTCGGCGACGGCCAGCGGGTGGCCGAACCGCAGGTCGCCGATGACCGCGAGGTAGGTCTCCAGGAAGGCGGGGAACAGCCGGCGCTGCACCACGTAGCGCGGGTAGGCGGTGCAGCGCTGCTTGGCGTACTCGAAGCCCTTGCGCAGGTGCGCGGCCAGCGTCGGCCAGTCGCTGAAGTCCCAGACGCCCCAGGTGTTCAGCCCCTCCTGCTCCAGGAAGTGGCGGCGGCCCAGGTCGGCCAGCGAGGTCGCGGCCCGGCGGCCGTTGGCGCGTCCGCCGACGAAGGCCAGCGCGCCCAGGCCGGGGGAGCGGATCAGGGCGTCGGCGATCTGCGAGCCCATCCCGGAGAGGAGGGTGACCGGGAGCCCGGCCCGCAGCATCAGCGCGTGGGCCAGGGTGAGGCAGTGGAAGCCGCCCTGGGACGGGGTCTTGGCGATCACCGCGTTTCCGGCCAGCAGCTGCACCAGCTCGGCGTGCACCTGGACGCTCATCGGGTAGTTCCAGCTGGCGATGTTGGACACCGGGCCGGGCAGCGGCACCCGTCCGGCGAGCTGGCGGTCGATGTTGTCGAGGTACCAGCGCACCCCGTCCAGCGCGCGGTCCACGTCGGCGCAGGCCAGCCGCCAGGGCTTGCCGATCTCCCAGACCAGCAGCATCGCCAGCAGGTCGCGGTGCTCGGCCAGGGCGTCGACGGCGGCGGAGACCCGGGCCTTCCGCTGCTCCAACGGGGTGCGGGACCAGGCGCCGTGCTGGTCGACGGCGAAGTCGACGGCGGACGCCGCCTCGGCGATGTCGATCCGGGGCGGCCCCGGGATCGGGGTGCCGTCCAGCGGGGTGGTGTGCTCGCCGGGGGTGCCGACGGCGTGCCAGCCGCCGCGGACCAGGTTGAGCAGTCGGTCGGGGGCGAACGCCTCGGGCGCCGCTGCGAGGCAGCGGGCATAGGTGTCGTCCCAGGATGTGCCGGGCTTCAGCTGCAGGGTCACGGTGGCGCTCCTGTCGGGGGGAGGAGGTGCACGTACCTGGTTCACAAGGGGAAGCGGGGCGGAGCAGAGCGTTCAGGGTGGCACGGGCCGCTTGTGGGCGGTACGGAGCGCCGCTGGTCTGTGTCGCTTCTCACGGCGGTCGGGGCCTCTCCTAGCCGCCGTAGTAGTTGACGGGTGCACTAGTCGCGGCCCCGGGGGCGTCAGGCGCGGGGTGTGCGGCGACGCGAGGGACCAAAGGCCTGAATTCGGCAACTATGCCCGATCGTCGTGCAAATCTTTGTGGTGGTTTGGGGTCGGATGCCCGGATTCGTTACAACCGATGGAGTCCGGCCGACCGGCTGGCCAGGATCATCCCTGAGTACGAGGACGAGGTCGAACCGCTGATGCAACGCGCCCATGTTAGGCACGCCGCCACGACTCGGCATGCCCGCACGAACGCTGTCCTGTCCGCCGCCACCCGTTCCCCCGGCGGTCGCGCCAACCTGGTCGCCGCCGCGGTCACCGGCCTGCTGGTGCTCGGCGCGGTCGCTGCCCCGGCCGCCGCTGCGGCCCAGCCCGTGCTGGACCCGGCCCCGGTCGCGGCCCCCACCGCCGCCGAGGCGGCCCAGGGCGCGGCGCTGGCCGCGCTGCTGACCGGTTCCCCCTCCGCCGACGCCGCGCACCCGGCGCCCGCCGCGCACCCGGCGCCCGCCGCGCACCCGGCTCCGGCCGCGCCCGCGAAGCCCGCCGCCCCGGCCCCGGCCGCCAAGCCCGCCGCCGCGGTCCAGCCGGCGGCCAAGCCCAACGGCTGGGACGCCCCGGTCGGCGACGCCTCGATCAGCGAGCGCTACCGGCTGCCCAACAGCGAGTACGCGGCCGGCTACCACACCGGTACCGACTTCGCGGTGAACATCGGCACCCCGGTCGTCGCGATCGGCCCCGGCACCGTGGTCTCCGCGGGCTGGCAGAGCGGCTACGGCAACACCGTGGTGGTCAAGCTGTCCGACGGCCGATACGTGCTCTACGGGCACCTCTCCGCGTTCAAGGTGTACCCGGGCCAGCACGTCACCGGCGGCCAGCGGGTCGCGCTGTCCGGCGACACCGGCAACTCCACCGGTCCGCACCTGCACTTCGAGGTCCGCAGCAGCAACGTCTACGGCGCGGACGTCGACCCGCTGGCGTACCTGCGCTCGCACCAGGTCACCAAGTACTAGAGGTCGCGACGTACTGGAGGCCGTGGCCTACTGGGCGCCGTCCGCGGGCTTGCCGATCCGGTCGGCGATGTCCAGGGAGACCCGCAGCGCGACGTCCCGGCGCTCGGACTCGTCCGGCAGCTGGGCGGCGGACGCCGGGTCGTCGGCGCAGGCCTCGGCGATGAACTGGGTGACGTTGATCGCCATCAGCGAGATCGCCGCCCGGACCCGGTCCTCGAAGGTCGGCTCCGGGCCCTGCATCAGCCGGGTGAGCGCCATCATCCGCTCCTTGAAGCGGCTGCCGACCGCGAGCTCGCGGATGGTCGGCTGGTTCTCGTGGAAGAACCGCAGCAGCGGCTGCCGCCCGGCCATGCCCTCGGCGAAGCGGCGGATGATCTCGTCCCGCAGCCCGGGGCTGTACTCCTGCTGCTCGCCCCAGGCGATGGCGTCCTCGATCGGCGCGGACATGCTGTCCACGATCCCGGCGAGGATGTCCTCCTTGGTCCGGAAGTGGTAGTACAGGGCTGCCTTGGTGACGCCGAGGCGGTCGGCGATCTCGCGCAGCGAGGTCTTCTCGTACCCGTGTTCGGCGAACAGTTCCATGGCGACGTCGAGGATGCGCGCCCGGGTGTCCCCGCGAGGTGTCTGGGTGGTCATCGCTCCGCCTGAGTACCTGTCCGCTGCGTTGTCCGGAAACCGGTTGACGTCTCCTGGTCACTGAGCTTACCGTGCGGCAGACAAGGGTACTAGCCGGTCGGCAGGTAAGCCGCGTGCAGGGGAGAGCTCGAATGGCCCAGGACCAGATTCCGCAGCAGGAGAGAGCGGCGGACGACCCCGACGCACAGGTGTACCGCACCCCCCGGGAGATCCGGATCGTGCTCAGCGGCCTGCTGATCGCGATGCTGCTGGCGATGCTGGACAACATGATCGTCGGCACCGCGATGCCGACCATCGTCGGCGACCTGGGCGGGGTCAACCACCTCTCCTGGGTGGTCACCTCCTACATCCTGGCGACTACCGCCTCCACTCCGATCTGGGGCAAGCTCGGCGACCTCTACGGCCGCAAGGGCATCTTCATGGCCTCGATCGTGATCTTCCTGGCCGGCTCGGCGATGTCCGGGGTCTCCCAGAACATGAACGAGCTGATCGGCTCGCGCGCGGTCCAGGGCCTGGGCGCGGGCGGGCTGATCGTCGGCGTGATGTCGATCATGGGCGCGATGGTGCCGCCGCGCGAGCGCGGCAAGTACCAGGGCATGTTCGCCGCGGTGATGGCGGTCGCCATGATCGGCGGCCCGCTGGTCGGCGGCACCATCACCGACCACCTCAACTGGCACTGGATCTTCTTCATCAACCTGCCGCTGGGCGCGGTCGCGCTGGTCGTCGTCGCGCTCACGCTGCACCTGCCCAAGCAGCGCTCCGAGGCCCGCATCGCCAAAAAGAAAATTGACAGCCTGGGCGCGGGGCTGCTCACCGTCGGCATCGTCGCCCTGGTGCTGGTCACCACCTGGGGCGGCCAGACCTACTCCTGGGGCTCCTGGCAGATCGCCGGGACGCTGGTGCTCGCCGCGGTCGCGCTGGCCTGGTTCCTCCGGGTCGAGCAGCAGGTGGCCCAGCGCGGGCAGGAGCCGGTGCTGCCGCTGCACGTCTTCCGCAGCCGCAACTTCAGCCTGATCTGCGCGCTCGGCTTCGTGGTCGGCTTTGTGATGTTCGGCGCGATCACCTTCCTGCCGCTGTACCAGCAGAGCGTCCAGGGCGCGTCCGCGACCAACTCCGGGCTGCTGCTGATGCCGATGATGCTGGGCATGCTGGTGGTCTCGCTGATCGTCGGCCAGGCCGTCACCAGGACCGGCCGCTACAAGATCTACCCGGTGATCGGCACCCTGGTGATGACCGCGGGGATGCTGCTGCTGTCCCGGCTGGACGTGCACACCGACAAGACCACCTCGGCCCTGTTCATGGTGGTGCTCGGCGCCGGGATGGGCTTCCTGATGCAGATCACCATGCTGGTGGCGCAGAACAGCGTCCCGCTGAAGGACATCGGCGTCGCCTCCAGCAGCTCCACCTTCTTCCGCAGCATCGGCGGCTCGTTCGGGGTCTCGCTGTTCGGCGCGCTGTTCAGCTCCCGGGTGACCCACACCATGGCGCAGCGGCTCGGCGCGGGCGGCACCAAGGCGGTGGACGGGCACGCCCAGCTGTCCCCGGCGATGCTGGGGCAGCTGCCCGCGCCGGTCAGGGACGCCTACGACCACGCGGTGACCGACGGGGTGCACAGCATCTTCCTGTGGGGCGCGCTGATCAGCGTGGCCGGGATCGCGGTGTCGTTCTTCCTGCAGGAGGTCCCGCTGCGGGCCACCCCCAAGCCGAGCGGCGCGGGGGACGCGGCCCCGGCCCTCGCCGAGGTCTGACCTACCGTCACCCGCCGGGGTCAGCCCGGCAGCCGGTAGACGCCGGGGCCGACCGGTTCCACCAGCCCGTCCGCGACCAGTCCGTCCAGGGCGCGGGCGCGCTGGACCGGGTCGGGCCAGACCGCGTCCAGCGTCCGCTGCGGGACCAGCTGGTGCTGCTCGGCGGCGCGCAGCACCGCCAGCAGCTTCCCGCGCACCTGACGGTCCGTCCCCGCGTAGGTCTGCCCCTTGCGCGGCGGCCCCTGGTACGGCGGGCTGCCGGCCAGCCGCCAGGCGCAGCGGTCGGCCACCGGGCAGCGCCCGCACTCCGGGCTGCGCGCGGTGCAGACCAGCGCGCCCAGCTCCATCACCGCGACCGCCCAGGTGGCCGCGGTCTCCGGCCGCTCCGGCAGCAGCGCGTTCGCGGTGCGCCGCTCGGCCGCCGTGGTGGCGGTGGGTGGATACTCACTACCGTCGACCAGACGGGCGAACACCCGGCGGACGTTGGTGTCCAGCACCGCGTGCCGCTGCCGGTGCGCGAACGAGGCCACCGCCGCCGCGGTGTACTCGCCGACGCCGGGCAGCGCCAGCAGCTCCGCGTGGTCGGTGGGCACCTCGCCGCCGTGCCGCTCGGTGATCGCGGTCGCGGCTGCGTGCAGCCGCAGCGCCCGGCGCGGGTAGCCGAGCCGCCCCCAGGCCCGCACCGCCTCGCCGGACGGCGCGGCGGCCAGGTCGGCCGGGGCGGGCCAGCGCTCCATCCACTCCTGGTACACCGGCAGCACCCGCTTCACCGGGGTCTGCTGCAGCATGAACTCACTCACCATCACCGCCCAGGGGCCTGCGGACGGCTCGCGCCACGGCAGCTCGCGCGCGTGCGCGGCGTACCAGGCGAGGACGGTGCGGTGGAGGCTGTCGGCGGGGGCTGCGGTGTCAGTCATGGCGGTGTCGATCCTCGCACACGCCGGGTCACCGGCAGGTCACCGGAACGGTCGCGGAAAACCATCCGGACGGACCATCAGGCCGATGATGTGAAAGAAGGGGCCCCCGGTACGGCGGTGTTGTGCAGAGCGGGGGTTGATCTCTCGTAAGGTTTGCTCGTGCCTTCTCTGCGCAATCCCGTCGGGCCGCTGCCTTCGTCCATCTACTGGCGGCGCCGCCTCGTCGTGCTCGTGGTCCTGCTCGCGGTGCTCGTGCTCATCCTCTGGCTGCTGCTGTCCGGCAACGGCGGCGGGAACCACACGGCGGGCGGTCCGACCAGCTCGACCCCGGCCGCCTCGATCACTCCGGGCGGGTCGAGCGACGGATCAGGGGCCAAGTCCGGCGGGACCGGCACCGGCAGCGCCCCCGCGCCGTCCGGCAGCGGCACGGCGAGCACCCCCGCGGGGACCAACGGCGGCATCGTGGTCGGCGGCAGCGGCGGGAGCAGCGACGGCGGTTCCGGCGGCACGGCCGGGACCGGCGGTTCGGGCGGCGGCTCCGGCGGTGGCTCCGGCTCCGGCGGCAGCGCGTCCGGCGGCTCCGGCGACGGCGCCCTGCCGCCCAACGCCACCGGCACCATGCATCTGCCCGCCTGCGCCGCGGCCGACGTCGAACTCGCGCTGACCAGCGACGACCACACCTACGCCTCCAGCCAGTGGCCCACCTTCCGACTGGCCATCAGCAACAACACGGAGGCGGCCTGCCGGGTCGACCTGGGCGCCGAGTCCGCGGTGCTGACCGTCACCGGCAGCGGGAACAGCCGGGTCTGGTCCTCCGGTGACTGCCCCAGGGTCACCGCCGCGCAGTGGTACGCCGTTCCGGCCGCGGGCACCCTGTCCGACGTCGCCTTCGTCTGGAACCGCACCACCTCCGCGCCGGGCTGCACCCCCGGCGGGGGCGGCGGCGCGGTCGGCGCGGGCACCTACGTCGCCACGATCACCGTGAGCGGTGTGCCGATCAAGCCGCTGACCCAGTTCAAACTGGCCCCGATCGGCAGCTGAGCGGGCCGCTCAGCAGGCCGGACGGTCAGACGTAGCGCTCCAGGATGGACGACTCGGCGAGCCGGGACAGCCCCTCGCGGACCGAGCGGGCCCGCGACTCGCCGACGCCCTCGACCGCCTGCAACTCGTCGATGCTGGCGGACAGCAGCTTCTGCAGGCTGCCGAAGTGCTCGACCAGCCGCTCGATCACGGTGTTGGGCAGCCGCGGGATCTTCGCCAGCAGCCGGTAGCCGTGCGGGCTGACGGCCGAGTCCAGCGCCTCCGGCGAGCCGGGGAAGCCCAGCGCCTTGGCCACCGTCTGCAGGTCCAGCAGGTCGCTGTGGGTCAGCCCCTCCAGATCGCCCAGCACGTCCTGGACCGTCCGCCCGCGCTTGGCCGCGCGCTCGGGGAAGTAGTCCCTGGCGACCAGCTCGCGCTCCGGCTCGACCCCGGCGATCAGCTCGTCCAGCTGGAGCGACAGCAGCCGGCCGTCGGTGCCCAGCTCGACCACGTAGCCCGCGATCTCACGGTTGATCAGCCGTACCATCTCCAGCCGCTGCGCCACCGCGGTGACGTCACGGACCGTCACCAGGTCCTCGATCTCCAGCGCGGAGAGGGTGCCCGCCACCTCGTCCAGCCGGAGCTTGTAGCGCTCCAGGGTGGCCAGCGCCTGGTTGGCCCGGGAGAGGATCGCGGCGGAGTCCTCGATCACCCGGCGCACGCCGTTGACGTACAGGGCGATCAGCCGCATCGACTGGCTCACCGAGACCACCGGGAAGCCGGTCTGCTTGTTCACCCGCTCCGCGGTGCGGTGCCGGGTGCCGGTCTCCTCGGTGGGGATCGAGGCGTCCGGCACCAGCTGCACGCCTGCCCGGACGATCCGGCTGATGTCCTTGTCGATGACGACGGCCCCGTCGAGCTTGCACAGCTCGCGCAGACGGGTGGCCGAGAACTCGACGTCGAGCACGAAACCGCCGGTGCTGAGCGACTCCACGGTCTTGTCGAACCCGACGACGATCAGCCCGCCGGTCCGGCCGCGCAGCACGCGTTCCAGGCCGTCGCGCAGGGGGGTGCCGGGGGCTACGGCGCTGAGCGAGGCCCGCAGAAGGGCCTCCTCGCGGGAGGAGCGATCCGCCCGGTCGTTGGCTGCCACGGGAACGACTCCTCCGGTGGGGTGCGGTATACCGCCATGAGTTTACCGTCGGGCGCGGCCGGGCGTGTCTGGTTATTGACGCGGAGCGCGCCGGGGCGCTAGTCCGGGTCGACCGGATCCCACCCGTCCAGCAGCGCCATGGCGTCCTCGGGGACGCTGGAGAGCGGCGATCCGCCGCCGCCGGACCGGCCCCGACCGGCGCGCTCGCCCCCGTCCGAGTCGGCCTTGGGACGGCTGCGGGGCCGCCCGCCGCGGCCCGGGATCGCGGCCAGCGCCTCGCCGATACTGGCCACCTCGGTCACCCGCATCCCGCGCGGGACCTTCCCCGGATCCGGCGGGACCAGGGCGTGGGTGAAGCCGAGCCGGGCCACCTCGGCCAACCGCCGCTCCACGCCGGTCACCCGGCGCACCTCCCCGGCCAGGCCGACCTCGCCGATCGCCACCATGTTCGGCGGCAGCGGCGTGTCGGCGGCGGAACTGGCCACCGACAGCGCGATCGCCAGGTCCGCGGCCGGTTCGGTGAGCTTCACCCCGCCGACCGTGGCGGTGTAGATGTCGAGCTTGCCGAGCCGCACCCCGCCGTGCCGCTCGACCACGGCCAGCACCATCGCGATCCGCGGCGACTCCAGGCCGGAGGTGGTCCGCCGGGGCGAGGGGATCTGCGAGTCCACCATCAGCGCCTGCACCTCGGCGACCAGCGGGCGGCGGCCCTCCAGAGTGACGGTCAGACAGGTCCCCGGGACCGGTTTGTCACGCTTCGTCAGGAACAGCCCGGACGGGTCGGCCACCCCGCTGATCCCGGAGTCGTGCAGCTCGAAGCAGCCGACCTCGTCGGTCGCGCCGTAGCGGTTCTTGACGCCGCGGATGATCCGCAGCCGGGCGTGCCGGTCGCCCTCGAAGTGCAGCACCACGTCCACCAGGTGCTCCAGCAGCCGGGGTCCGGCGATCGAGCCGTCCTTGGTGACATGGCCGACCAGCAGCGTGGACATCGCCCGCGCCTTGGACACCCGGATCAGCGCCGCGGTCACCTCGCGGATCTGCGCCGGGCCGCCCGGGGCGCTCTCCAGCTGGGCCGAGGCGATGGTCTGCACCGAGTCCAGGATCAGCAGCGACGGCTGCACCTGCTCGATGTGGCCGAGCACCGCGCCGAGGTCGGTCTCCGCGGCCAGGTAGAGGTGCGGCGAGAGCGCGCCGATCCGGTCCGCGCGCAGCCGGACCTGGCTGGCCGACTCCTCACCGGTGATGTAGAGGGTGCGGTGCTGCTCGCTTGCGGCCTTGGCGGCGACGTCCAGCAGCAGCGTCGACTTGCCCACGCCCGGCTCCCCGGCCAGCAGCGCGACCGCGCCCGGGACCAGGCCGCCGCCGAGCACCCGGTCCAGCTCGCCGATGTTGGTCGGCCGGGATGCGGCGACCCGCGCGTCGACCTGGCCGATCGGGATCGCCGCGCTGGTCACCGGGCCGGCCGCGGTGGTCCGCACCGGGACCGCGCCGACCTCCTCGATGGTGCCCCAGGCGTTGCACTCGGTGCAGCGCCCGGTCCACTTGGGCGGGGTGTAGCCGCACTCGGTGCAGCGGTACGAGGCGCGGGCGGGCTTGGTGGTGGTTCGGGCTGCCATGCCGTGAACGCTACAGCCGCCCACTGACACGCCCCGACCCGCCGGTCCGGGTCACCCGTTAGGGGTATCCGGGAGGCAACTTCCCCTACGAACGGCGTCCCGGCCCTAACGTCGGTGGGGTGACCACAGACGTGCAGGCCACAGCTTCCGCACCGTCGGCCGGGCCGCCGGTGCGGCCGGGCGAGCCGCGGGTCGGCGCCGGGCGGGCGACCGGCGCGCGGACCCTGGACGACGCCTGGGAACGGCTCGGTGACGGCCTGTTCAGCTACTGCCTGTCGGTGCTCTGCGACCAGGAGGAGGCGGTCGCGGCGGTCCGCGAGGTCCGGCAGCTCTCGGTCCGGCACCGGCGTCGGCTGCGCCGCCCCGAGTTGCTGCGCGCCTGGCTGTACGCGCTGGCCCGGCACGTCTGCCTGGTCCGGATGGAGGCCGACCCGGTCCGGACGCCGCCGCGGCAGGCCGGGCGGCACAGCGCCGAACACACCCGGCTGGCCGTGCTGGGCTGGCCGGAGGCCGCCGGGGTGACCCCGGCCCAGCGCGAGGCGCTGGAGCTGGCCGGGCGGCACGGCCTGCGCCCGGCCGAGCTGGGCGCGGTGCTGGACCTCCGGGACGAGCAGGCCGGGGCGCTGCTGGCCCAGGCGGTCTGCGAGTTGGAGCGGACGGCGGCAGTGCTCGCGGTGCTGGCCGCCGAGGCCTGCCCGGAGCTGGGCCGGCTCGGCCGGGGCCGCGGCCCGGTGCTCGGCACCGCGCTGCGCGGCGAGCTGGTCCGGCACGTCGACGCCTGCCCGACCTGCCGCGGCACGGCCGAGCGCGCCGCCGCGGTCGGCCCCTGGCCGGGGACGCTGCGCGCGCCCGGATCGCCCGCGCTGGTGACCGCGCCGCCCGGGTCCTGGCGGGCGGCCGGGGGTGAGGGCTTCTTCGCCGGGCTGGGCGCGGGCCGGGCCGAGGGGGCCAGGGAGCCGAGGTTCGACCGGCACGGCTTCCCGGTGCACCGCACCGCCAAGGCCGAGCGGGCGACCATGCTGCGCCAGCGGGCGGTGGCCAGTTCGGTGATCGCCCTGGTGGTGGCCGCGCCGGTGGTGGCGCTGTGGACCACCCGGTCCGCCCCGGTGCATGACCAGGTGTCCTCGGTCCAGGTGGACGCGGCCACCCCGATGGTCGCGCCGTCCGGGCCGTCGGCGGCGTCCCGGCCGGGCGCCCCGACCACGCCGGGCGCGGCGCTGCCGCCGTCCACCGCCGCCGCCGGGGGCCTGGCCGGCGCCGGGCTCGGCGCCGCGGTGACCGGGGCGGTGACCGGGGCCCCGCTCGGCGTCGCGGCCCCGGCCGCACTGACCGTCAGCGCCGCCGAGGTGGCCGGGCGCACCGTGATCACCCTGGTCAACTCCGGTGGCACCGCCGTGGGCTGGCAGGCGACCACGGCCGCGGGCTGGCTCCGGCTGAGCCGGGACGCCGGGACGCTGCAACCCGGCGCGCGGATCACCCTGCTGGTGACGGTGGACTCGGCGAGCGCCCCCGCGGACGCCTGGTCCGCGCAGGTGGCCGTGGTGCCGTCCGGTTCGGTCGTGGTCCTGCGCGGCCCCGGGACCGGCGGCGGGCGGCGCGGCATGCCGCCGCCGTCGCTGCCGCCGACCCAACCGCCCAGCTCCGGGCCGACCCAGGCGCCGATCAGCCCCCCGACCCAGGACCCGACCGGCACCCCGACGGCGCCGACGTCCGCGCCCCCGACCTCCGCGAGCCCCTCGCCGACCGGCCCGGGCACCGACCCGTCCGGTTCGTCCGCGCCGGTCACCACGGGCGCCTCCGGCAGCGGCAGGCACCGGGGCAGCCCGGGGGGCTGACGGGCCGTCAGCAGCCTTCGTCGGCCGTCCGTCGGTCGGTTGTCAGCTGTCGGCGGGGTCGGCCGGGTGCGGGGCCACCACGCCCGTGCCGTCGCCCGTGCCCGCGGCCAGCCGCTGCTCGCAGATTCGGGCCAGTTCCGCGTAGCCGCCCGTGCCCATCAGCTCGATCAGTTCCGGGCGGTAGCTGAGGTACACCGGGTCGGGGCCGACATGCGCGTCCGGGCTGCCGGTGCACCACCACTGCAGTTCATGGCCGCCGGGGCCCCACCCGCGGCGGTCGTACTCGCCGATGGTGACCTGGAGGTAGCGGGTGTCGTCGGGCCGGTCGATCCAGTCGTAGGTGCGGCGCACCGGGAGCTGCCAGCAGACGTCCGGCTTGGTCTCCAGCGGCTCCTTGCCCTCGGCCAGCGCCAGTGTGTGCAGTGAGCAGCCCTCGCCGCCCGGGAAGCCGGGGCGGTTGAGGAAGATGCAGGCGCCGTCGACCCGGCGGGTGCGCAGATCGCCGTCCTCGTCGGGCTCGCTGATGCCCTTGGGGCCGGTGCCCTGCTTGTGGAACTGCCAGGTCTCCGGGGTGAGTCGGGCGGTGTGGCCGAGCACCCGCTGCCGGTCGTCGTCGTCCGACCAGTGCGCGCCGAGGGTGCAGCAGCCGTCGGCGGCGCGCCCCGGCCGGATCCCGTGGCAGCCGCGGCCGAAGACGCAGGTCCAGCGGGAGGTGAGCCAGGTCAGGTCGCAGCGGAAGACCTGTTCGGCGTCGTCGGGGTCGGCGAACTCGACCCAGGCCCGCGCGAAGTCCAACGGGACCTCGCGCTTGCGGGCGAGCGCGGCGGCCTTCTTCGCAGCCTTCTCGACTGCCTTGCGATCGGTGAGCTTCACATCTACGGCTGGCACCCGGCAAGCCTATGGCCTGGCCGGGACCTGACCCGGCAGGCGGCGGCCGGGGTTTCCCGACAGCCCGTCGGCATCCTATTGACTTAGGTAAGGCTAACCAAAATAATTGCGATCATCATTCCCCTGATCCGGCAGTCACGGAGGACCCATGACCCCCCACCAGGCCCACCCCCCGAGCGACCGACCGGCGTCCGGCTTCGCCGCGCTGCTGCGCGCCGCCAGCGCGGAGGAGCACCGGGAGGCCGAGCAGTCGGCCTTCATGGCCGACCTGCTCGGCGGTCGGCTCGGCGTCGAGGCCTACGCCGACCTGGCCGGGCAGCTGTGGTTCGTCTACCGGGAGTTGGAGGCGGCGGGCGCCGCCCTGGCGGACCACCCGGTGGTCGGCCCGTTCGTCGACCGGGCGCTGCTCCGCACCGCCGCGCTGCAACGCGACCTGCGGCACCTGCACGGCCAGGACTGGCGCCGGGCGCTGTCCCCGCTCCCGGCGACCGAGGCGTACGCGGCCCGGCTGCGCGAGGTCGCGGCGCAGTGGCCGGCCGGCTTCCTGGCCCACCACTACACCCGCTACCTGGGCGACCTGTCGGGCGGTCAGATCATCCGCGGCGTCGCCGAGAAGACCTGGGGCTTCGAGCGCCGGGGCGACGGGGTGCGCTTCTACGTCTTCGAGCAGATCGGCAACCCCGCCGCCTTCAAGCGCGACTACCGGGCCGGTCTCGACGCGGCGGGGGAGGCGCTGGGCGCGCTGGAGCAGCGGCGGGTGGCCGAGGAGTGCCGACTGGCGTTCCGGCTGAACACCGCGCTGTTCCGGGACCTGGGCGGGCGCTACCCGCTCAGCGCCTGAGCCGGTCCCCGGCGGTCTCTGACAGCGGAGAGGCAGCCAGCTGCCCGGAAGATGCGTGAGCCCCGCCGTCGGTGCCGGCCGACGGCGGGGCCCACGCGGTCTGTGCGGGCGTCAGCTGTGCGAGCCCGCGCGGCGGCGGCGCAGCAGCACGGCGGTGGTCCCGCCCGCGAGCACCAGGGCGGTCCCGGTCAGCGCCAGCGGCAGGGTCGAGCCGTCGGCGCCGGTGGTGGCCAGAGCGGGAGCACTGCCGCCGGTGCCGCCGGGAACCACGGCGGCCGGGGCGGAGGAGTCGGCGCTGCCGGGCGCGGACGCGGTGACCGGGGCGGAACTGGACGTGGTGGCCGGGGCGCTGGTCGGCACGGCCGACCGGCTCGGGGTGCTGCCGCCCCCGGTCGTGGGCTTCACCGTCGGCCCACTGCTCGGCTTCGCCGTGGTGGGCGCGGCGGTGGGTGCGGTGGCGGTCTTCAGCAGCACCTTGACCGGGTCCATCGCGGTGCCCGCGGTGTAGAAGCCGGAGAACGCCTTCTCCCCGTCCGCCGTCAGCTTGGTCGCGGTGGCGGCCCCATCGAAGGTGTCCTGCCCGGCGGTGAAGGTGACCAGGGCGACGTCGTCGCCGCTGAAGGTGCCGCCGGACATCTGCTTGGACGAGACGTCGGCGGTCAGCGTCGCGGTGCTGCCGCTGGTGTCGACGTGCAGGTCGGCGAGGGTGATGTCGAGCAGGCCGCCGTGGCCGGTGATGTGCAGCCCGCCGGTGAAGGAGGAGGTGACCGTGTGCGTCGTGGTGTCGTAACTCGCCTTGGCCAGCTTGAAGTCGAAGGTTCCGTCGGCGTTCTTGGCCGCGCCGCCGGTGACGGCTATCGCACCGCCGGTGCCGGGGCTGGCCAGGTAGTCGCGGAAGCTCGCCTTGATCCCCCAGTCCAGCGAGCCGGAGCTGAACGGGACGCTCGCCGCCGAGGCCGGTTGCGCGGCCAGCAGCGGGATCGCGCCGAGGGTTCAGGGCCGCTGCGGCGACGGCGGTGGCACGGAGGGGACGACGGGGCATGGCTGACTCCTGGACTGGACGACTGGGACGGGACTGGACGACCCAGCAAAGTTAGGTAAGGCTATCCTAAGTTTTGCGGGGTTCACCAGAGCCGCAGTCGTTCTACGAGGGGTCGTCAGATGCAGCGTGCCGGAGTACCGCAGACGGTCAGGGGCCGGTGGGCCGCGGTCCTCCTGGCCCTGCCGCTGGCGCTGGGCCTCACCGCCTGCGGCGGCGCCGCGGGCCCGGGGGTGGCCGGAACCGCGGCCCCGGCCGCCGCGGGCGCCACCGCCGCCCCCGCCGACGCGGTGCTGCCGCTCACCGGCACCGCCGCGCCCCGACTGCCCGTCACCGTTCGTTCCGCGGACGGGAGGCAGGTCACCGTCACCGCCGTGCGGCGGATCGTGCCGCTCAGCGGCAGCCTCGCCGAGCTGGTGTTCAGCCTCGGCCTCGGCGCGGACGTGGTCGGCCGGGACGTCTCCACCACCTTTCCGCAGGCGGCGAAGCTGCCGCTGGTCAGCCACGACCACACCATCCCGGCTGAGGGGGTGCTCTCGCTGCACCCCGACCTGGTCCTCTCCGACTCCTCGACCGGCACCTCCAACGCCGACACCCTGGCGAAGATCCGCGCGGCCGGTGTCCCGGTGGTGACCTTCGCCGACCCGCAACGGCTGGCTGACATCGACCCGCGGATCGAGGCCGTCGCCGCCGCCCTCGGCGTCCTGGAGGCCGGGGCCCGGCTGGCGCAGCGCACCGACCGGCAACTCGCCGCGGTCCAGGCGGCGGTCAAGCCCCCGGCGGACGGCCGCAGGCCGCGGGTCGCCTTCCTCTACGTTCGCGGCAGCGCCTCGGTCTACCTGATCGGCGGCCAGGGCTCCGGCGCGGAGTCGCTGATCGCCGCGGCGGGCGGCGAGGACGCCGGGACGGCGGGCGGGCTCAAGGCCCCGTTCACCCCGATCACCAGCGAGGCGCTGGCGCAGGCCGCGCCGGACGCGATCCTGGTGATGACCAGGGGACTCGCCTCGGTCGGCGGGGTGGACGGCCTGCTGAAGCTGCCCGGCGTCGCGCAGACCCCGGCCGGGCGGGACCGGCGGGTGGTCAGCGTCGAGGACGGCGAACTGCTCAGCTACGGCCCGCGCACCCCGGCCGTGCTGCGCTCGATCGTGGACCAGCTCTACGGCGCGGCGGCGGCGAAGTGACCCGCAGGACCGTCCTGCTGACGGCAGGTCTGCTGGCCGCGCTGCTGGCGCTGCTGCTGCTCTCGGCCGGGCTCGGCGCCTACCGGATTCCGGTCGGCGACCTGCTGGCCTCGTTCCGGCACCGGGCCCACCTCGGCGGACACGCCCTGGACCAGGTCGCCGACTCCGTGCTGTGGGACGTCCGGCTGCCCAGGACCGTGCTCGCCGCGCTGGTCGGAGCCTCGCTGGGATGCGCCGGTGCGTTGATGCAGGGGCTGTTCGGCAACCCGCTGGCCGACCCCGGCATCATCGGCGTCTCCTCCGGCGGGGCGGTCGGCGCCGTCGCCGTGATCGTCCTCGGGGTGCACACCCTCGGGCAGTGGACCGCGCCCGCCGCCGCCTTCGCCGGGGGCCTCGCCACCGTCCTCGCCGTCTACGTCCTCTCCCGTTCGGGCGGTCGCACCGAGGTGGTGACGCTGGTCCTCACCGGCATCGCGGTCAACGCGCTCTGCGGCGCGCTGATCGGGCTGCTGCTGTTCGCCGCCGACCCGGCCGCGGTCGACCAGGTGACGTTCTGGCAGCTCGGCTCGCTCGGCTCGGCGAGCTGGGGCCAGGTGCTGGCGGTGCTGCCGTTCGCCGCTCTCGGGCTGCTGGTCGCCCCCCGCTACGCGGGCCGGCTCGACCTGCTGGCGCTCGGCGAAGGTCCGGCCCGGCACCTGGGCGTGGACGTGGAGCGGCTGCGGCTGGTGCTGATCACCGTGGTCGCCCTGCTCACCGCCGCCGCGGTCGCGGTCAGCGGGGTGATCGGCTTCGTCGGCCTGGTGGTGCCGCACCTGCTGCGGATGGCGGCCGGTCCCGGCCACCGCTTCCTGCTGCCCGGCAGCGCGCTCGGTGGCGCGGTGGTCCTGGTCGCCGCCGACCTGGCGGCCCGTACCGTCGCCGCGCCGGCCGAGCTTCCGCTCGGCGTGCTCACCGCGCTGCTGGGCAGCCCGTTCTTCTTCTGGCTGCTGCGGCGCACCCGGGCCCGGCAGGGAGGGTGGTCCTGATGTGGCTGACTCGGCGTCAGGCGGCGGTGCCGCAGCGGCAGGCGGCGGGTGCGGTGGTGGCCGGGGCCGGGGCGGTGTCGCTGGCCCGTGCCGGACGCACCGTGCTGGACCGGATCGACCTGCCGGTGCGGGCCGGGGAGCTGCTGGCCCTGCTCGGGCCCAACGGCGCGGGCAAGTCCACCCTGCTGGCGCTGCTGGCCGGGGACCTGGCGCCGGACACCGGCGAGGTGCTGCTGCACGGACGCCCGGTCGGCCGCTACCGGCCGCGTGAATTGGCGCTGCACCGCGCGCTGCTGCCGCAGGCCTCGCCGCTGTCGTTCCCGTTCCCGGCGGGCGAGGTGGTGCGGATGGGCCGCGCGCCCTGGGCCGGGCTGGCCACCCCGGAGCAGGACGACGCGGCCGTGGCCCAGGCCCTGGACCAGGCGGACGCCGCGGCGTTCGCGGACCGCCCGTACCCCGCGCTGTCCGGCGGCGAGCGGGCCCGGGTGGCGCTGGCCCGGGTGCTGGCCCAGCAGGCGCCGCTGCTGCTGCTGGACGAGCCGACCGCGGCGCTCGACCTGCGGCACCAGGAGCTGGTGCTGCGGACCGCGCGGGCGCGGGCCCGCGCGGGCGACGCGGTGGTGGTCGTGCTGCACGACCTCGGCCTGGCCGCGGCGTACGCCGACCGGCTCGCCCTGCTGGACCGCGGGCGGGCCGCGGCGTACGGGACGGCGGCCGAGGTGCTGGACGGGGAACTGCTGGGACGGGTCTACGGCTGCCCGGTGGAGGTCCTGCCGCATCCGCGCGGGGGCGCGGGGCCGCTGGTGCTGCCCGTACGGTGACCTCGGCGGTCGGCGGCGGACGGTTGGTGGCGGAGGGTCGGCGAAGGGCGGGCGGTCGGGTGTCGGTCGGCGGAGTGCTGGGTTACTGGACCCTGGTGCCGAAGAGGCCGCCGGTCGGGCCTTCCTTGTCGCCGCCCTGGGCCTTGCGCAGGGCGTTGGCGAGGCCCTCCAGGGTCATCGACTGCAGGATGACCTTCCCCTGCCCCTCCAGCGTCGCCAGCGACAGGCCCTCGCCGCCGAACATCGCGTTCATCACGCCCTGACGGTTCATCCGGCCGACCCGCTCCACCCCGTACCGCACGCCCTCCTCGAAGGCGACGATGCAGCCGGTGTCCACCTGCAGCTTGCCGCCGAACTCGGCCAGGTCGAGGTCGATGAAGTTGCCCGCACCGGCGATGATCACGGTGCCCTGGCCGGTGAACTTCTCCAGGATGAAGCCCTCGCCGCCGGCCATCCCGGTGCGCAGCCCGGAGAAGGCGATGCCGAAGTTCACGCCGGACTCGGCGGCCACGAAGGCGTCCTTCTCGGCCAGCCAGGCCCGGCCCGGGGTGAGTTCCAGCGCCCGCATCTCGCCCGGCAGCGTCCCGGCGAAGCCCAGCGTGCCCTCGCCGCCCTGCGCGGTGAAGTACTGGAACGCGATGCTCTCACCGGCCAGCATCCGCTGCCCGGCCTGCATCGCGGTGCCCATCGCCTGGCGCAGCATCCCGCCCACGCCGCCGCCCCCGCCCTGCTGCTGCTGGTTGTTGTTGGGGCCGGATATCCGGGTGTCCATGCTGACGTTGGCGGTCTTGAAGAGGAACTTGCCCGCCTCGCAGTAGACGGTCTGCCCCGGCTGGAGTTGGACCACGGCCATCTGCATGGCGTTGCCGACGATCTGGAGTTGCAGGGCCACGGCGGTTTCTCCTCCGTAAGGACGGGGCGGGTGCGGTACGCATCCACCAACGCGCTGGACGCCCCCGCCGGTTCCGGTCGGCGCGGCGCGGTCGCGTACCGTGACCGTTTATGCGACTCGGAGTACTCGACGTGGGATCCAACACCGTCCACTTCCTGGTGGTGGACGCGCACCCCGGTGCCGCTCCCGTGCCCGCGTACTCGCACAAGATCGAACTGCGGCTGGCCGAACTGCTGGACGCGGACGGCGCGATCAGCGACGACGGGGTGCGGCAGCTGGTCGACATGGTCGCCTCCTCGATGCGGGTGGCCGAGGACAAGGGCGTGGAAGAGGTCCTGCCGTTCGCCACCTCCGCCGTGCGCGAGGCCGCCAACGGCGAGGAGGTGCTGAAGCGGGTCCAGCGCGAGACCGAGGTCGACCTGCGGGTGCTCTCCGGCGGGGACGAGGCCCGGCTGACCTTCCTGGCGGCCCGCCGCTGGTACGGCTGGTCGGCGGGGCGGCTGCTGCTGCTGGACATCGGCGGCGGCTCGCTGGAGATCGCCTGCGGGCTGGACGAGCAGCCCGACTCCGCGGTGTCGCTGCCGCTGGGCGCCGGGCGGCTCACCGCGGGGTGGCTGCCGGGGGACCCGCCGGACCCGGACGACGTGCGGCGGCTGCGGCGGCACGTGCGGGCGCAGATCGCCCGGACCGTCGCCGAGGTGTCCCGGCTGGGAGCGCCGGACCGGGTGGTGGGGACGTCCAAGACCTTCAAGCAGCTGGCCCGGATAACCGGAGCCGCGAGGGAGGCCGACGGCCCGTACCTGCCGCGGACGCTGACCCGCAGCGCGCTCGCGGCGTGGATGCCGCGGTTGGCGGCGATGACCACGGAGCAGCGGGCGCTGCTGCCCGGAGTCTCCGCGGGGCGGGCCCGGCAGCTGCTGGCGGGGGCGCTGGTCGCGGACGGGGCGATGGATCTGTTCGGGGTGGAGTCGCTGGACATCTGCCCGTGGGCGCTGCGCGAAGGGCTGATCCTGCGGCGGCTGGACCAGATGCCCGGCGAACACTGAAGTCCTGCGGGGCGCGGGCCGCGATCCTGCGGGCGCGGGTCCGGCCGAGGGTTGTGGTGCCGTCCGTCCCACGGGCGGGCGGACGCGCATACCCTGTCAATCGTGGCGGATCCAACGGACGAACACCCGAAGCCGGGGCAGGCGCCGACGAGCGGCGAGGCCAAGCCGGTGCCCGGTGCGGCGAAGCGCGCCGGGTCGAAGCAGCGGGCCGGGGCGGCGAAGGCGGGCGGCGCGGTGAAGCAGGCCGCCGCCGCAGGGAAGAAGGCCGCGGCCACCGGGAGAAAAGCCACCGCCAAGGCGGAAACCTCGGCTCGCGCCGAGGCCGTTGCCGGGGCGGGTGGCAAGCCTGTGGCCGGGGCCGCGGGGGGCCCCAAGTCTGCGGGCGAGGCCGCCGCCAAGGCGGGAACCTCGGCTCGCGCCGAGCCCGCACCCAAGGCCGGTGCCGAGCCCAAAGCCGGGCCTGGCGGCGAGCCCAAGTCCGCAGCCAGGGGCAGGGCCAGGCGTGAGCCCGCGTCCAAGTCCAAGCCCGGTGCCCAGGCCTCCGCCGACGCTGGTGCCAACACCTCCGCCCAGGCCCCCGCACAGGCTGGTGCCAAGGCCTCCGCCGAGCGCACTGCCAAGGCTCCTGCCCAGACTTCTGCCGGGGAGCAGGCGGGTGGGCCGACCCCGCGGGTGCTGGCGCGGGCCCGTGGGTCTGCCGCTGTTGGATCCGGGCCCGCCGCAGGCGGGGGTGTGCTGGTGCCGGACGCCAAGGTCGCGCTGTCGACGGCCTCGGTCTACCCCGAGAACACCGCCGCCGCGTTCGAGATCGCCGGGCGGCTCGGGTACGACGGGGTCGAGGTGATGGTGTGGACCGACCCGGTCAGCCAGGACATCGACGCGCTGCGCCGGCTCTCCGACTACCACGGGGTGCCGATCCTCGCCGTGCACGCGCCCTGCCTGCTGATCACCCAGCGGGTGTGGGGCACCGACCCGTGGACCAAGCTGGTCCGGGCCCGCGCCGCCGCGGAGAAGCTGGGCGCGTCGGCCGTCGTGGTGCACCCGCCGTTCCGCTGGCAGCGCCAGTACGCGCGGGACTTCGTCCAGGGCATCTGGCGGATGGCCGACGAGACCGGTGTCCGCTTCGCGGTCGAGAACATGTACCCCTGGCGCTACCGGGACCGCGAGGTCGCCGCGTACGCGCCGGACTGGGACCCGACCACCGAGGACTACCGGCACTTCACCGTCGACCTCTCCCACGTCTCCACCTCCCGCGCCGACGCCCTGGCGATGGTCGAGCGGATGGGCGACCGGCTCGCCCACGTCCACCTCGCCGACGGCTCCGGCTCGGCCAAGGACGAGCACCTGATCCCCGGCCGCGGCAACCAGCCCTGCGCCGAGCTGCTGGAGCGCCTGGCCCGCACCGGGTTCGACGGCCATGTGGTGCTGGAGGTCAACACCCGGCGCTCGCCGGGACCGGTCGAACGCGAGGCCGACCTCGCCGAGGCGCTGGCCTTCACCCGGCTCAACCTGGCCGCCGCCCCGCTAGGGTCGAAACGACGCTGACCAGACCGCAGGGATCGGGAACGGTACTGACGATGACCTCACTGCACGGTTCGGAACTCTCCAGCTCCTTCGGCGCCGTCGCGGCCGGCTACCAGGCGGCCCGCCCCAGCTACCCGCAGAGCCTGTTCGACGCGATCGAGGAGCTCAGCGGCCGTCCGCTGAAGGGCGCCCGGGTGCTCGACGTCGGCGCCGGGACCGGCATCGCCACCCGGCTGCTGCGGGACCGCGGCGCCGAGGTGGTCGCGGTCGAGCCCACCCCGGGCATGGCCGCGCAGCTCCGGGCGAGCAGCCCGGAGATCCCGCTGGTGCGCGGCGACGGCCATGCGCTGCCGTTCGCGGACGGCACGGCCGACCTGGTCACCTACGCCCAGGCGTTCCACTGGACCACCCCGGAGCACTCGGTGCCGGAGGCCGCCCGGGTGCTGCGCCGCGGCGGGGCGCTGGCGCTGTTCTGGAACGTCAAGGATCGCACCCGGGGCTGGCCGATGGAGCAGGAGCGGCGGATGATCGCCGCCTGCCCGCAGTACCACGGCTACGGCGCGGTCAACTCGTCCGCCGGGGAGCTGGCCCGGCTCGGGCTGCGGACCGGGACGGCGGTGCTGCGCTGGAGCCGCCGGATCCCGGTGGACACCGCGCTGGTCGACCTCGGCTCGCGCTCCTACGTCGCGGTGCTGGACCAGGCCCGGCGGGCCGAGCTGATGGCGGCCGAGCGGGAGGAACTGCTCGCGGTCTTCCCCGACGGCGAGGTGGTCGAGGAGTACGAGCTGGACCTGACCGTCGGCGTCACCGGCTGACGCCCAGGGCCGCCCGCCGTCAGCCGCCCGCCGCCCGCCGTCAGCCGCCCGCCGTCAGCCGTCAGCCGTCCGCGACCGGCGGCCGAGGCCGCCGCTGTACCGTATTCCGGACGGCTTGTCCACGACGCGGTACGGCGGCGTAGGCTCGTCGGCCAACGACGAAGGAGTTGAGCACAGTGCCGCAGCTGAGGTCTCGAACGGTCACCCACGGTCGCAACATGGCTGGTGCGCGCGCCCTCCTCCGGGCCGCAGGTGTAGCCCGTGAGGACTTCGGCAAGCCGATCATCGCGGTCGCGAACAGCTTCACCGAGTTCGTGCCCGGACACACCCACCTCCAGCCGGTCGGCCGGATCGTGTCCGAGGCGATCCAGGCCGCGGGCGGCATCCCGCGCGAGTTCAACACCATCGCGGTGGACGACGGCATCGCCATGGGCCACGCCGGCATGCTCTACTCGCTGCCCTCCCGCGACCTGATCGCCGACTCGGTCGAGTACATGGTCGAGGCGCACTGCGCCGACGCGCTGGTCTGCATCTCCAACTGCGACAAGATCACCCCGGGGATGCTGATGGCCGCGCTGCGGCTGAACATCCCGGTGGTCTTCGTCTCCGGCGGCCCGATGGAGGCCGGCAAGGCGACCCTGGTCGACGGCACGGTCCGCAAGCTGGACCTGGTCAACGCGATCTCGGACGCGGTCAACGAGAACGTCTCGGACGAGGACATCGCCCGGATCGAGGAGAACGCCTGTCCGACCTGCGGGTCGTGTTCCGGGATGTTCACCGCCAACTCGATGAACTGCCTGGCCGAGGCGATCGGCCTGGCGCTGCCCGGCAACGGCTCGGTGCTGGCCACCCACACCGCCCGCAAGGCGCTCTACCAGGACGCCGGCCGGACCATCGTCGAGATCACCAACCGGCACTACGGCCAGGACGACGACAGCGTCCTGCCGCGCAACATCGCCACCCGCGCCGCGTTCGAGAACGCGGTGGCGCTGGACATCGCGATGGGCGGCTCGACCAACACCATCCTGCACCTGCTGGCCGCCGCGCAGGAGGCCGAGGTCGACTTCGACATGGCCGACATCGACGCGCTGTCGCGCCGCCTGCCCTGCCTCTCCAAGGTCGCGCCCAACGGCTCGTACTACATGGAGGACGTGCACCGGGCCGGCGGCATCCCGGCCATCCTCGGCGAGCTGTACCGGGGCGGGCTGCTGAACGAGGACGTGCACACCGTGCACAGCCCGTCGATGGCGGACTGGCTGAAGAACTGGGACATCCGCGGCGGCTCCCCGTCCGCCGAGGCGGTCGAGCTGTTCCACGCCGCGCCCGGCTGCGTCCGCTCGGCCAGCGCCTTCTCCCAGTCGGAGCGCTGGGACACGCTGGACACCGACGCGGCCGGCGGCTGCATCCGCGACGTCGAGCACGCCTACTCCAAGGAGGGCGGCCTGGCCATCCTCTACGGCAACCTGGCCGTGGACGGCTGCGTGGTGAAGACGGCCGGGGTGGACGAGTCGATCTGGACCTTCCAGGGCCCGGCCGTGGTGGTCGAGTCGCAGGAGGACGCGGTCGAGGCGATCCTCACCAAGCGGGTCAAGGAGGGCGACGTCGTCGTCATCCGCTACGAGGGCCCCAAGGGCGGCCCCGGCATGCAGGAGATGCTCTACCCGACCTCGTATCTCAAGGGCCGCGGCCTGGGCAAGGCCTGCGCGCTGGTCACCGACGGGCGCTTCTCCGGCGGCACCAGCGGCCTGTCGATCGGCCACGCCTCGCCCGAGGCGGCCTCCGGCGGCGCCATCGCACTGGTCGAGGACGGCGACCTGGTCACCATCGACATCCCCAACCGCTCGATCCGGCTGGAGGTCTCCGACGAGGACCTGGCCGCCCGCCGGACCGCGCTGGAGGCCGGGCACGGCTACCGCCCGAAGACCCGCGAGCGCAAGGTCTCGGCTGCGCTGCGGGCCTACGCGGCGATGGCCACCAGCGCCGACAAGGGCGCGGTCAGGGACGTCTCCCGACTGGGCTGAGGGTTGGGCTGAGCGGGTTGCGCCTACGGCGGGCCGCGGGACCGGACGCACCGGACCCGCGGCCCGCCGTCGCACAATCGGTGCCATGCCCGACAACGAGGTGACCCCGGAGCCGATCCGCTTCTTCGGCACCCGCTGGGTGGAGCGCGGCCCCGGCTACTGGCTCCGCCGGGTCGGCGTGAGCACCGGCGCGCTGGCGGCGGCGGGCGCCGGGACGCTGCTGATGCGGCTCGGCGTGCAGGGCGTGCTGGTCTCCCGGGCCGGACCGCTGGTGGACGCGCTGCTGGTGGTCGCGGTGGCGGTCTGCACCTGCGGCGCGGCGATCCGCACCTGGAGCCTGTTCGACCGCGGCCGGGCCGCGCTGACCGGCTGGATGGCCGACGACCGCACGGTCGGCCCGATGCTGGTGATCGGCTGCGTCGGGATGCTGGTCGCCTACCTGCTGCGCAGCCTGATCGAGGCCCCGGGCGAGGGCGAGCGGCGGGTCCGCTACGAACGCGCCGTCGCCGCGAGGGCCCGCCGCCGCACCCCGGTCGCCGCGGGCGGCCGTCGCAAGCGCCGCTGACGCCTGCTCAATTGAGCCGGCGTCAGCTGCGGGAGTCCTGGGCGCAGCTGTCGGACGGCAGGTCCGCCGGAGGCTTGCTGCGGTCGTACGGGTCGATCGCCGGTCCGCTGGCGCTGGGCAGCCCGCCGTTGCCCTGGGCCGCGGCGTTCGGGAACTGCGGGTTGACGTAGCCGTTGTAGACGCCGCAGGCGCTGTTGCCGATGTTCTCGTCCCAGCGGTGCATCCACAGGCTGCCCCGGGTGTGCACGTAGTGCCCGGGGTCGGGGATGTCCACGTCGACCACCCGCCGGACGATGCTCCTGGCCACGTCGGTGCTGTTGCCGGAGACCTCCCAGGCGGCCGGGGCCGCGCTGGTCGGGCCGCTGTCGGGGACCGCGACGTCCGGGTGCGGGCCGGGCCGCAGCGGGTAGACGAAGGTGTAGTCGGCGTGGATCGCCAGGCCGCCCTTGCCGTCGCCCTTGTACGTCAGCTCGCCCTGGACCTTGACCACGCTGCCGTCCAGCAGCGCCTGGTCCGGGTTGAACCGGGTGAACAGCTCGGTGCCGTCGCCCTTGCGGGACGGGTGGGCCAGTTCCTTCTTCAGCCCGGTCAGGATGTCCTTCTCGCCGGGGTCGATCAGGGCCAGCGCGGCGGTCGGGTAGCCGCCCGCCAGCACCTTGGGGTCGAGGTTGCTGTCGACCAGGAAGTCCTTGGTGTGCTTCAGGTACGCGGCGACGTCGGCGGTGTCGTACGCGCCCACGGCGTGGGCCTTGGGCAGGACGATCGCCTTGGCGCCCTCCGGCCAGTCCTCGGCCGGGGAGCCGACGAAGGGGTGGGCCAGGGTCGCCACGACCGGGTCGGCCACGACCGTGGGCGGCGCGGTCGGCGGCGCGGTCTCCGGTGCCTGCAGCGACGGCGTGGGCCGGGCTGCCGAACCGTCGGAGGAGGAGCTGCCGCTGTTCATCCAGTGGTATAGCCCGCGGGCGTTGAGCAGCGCCGCGACCAGGGCCACCGCCGCGGCGACCACCAGCACCGCCCGCCAGGGGAACCTGCGCCGGGGTGTGGGGAGCGGGCGGAAGGAGGTGTCGACCGGCGGCTCCTTCTTCCACTTGTCGGCGAGCATCCGGGCCCTGGCCGAACCCTCCTTCTGCTGCGCCCCGCGGACGAAGTCCTCGTCGAGGACGAGACCCTCGAAGGGGTCGGGGGCGGGGTTCTGGTGATCCTCGGACGTCGGCACGCGAACAGTATGACGATCACAGAACCTTCATAGGTAAGGGTCGGATGAGAAAACTCATCCGACCCCTACCGCTTGCGTGGTTTGACTCAGTATCCGCTGTTCTTCCGGCGGCTCGAGGCGACCGAGCCGACCACGCCGACGATCGCGCCGAGGATCGCCGCGTGCCACAGCGCGGTGAAGAAGCTGAGGAAGACGCCGTCGCCGCTGAGCAGGAACTGGGTGACGGTGTTGGTCACCAGCAGGCCCACGGCCGGCACCGCCGCGGTCTGCCACGGGTGCTCGGCGGCCCAGCGGCGCAGCCGTCGCTCGCCCTTCTTGCTGACCATCGAGCCGGCCCCGCCGACCAGGAACAGCAGGAACAGGCCCACGCTGACCGGGCTCGCCAGCATGCCGAGCCCCCAGTTCAGGGTGATCAGCTCAATGCCGAGGGTGGCGCCGCCGCCGATGACGCCGACGACCCCGGCCGTGCGCCAGGGGCCGTGCGAGGCCGAGGCGACGGCGAGCGTGCTGGATTCGCGGGACGAGACATCACTGCTACTCATGCTTCAACGGTGCGCCTTCACGGATCCGAAAGCCATAGGGGACAACCCTGAGTTTTCCGGCGCTCCCGCCCGGCCTGAGCAGGGCGGGGCTCCACCTGCGCACCGCCCGCCGGGGCTACGCTGACGCCCATGGTGACCCGTCGGCTGCTGCTCGCCGCCTCCCGCAGCCAGGCAGCCCGCAGGGCCGCGCTGGCGGCCCCGGCGGGCCGGGCCGTGGTCGAGCGCTTCATCGCCGGGGAGACCCGCGAGGACGCGGTCAGGGCGGTCGACGAACTGATCGTCCGCGGGCTGCGGGTCAGCGTGGACCACCTGGGTGAGGACACCGTCGACCAGGAGCGCGCCGACGCGGTCAGGGACGAGTACACCGGCCTGCTGGCCCGACTCGGCGCGGCCGGGATCGGCGGCAGGGCCGAGGTCTCGGTCAAGCTCTCCGCGCTCGGTTCCGGGCTCGGCCCGGACGGGCGGCGGGCCGCGCTGGACCGGGCCCGTAGGGTCTGCGCCGCCGCGGCGGCGGCCGGGACCACGGTCACCCTGGACATGGAGGGCCACACCAGCACCGACGACACCCTCGCCGCGGCGGCCGAGCTGCGTGCGGACCACCCCTGGGTGGGCGTGGTGCTGCAGTCCTGCCTGCGCAGGACCGAGGCGGACTGCCGCGAGCTGGTGCACGCGGGATCCCGGGTCCGGCTGGTCAAGGGCGCGTACGCGGAGCCGGAGGCGGTGGCGTTCCGGGACCGGGGCGCGGTGGACCGCTCGTACGTCCGCTGCCTGCGGCTGCTGATGGAGGGTCACGGCTACCCCATGGTCGGCACCCACGACCCCCGGCTGATCGAGATCGCCGGGGCGCTCGCGGTCCGCGCCGGACGGGCCCAGGGCAGCTACGAGTTCCAGATGCTCTACGGGATCAGGGCCGAGGAGCAGCGCCGGCTCTCCGCCGCCGGGGAGACGGTCCGGGTGTACGTCCCCTACGGCGCGGACTGGTACGGCTACTTCATGCGGCGGCTGGCCGAGCGCCCGGCGAACCTGGCCTTCTTCCTGCGCGCGCTGGGTCCGGGCTGACCGCAGTCCGGACACTGCGCGCAGGCCCCCGCGGCCGGTGCGAGGATGGCCCCATGACGCAACGAGTCGCCGTCCTCGGCACCGGAAAGATCGGCGAGGCCCTGGTCTCCGGGCTGCTGCGGGCCGGGAAGTCCCCGGCGGACGTGCTGGTCACCGCGCGCCGCCCGGAGCGCGCGGCCGAGCTGCGCGAGCGCTACGGGGTGGAGGCGGTGGACAACGCGGAGGCGGCGAAGACCGCCGACACGCTGATCCTCACCGTGAAGCCGCAGGACATGGGCGCGCTGCTGGACGAGCTGGCCCCGCACGTCGGCGCGGACCGGCTGGTGATCTCCGGCGCGGCCGGGGTGCCCACCGCCTGGTTCGAGCAGCGGCTCGCGCCGGGGACCCCGGTGGTCCGGGTGATGACCAACACCCCGGTGCTGGTGGACGAGGCGATGAGCGTCATCTCGGCCGGCGCGCACGCGTCCGAGCAGCACCTGCTGCGCACCGAGGAGATCTTCAAGCCGGTCGGCCGGACGCTGCGGGTGCCGGAGTCGCAGCAGGACGCGGCCACCGCGCTGTCCGGCTCGGGCCCTGCCTACTTCTTCTTCCTGGTCGAGGCGATGACCGACGCCGGGATCCTGCTCGGCCTGCCGCGCGCGGTCGCCGCCGACATGATCGTGCAGGCGGCAGTGGGCGCCTCGGTGATGCTGCGGGACACCGGCGAGCACCCGGTGAAGCTGCGCGAGGCGGTGACCTCCCCGGCCGGGACCACCATCGCCGCGATCCGCGAGCTGGAGAACCACGGCGTCCGCGCGGCGCTGCTCTCGGCGCTGGAGGCGGCCCGGAACCGCTCGCAGGAGCTGGCCTCCGGCGGGAAGTGACCTCGGGCCGCCCCCTAGGGTGGCGGTATGCGCTACGACCTGGTGATCTTCGACAACGACGGTGTGCTGGTGGACAGCGAGCCGATCTCCAACCGGCTGCTCGCCGACTACCTGACCGAGCTGGGCTTCCCCACCACGATCGAGGAGTCCTACCGCGACTACATGGGCGCGGCGGCGCACACCGTCCACGACACCGTGGCCGAGCGCTTCGACGGGGCGCGGCTGCACGACAGCTTCGACGAGGACTTCCACGCCCGGGTGTTCGCGGCGTTCCAGGAGCAGTTGACGCCGGTCCCGGGGGCCGCGGAGCTGCTGAAGCAGGTGCGCGAGTCGGGTGTGCGCTACTGCGTGGCCTCGTCCGCGCACCACGCCTGGATCCGCACCGCCCTGGACACGTGCGGCCTCTCCGGCTTCTTCACCGAGGAGCAGCTGTTCAGCGCCCAGGACGTGGGCCGGGGCAAGCCCGCCCCCGACCTCTTCCTGCACGCCGCCGCGACCATGGGGGTGCCGCCGGAGCGCTGCGTGGTGCTGGAGGACAGCCCGCTGGGCGTGGCCGCGGCCCGCGCCGCCGGGATGGACGTCTACGGCCATGCCGCGCTCACCCCGCCGGAGCGGCTGGCCGGGGCGAATGGGCTGTACCGCGACACGGCCGAGGTCCCGGCGCTGCTCGGGCTGTGACCGGGAGCGGCGCCGGGACCTTGTGCTCGGGCCCCTGCGGTCAGCCGACGTTGAGCTTCTGCACGGTCATCGAGGGGACGACGGCGAAGTCGCCCGCGCCGGGGCCGCCGGCCGTCCCGTAGCCGCTGGTGTCGTCGTTGTAGCCGAAGCCGCCGAGGTAGAGCCGGGTGTCCGGCTGGGTCACCGTGATCACTGAGGTCTGGTTGGCGCTCGCCTCGATGGTGGAGCCGAAGCTGTCGGAGGTCATCCGGGGGATCGCGCCGGTCTGGATCGTCCCGGCGTTCTCCGACGGGGTGCCGTTCCAGTCGTAGACGCCGTCGTTGTTCAGGTCCTCCCAGATCACCAGGGTGCCGTAGGTGTTCGGCACCCCCGCGTCGCCCTGCGCGCCGGTGCCGGCCTTGCGGTAGAACACCCCTGACGCGGTGACCTGGTAGGTGCCCGGCTGCAGGATCACCGCCTCGGTCAGCTTGGTCACCCCGGTCTTGATGGCGCCGCCGACCTGTCCCAGCGGGACCGCGCCGGACACGTTGTCCGCGGCGATCGGCGCGTGGACGACGGTCGCGTCCGCGGTGTAGTAGCCCTCCAGGTCCACCGCCACGTCGGTGACGCCGGAGTGGTTGTAGAGGGCGATCGAGCCGTCGTCGCCGAGCTTGACGGTCACCTGGTCGGCGATGGTCTCGCCGGCCGTGAAGTTCAGGTTGCTGGCGACCGGACGGGTCACCCCGTCCGGGTACACGGTCAGGTAGCTCGGCTCGGTCGGGTTGACCGCGGTGACGGTGAGCGCCACCGCGGTCACCCCGGCGACGGGGACGCCGTGCTGGCCGGCGACGTGCAGCACGACGTGCCCGCCGGTCGAGAGCGGGACCGACAGCCTGGTGTCGAGCAGCCGGACCGGCGGCACCGCCGTGTAGTTGCTGGGCGCGCTGACAGCGGGCACGGCCCGGGGGTCCGCGGCGAACGCTCCGCCGGCGAAGGCGGACCCGGCGGCCGCGGCCAGTACGGTGAGCGCGGCGACGATCTTCTTGCGCAGGTTCATGCGCATCACGTTAGGTAGTCGCGCGGTCTCAGTCCGGGAGGCGCAGCCGACGTCCCCGGAGCGGGGCGCCGCGGAGGCCCTCGAAGCGGAACGGGAGGCCGAGGCCGCTGCCCGGGGTGGACTGCGAGGTACGGGTCTCGGCGCGGAGGTGCAGCGCGGGCTCGCCGCCGTCCCCGGACACGCCGACGGCGGCGACCGGGGTGCCCGCGGTCAGGTGCTGGCCGCGGCGGACCCGGATGCTGTCCTGGCGCAGCCAGGAGAGCACGACCAGGGCCCGGCCGGTGTCGATGGCGATGTGGTTGCCCTCGGGGTGGTCCGCGGCCGGGGCGTACGGGAGGTGGTCCGGCAGGCCGTCCACCGCGGCGACCACGACGCCGTCGCAGGGGCTCAGCACCGGGTGCCCGAAGATCGCGTAGCGCTCATTGCCGGACGGGGCGAGGCCCAGCGCCCGCCGCCCGCGCCACTGCGGTCCCTCGCCGAGTTGGACCAGGTCCACGGAGTGCCGGCGGTGCCGGGGCGCGCCGGGGGTCAGCGACTCCTGGGCGTAGCGGTTCACGGCCGGGCCGCCGGCCTCGGTGAAGGTGAAGTGCCCGCCGCGCAGCGGGAAGGACAGCACCAGGGGGTGCGCGCTGGGGGACGGCAGCGGGCGGCTCCGCCGCCAGGTCCATCCGGCCAGGCCGAGGCCGGCCGCGAACAGCACCGCCTCCGGGATGCCGGGCCTGCTCCAGGGCAGGCCCGGCCCGAACACCGGGAGGGCCCGCAGCCCGGCCAGCACGGCGAGGCCGACGGCAGCCGGGGGGAGCGCGCGGAACCACGGGGGGAGCGCGTGGGTCGGCCCGGTCCGCAGCGCGTACCAGCCGAGGGCGGGGGCGGTCGCCACCAGCAGCAGCCAGCCGGTGGCGGTACCGGTGAGGTAGGGCAGCACCCCGATGGCCGCGGTCGCGGCCAGATACCCCAACGCAAGCCGGGAGAGCGCTGCCGCCCCACCCCGCCCCCCACCCACCCGAGACACCGCCACCAGCCCCCTGGACCGCACAGCCTGCGGCTCGACCGCCGGGGCGGACCCGGGTACGGGCGGGGGGACGACGGGCGGGGTGGGCGCGACGACGGCCACGGGCGGGGTGACGAGCGGCGGCGCGGGCACCGGGGCGACCGCTGACGCGGTCGGCACGGCCTGCGGCTCCGCCGCCGGGGCGGCCTCGGCGACACGCCGCACGACGACGGCCACGGGCGGCGGCGCGGGCACCGGGGTAACCGCTGACGCCGCCGGGGCGACCGCCGGGGCGGCTTCGGCGAGGTGCGGCGCGGACCCGGGTACGGGCGGGGGGACGACGGGCGGTACGGGCACTGGCACCGCTGGCGCGACCTGCGGCTCCGTCACCGGTGCGGAGCCGGTGACGCGGGGCGCGTACCCGGGCATGGGCGGCAGTTTCGCCGCCGAGGTGGACCCGGCGGCGCGCGCGGGGGCCCCGGCCCCCTTGGGTCCGCCCGGCGCAGCCGCGCCCACGCCGCCAGGTGCCGCCTCCGCACCGCCGGGCGCCGGCTCCGCACCACTCGGCGCAGCCCCCGCACTGCCCGGCGCAGCCGCCTCCGCACCGTCAGGCGCCGCCTCCACGCTGCTCGACGTGGTGCCCGTGCCGCCCGGCGCAGCCGCTCCCGCGCCGCTCGGCGTGACACCCGTGCCGTCCTCCCGCTCTGCGCTGTCTTCCCGCTCCGCGCCGTCCGGGATGGTCGGGAGGTCGGTTCGGGACTGGGACGGGAGCGGCGGCCGGCAGGCCGCGACCGCGCCGGGCCCGGTCACCAGCGCGGTCAGCTTCCCCTCGGGGGACACCTGGGCCCAGACCAGCTCCGCGCCCCGCGCGAACTGCACCCGGTACAGCTCTCCCCTGCGCCGTACCCCGCGGAGCGCCCCGTGCCGCTTCCGCAGCTCCTCGACCGTCGCCCAGAGCCGCGCCAGCGGCACCCGCCGCAGCAGCTCCCCGCTGAACGCCGACGCGTCCGCGACCTCCGCGCCGAACACCGCCGCCAGGGCCCGGGAGACGTCGTCCTGTGCCGGGAACCGGCGCAGCGGGTCGAGGAGTCGTGAGCGCGTCGTCATCTGGTCCCGGTCTCCCTGCTTGCGGTCGTACCCTCACCGTAGGTAACGAGCGCCGCGCTGAGCGGGAGCGACGTGGGTTGCGGCTTGCGATCTTTTCCCGGAAGGGCCTTCCCGGCACGGGAAAACGTCCGTACGCTCGCGCCCATCGTTCGAGTACTGGCCAGTAAGGGTGGCGGCACGTGGCGGCATTGTCGGCAGAGGACTCGGCGGGGGACTCGGCAGAGGATTCGGCGGAGCTCCCCGCACGCCTGCGCCAGGCGCGCACCGCGCTGCTGGTCAGCTATCTCGCGCAGGGCACCGTCTTCGCGCTGCTGGTCTCCCGGATCACCGCGATCCAGACCCAGTACGGGATGTCCGACGGCACCCTGACCGTCTACCTCGCCGCGGTGCCGATCCTGGCCGGGGTCGGCAGCATCTCCATGGAGCAGGTGGTCAAGAAGACCTCGCCGCGCGCCGTGCTGCGGATCGTCCAGCCGCTGACCTGCCTCACCTTGGTCGGCGTCGGCGCGGGCCACCAGCAGTGGCAGGCCGCGGTGGCGATGGCCGCGTTCGGCCTCTGCGTCGGCGGGCTGGACGCCAGCCAGGCGATGTCCGGGGTGGCGCTGCAGCACCGCAGCGGCCGCAGCATCATGCAGGGCTTCTACGCCGCGTACAGCCTCGGCGGCATCGTCGGCGCGTCGCTGGCCTGGGCGGAAGCCCACTGGCACTGGGGTCTGCTGTCGCTGTACGGCTACTCCGCGCTGGTGGTGGTCCCGGTGGTGATCGTGGCCAGCGGCAAGTACGCGGGCCCGGCCGAGCTGGGCAAGGCCGTCGCCGAGGCCGCGCAGGCCGCCGCCCGGTCGATCCCCTGGAAGCCGCTGCTGCCGCTCTGCCTGGCGATGACCATGGCCTACATCGGCGACGCCACCGTCTCCAACTGGAGCGGCAAGTTCATCCAGGACGGGCTGCACAGCAGCTCCGACCAGATGACCGCGCTGCCGTACGACGCCTACATGGTGGTGATGCTGCTCGGCCGGCTGCTCGGCGACGGCCGGGTGCAGCGCTGGGGCAGCGTCCGCACCGTGCAGCTCGGCACGGTGGTCTGCGCGGCCGGCTTCCTGCTGGTGTCGCTGGCCCCCAACCCGTGGACCGCGGTGGTCGCCTTCGGCCTGGTCGGACTGGGCATCAGCGTGGTGGTGCCGCAGGTGTTCGCGGCCGGCGGCCGGCTGTTCCCGAGCGCCTCGGACGCGGCCGTGGCCCGGCTCAACATCTTCAACTACGTCGGCTTCCTGGTCGGCTCCCCGCTGGTGGGGGCCCTGGCCGGCGGGCTGAACTACCGGATCGCGATGCTGGTGCCGATGGTCCTGGTGCTGCTGATCCTGCTGGTCGCCCGATCCTTCGGCGCCCGCGCGGCGGTCCCGGCCGAGGCCGATACCGTGGCGGTATGACCCCTGCGCCACACCAGCTGGACCTGTTCTGGGACGACGCGTCCACCCGGTACGACTTCGGCCCCGGCCACCCGATGGACCCGGTACGGCTGTCGCTGACGATGTCGCTGGTCCGGGCCTTCGGCCTGGACCGGTTGCCCGGGGTCACCGTCCGGGCGGCGCCGCCCGCCGGGGACTCCACCCTGGCGCTGGTGCACGACCCTGACTACGTCGCGGCGGTCCGCCGGGCCGCCGCGTCCGGCCGCCCGGACCCGGCGCACGGCCTCGGCACCGAGGACAACCCCGCCTTCGCCGCGATGCACGAGGCCTCCGCCCTGATCGCGGGTCAGTCGGTGGCCGGAGCCGAAGCCGTCTGGACCGGGGACGGCGGTCGCGCGGTGAACTTCGCCGGGGGCCTGCACCACGCCATGTCCGGCAGCGCCTCCGGCTTCTGCGTCTACAACGACGCCGCCCTGGCCGTGGCCCGGCTGCTGGAGCTGGGCGCCGAGCGGGTCGCCTACGTGGACGTGGACGTGCACCACGGCGACGGCGTGGAACGCGCCTTCTGGGACGACCCCCGGGTGCTGACCGTCTCGCTGCACGAGCACCCGCGCACCCTCTTCCCGCAGACCGGCTGGTCCGAGGAGACCGGCGGCCCGTCCGCCGAGGGCGGCGCGGTGAACCTGCCGCTGCCCGCCGGGACCGGCGACGCCGGGTGGCTGCGCGCCTTCCACGCCGTGGTCCCGCAACTGCTGGCCGCGTTCCGGCCGCAGGTGCTGGTCAGCCAGCACGGCGCGGACACGCACCTGGAGGACCCGCTGGCGCACCTCGCGGTCAGCCTGGACGCCCAGCGGGCGGTGGCCGTCGCGCTGGCCGCGCTGGCCGACGAGCACGCGGAAGGCCGCTGGCTGGCCCTGGGCGGCGGCGGCTACGCGGTCGCCGACGTGGTCCCGCGGACCTGGACGCACCTGGTCGCCATCGCCGCCGGGCGGCCGATCGCGCCGGAGACCGCGGTCCCCGAGGAGTGGCGGGCCGAGGTGCTGCGGCGGACCCGGCAGCAGGGGCCGCTGCGGATGACCGACGGGATGCCGGCCGAGTGGAAGGACTTCGACGCCGGCTACGACCCGGCCGACCGGCTGGACCAGGCCGTCCTGGCCACCCGCCGGGCGGTGTTCCCGCACCACGGGCTGATGCTCTGAGCTGCCTGCCGGTTTCCTGGCGGTCGCTCAACTGTCGCCCGGCCCTGGGACACTGGCGGCGTGATCACAACAGAGGAGCTTCGCGGCCACCTGGTGGAGCACCGCATCGCGGGCCTGGTCGCCACCCCGCGCCAGAACAACCTGGGCAAGTACGCCCGCTTCGGCCGCCGCGACCCCGACGTGCTGTTCGGGCTCGACCCCGAGGGCGAGTGGACCGCCGCCGACGTGCTGGCGCTGATGGCCGAGCGGGTCGGGGTCTCCCCGGACCCGGCACACCTGTACGGCCAGGACACCATCGACCCCGCGCTGACCGTCGCCGCCCTGGACCGGCTCGCCGCCGTGCTCGCCAGGACCGCCGCGAGCCGGGGCTCGGTGCTGCTCGGCACCGGGCACCCGCAGACCCTGGCCGGATTTCACGCGGCGCTCGGCGAAGCGCTGCGCGCCGCCGGATGCGCCGTCCTCACTCCGGCGCACCCAACTCCCTTCGCCATGCACCACGGGCAGCAGGTCGAGCACTGCGCCCTGGAGTACCGCCGACGGGTGGGGGTGGTCCGGGTGTATGAAGGAGCATCGCCGAGCGGAGCGGGGGCTTCCACCGAGGCCGCCGCGACCGCCCCGGGGGAGCTGTCGGACCCGGTGCACACCCACTCGCCGCAGCCGGTGCGGATCGCCCTCGCGGCCCTCGCCGCGGCCGGTGAACCACTGCCTGACCTGGTCATCGGTGACCACGGCTGGACCTGCGGGGCCGGTCGGCTCGGGGTCGCTGCGGTGGGCCTGGCGGACTGCAACGACCCCGCGGTGTTCGTCGGCGAGGCCGAGGGCGAGGTCGAGGTGGCCGTCCCGCTCGACGACGGTGTGTGGCGCGGATGCTACGAACTGCTGAGCGCCTACGTACTGCAACAGGCCGGTATGTCTCAGTAATCTTCGGCCGCTCACCCCTCTTCCCACTGGTACCACCCGCACCTACTCTGGGTACACGCGTGTGCTGGCTGGAGTCACCGGAGGGGAAGCCGGTGCCCGTCACACGGATAAGGGTCGGTGTTGTCATGGCGTCCGGAGAGCGGCCTCTGAACGAGGTCAACTTCCTCACCGTGGCGGAAGTCGCCTCGGTGATGCGAGTGTCGAAGATGACCGTGTACCGCCTGGTGCACAGCAGCGAGCTGCCTGCGATCCGCGTAGGCCGCTCCTTCCGGGTTCCGGAGCAGGCGGTCCACGACTACCTTCGTGAGTCCTACGTGGGGCGGGAGACCGCGTAGGCCGTGCACGGCAGTTCGAACAGGGCTCAGGACTGACGGAAGCGAAGCGCCACCACGGTACGGGCGGGGTTCCCACCCCGCCCGTACCGGCGTCCGCGGGGCCTCAGCGGGAGCGGATTACGTCTCAGCGCCAGGGTTCGGTACGCTGGTGGCCTACATCAGTCGTTTGGGCTCTGACTCCCGCTCCTGCGGGTTTGTCCAGTGAGTGAGGGTTGTCAGTGGGTTCCGTCATCAAGAAGCGTCGCAAGCGTATGGCCAAGAAGAAGCACCGCAAGCTTCTCAAGCGCACGCGTGTCCAGCGTCGCAACAAGAAGTAAGCAGTTCCACCGCAGACCCCAGGGTCTGCGCCGCTGCCCGCCACGACATCAATGTCGTGGCGGGCAGCGGCGTATCCAGACATGTCCAGGCAACAGGGGCGCGGTAGCCTCCACGGAGAGAGGTCTCGGGAAGGGACTGTCCGTTGGGAAAAGTCGTGCTCGTCACCGGGGTGGCCCGGCACCTGGGCAGCCGCTTCGTCCAGGAGGTCCGCCGGGAGCCCGGCGTCGACCTGGTCGTGGGCGTCGACCTGCAGCCGTCCGCGCACGATCTCGCCGACGAGGCGGCGGACGCCGCGGCGGCCGAGGCGGCGGAGTACGTCTTCGTGCGCGCCGACATCCGCAGACCCACCGTGTCCCGGGTGATGGCCGAGTACGACGTGGACACCGTGGTGCACCTCAACGTCAGCACCACCATGCTGGGCTCTACCAGCCGCTCCACGGTCAAGGAGACCAACGTCATCGGCACCATGCAGCTGCTGGCCGCGGTGCAGAAGGCGCCCGGGGTGCGGCGGCTCGTGGTGAAGTCCACCACCAGCGTGTACGGCTCCGCGCCGCGCGACCCCGCGGTGTTCCGCGAGGGGATGCAGCCCAAGGTGCTGCCCAGCGGCGGCTTCGCCAAGGACGCGGTGGAGGTCGAGGGGTACGTCCGCGGCTTCTCCCGCCGCCGCCCCGACGTCGCGGTGTCGGTGCTGCGCTTCGCCAACATCGTCGGCCCGCACGCGGACACGCCGCTGGCCGAGTACTTCTCGCTGCCGGTGCTGCCGACCGTGCTCGGCTACGACCCCCGGCTGCAGTTCATCCACGAGGACGACGCGGTCGAGGTGCTCCGGCTGGCCGCGACCGAGCCGCGCCGCGGCACCACCAACACCGGGACCTTCAACGTCGCCGGGGAGGGCGTGATGGTGCTCTCCCAGGCCGCGCGGCGGCTGGGCCGGCCGACGGTGCCGATGCTGCTCCCGGCGGTCAGCTGGATGGCCGGGCTGGCTCGGCAGACCCGGCTGCTGGACTTCTCGCCGGAGCAGATGCGGCTGCTGACGCACGGTCGGGTGGTCGACACCACCCACTTGCGGGAGACCTTCGGCTACGTCCCCCGTTTCACCACCGAGCAGGCGCTGGCGGATCTGGTCCGCAGCACCCGTTCGGGCCTGTTGCCGCCGGCGCAGGTGGCCAGTTGGACATCCCGGGTGGCGGAACTGCTGCCGAACGGCGGAGGGACGAGGCGATGAGCACGGCGAGGGAGCAGGCCGACGGCGTCGGCGCGGAGCGCGAGCGGGCGAAGGTGATCCCGATCGGCACCGGACGGTCGGGCGGCCGGTCCGGCGCCCCGAAGCGGAAGCACGGCGGCGGCTCCGCCGCCAAGCCGGGCCCCGCCGCCGAGCCGGTTCGGCTGCACCCCGAGGCAGCGGGAATCCCCGGCCCGGCGTCCGGCCCCGCCACCGCGGCCCCCGGCCCGGCCGGTGCGGCCGACGCCGACCGCGCGGGTCCCGCTGCGGACGGCTCCGCGGCGGCCGGGCCTGCTGGGGCGCCCGCCGCCGCGCGGTCCGCGCCGCGCGGGGTCGCCGACGCCGTGGCCGGGGCGGTCGGGCATGCGCTGGCCGGCCCGGCCGGGGCGCTCGCCGGGCGGGTCTTCGGCAAGGGCTGGGAGGAGCGCGCGGCCGGCGGCCTGGACTTCCTGCGGCGCAGGCTCACCGGGGAGTACGAGGTCGACGAGTTCGGCTTCGACCCCGAGCTGACCCAGAAGGTCCTGCTCAGCGCGGTCCGCCCACTGGCGGACAGGTACTTCCGGCTGGAGGTCCGCGGCGCGGAGAACCTGCCGACCGAGGGCGGCGCCCTGGTCGTGGCGAACCACTCCGGGGTGCTCCCGCTGGACGCGCTGATGACCCAGGTCGCGATCCACGACCACACCGCGACCCGGCGGCACCTGCGGATGCTCGCCGCGGACCTGGTGTTCGTGCTGCCCGGGGTGAACGAGCTGGCCCGCAAGGCCGGGCACACCCTGGCCTGCAACGAGGACGCCCAGCGGCTGCTGGAGCAGGGCGAGATCGTCGGGGTCTGGCCGGAGGGCTTCAAGGGCATCGGCAAGCCCTTCGCGGACCGCTACAAGCTCCAGCGGTTCGGCCGCGGCGGTTTCGTCTCCTCGGCGCTGCGGGCCGGGGTGCCGATCGTCCCCTGCTCGATCGTCGGGGCCGAGGAGACCTATCCGATGATCGGCAACGCCCGTACCCTGGCCCGGATCCTGGGCCTGCCGTATGTGCCGATCACGCCGACCTTCCCCTGGCTGGGGCCGCTGGGCGCGATCCCGCTGCCGACCAAGTGGACCATCCAGTTCGGCGAGCCGATCGCCACCGACGACTACCCGGCGGAGGCGGCGGACGACCCGATGCTGCTGTTCGACCTCACCGACGAGGTCAGGGAGACCATCCAGCACACGCTCTACCAACTGCTGGTGCAGCGCCGCTCGGTGTTCTTCTAGACCGAACCGGAGAACACAGGAGCAGGAGAACGGAAGGGCCCGCGGCGGTGGGAGTCGCCGCGGGCCCTTCGTCGTCGCGTACCGGGTCAGCCGCCGGAGACGCCGATGCCCAGGCCGGGGAGCAGGCCGGGCAGCAGCGGCGGGAGGGTGACCGAGTTGCCGTCGCCGCCGCTGCTCGCGGAGGCGCTGCCGCTGTCGCTCGGGGTGGGCGAGGGGGAGCCGCCCAGCAGCCCGCCGACGTTGCCGACCAGGCCGCCGTTGCCGGAGGTCGGGTCCGCGGCGGGGGAACTGCCGCCGTGGGTCCCGGTGCCGCTGGTGGTGGCGCCCCGCGGGGCGGTGGTGGCGCCCTGCCGCCCTCCGCCGGTCTGCCCGGCCGGTCCCGCGCCGTCGCCGGAGGCGGCCCCGGTCGCGCCCGCGGTGGCGCCGGATCCGCCGGTCGCGGGGGTGAGGTCCAGCGGGGCCAGGTCTCGGCTTATCCCGCTGAGCAGGTTCTGCACCTTGCCGGTCTCCGGGTCCAGCTGGCCGCCGAGCTTGGGCTCGATCGCGGCCAGCCGCTGCTGCTGGGAGTCGGCGAAGTCGGCGAGCTGGCGCATCGGGGCCAGCGAGTGGTCCTGTGCGTAGATCGCCTTGAGCAGGTCCCGGCCCTGGCTGCCCTCGGTGTTCATGTCGGTCAGGGCCCGGCTGACCTCGTCCACCATCTGCGGGCTGAGCGCCTCGCCGTCACGCTGATGGGACGTCAGCTTCTGCGCCTCGGTCATCCGCTGGGACGCCTGGTCGAGCAGCAGCCGGCCGCGCTCGGCGTCCGAGCCGGCCAGGTTGAGCTGCCACTCCTCCAGGCCGCGCTTCATGCCGTAGAGCGCGTCGCCGGGGACGGCGCCGGTGCTCGCGGCGGCGACCCCGCCGAAGGTACCCAGGGCGACCCCGGCGGCGAGACCGCCGAGGGCGAGCCTGCGGCCCCAGCGGGTGCCGGGGCGGAATCTTCGGGCGGCCTCGGTCGCGCGGTGGGAGCCGCGGGTCCGCTGCTCGGGCACGACCGAGCCGACGCCGCCGCCACCGGCGAAGGCGCGTTCGAACTCGGCCATCAGCAGGGCGCGCTGGTCCCGCTTCACCGCCGGGTCGAGCACCGGCACCGGGGCGGCCCGCAGCGCCTCCACCGCGGCCACCATGCCGGTGAACCGGTCCTCCCGCGAGCCTGCCGCCGTGGTACCGGGGCGGTCCTCCACCGCGTCGGCGAAGGCTCTCGCCCTACGGTGCTCCAGCACATTGGCTGTCATGGGCAGCACCTCCTCTCGTCGTTGTCGACAACTCGGCCGACCGGACGGTTGCGCAGTCGTGCCAGGGACCACCCCAAAGGGTGATGCGGGGCCCTCGACGGGCCTTGCACTCTGCGCAACGAGCAGTGGGGATGCTCGGTTACGCACGCGTGATCACTCGGGTGACGGGTCATCAGTATGAGTGGATACCATTCATCGCGCGTCGCTGGGAAGCAGTCGGGCGAGTGTGCGTACGGCCCGGTACTGGAGTGTCTTGATCGCGCCCTCGTTCTTGCCCATGATCCGGGCCGTCTCCGCCACCGACAGGCCCTGCAGGAACCGCAGCCGGACGCACTCCTGCTGCTGCGGGTTGAGCCGGTGCACGGCGTCCAGCAGGGCGGCGTTGGACAGCGACTCCAGCACCGAGTCCTCCGGGCTGCGCTCGCACTCGTTGGAGTCGAGCATCTCGCCGGTGGTCACCTCCAGCCGGAAGCGGCTGGACTTGAAGTGGTCCGCGACCAGGTTTCGGGCGATGGTGACCAGCCAGGCGCCGAAGTCCCGGCCCTGCCAGGTGAAGGTGCCGATCCGGCGCAGCGCGCGGAGGAAGGTCTCGCTGGTGAGGTCCTCGGCGGTGGCCTTGCTGCCGACCCGGTAGTAGATGTACCGGTAGACCGTGTCGGAGTAGTGGTCGTAGAGCCGGCCGAAGGCGTCGCTGTCGCCGTCCTGGGCCCGCTCCACCAGCTTCATGATCGGGTTGTCGGCGCTGACCGCCGTCTCGTCCCGGTCCCAGGTGGTGCTCCTGGTGCGGGAGGAGGCGGGGGAGGTGCGGGTGCGCTGGGCGACCGAGCCGCGGCGTACGACGGGGGCCGGGCGGCCCGGGGCGCCGCCGCCGGCGACGGCGACCGCGGGGGCCGCGGCCAGCAGGGGGGACAACTGTTCGCGCACCAGGACGCGCAGCAGCTCCAGGCCGTCGGCGGTACCGTCGGTGGCCAGGGCGGATGCAGGCGCGTCGTTCCGGACGTGTGGGTACACGGGACTCCCAGAGGCAGAACTGTTTACGTGCAGTGCGGGGCCGCTCGCCCAGCGTGGGACACATGGGCTCCGGCGTGCGTCTGACGAGGATAACGCTTCGTGCAACAACCGCTACACCCTGTTGCTAAATTCGCCGCTTCAGTCACATGAGTTACAGCTTGGTGGCACAATGTGACCGACTGCGCCCAGCGCAACCTGACCTGCTGTGTTCGTTCCTGATCAGAAGTCAGCGTTGAGTGAACGGCACGCGGCGATTTCCCTCGGACGGCCCGCGCCGGAACGTCAATCTCCGCGCCGGGGCGCTGATCGGAACCGATCAGCGCCGACGGCTGCGGTAGATCGCCACCGCGGCGGCGGTGCCGCCGGCCGCCGCGCCGAGTCCGGCCGCCGCCGGGATGCCGACCCTGGCCGCCTTCCGGCCGGTCCTGAAGTCCCTTACCCGCCAACCCTGGGCGCGGGCGTGCCGGCGCAACTCGGCGTCCGGGTTGATCACATAGGGGTAGCCGACCAGCGAGAGCAGCGGGATGTCGTTGGAGGAGTCGCTGTACGCGGCGCAGCGGCTCAGGTCCAGGCCCTCCCGCGCGGCCAGCGCCTTCACCGCCTCGGCCTTGGCCGGGCCGTGCAGCGTCTCGCCGACCAGCCGCCCGGTGTAGACGCCGCCCAGCGCCTCGGCCACGGTGCCCAGCGCCCCGGTCATGCCGAGCCGGGCCGCGATCACCCGGGCCGCCTCCACCGGCGCTGCGGTGACCAGCCAGACCCGCTGCCCGGACTCCAGGTGCATCTTCACCAGGGCCCGGGTGCCCGGCCAGATCTTCTCGGCGATGTACTCCTCGAAGATCTCCTCGCAGATCTCCTCCAGGTCGGCGACCCGGTGGCCCTGCACGATGGACAGCGCGCTCTCCTTGGCGTCCGCCATGTGCCCGGCGTGCTCCGCCCCGTGCAGCCGGAAGTAGGCCTGCTGCCAGGCGAACCGCAACAGTTCCCGGTGGCTGAAGAACTTGCGCTTGTAGAGGCCCCGGCCCAGGTAGAAGATCGCCGCGCCCTGCACGATGGTGTTGTCGCAGTCGAAGAAGGCGGCGGTGTGCGGCTCGGCCTCGACTCCGCCCGCCTCGGCCGCCTCCGCCGAGGCGGAGCCCGCGAGTACGGCGGAAGGACGCTTCTCCTGGGGGAGCTTTCGCAGCCTGGGCATACCGCGAGCATAGCCAGCGGAGCATTGCGGGCCGGTATCGACAGGAAGGCAGAATGGGGGTGTGACCCCTCTGCTGCGCCGTGAGCCGAAGAAGGACCCCTCCGAGCGGCTGATCACCCTGATCGGCAAGCCCGACTGCCATCTCTGCGCGGACGCGCGGGCGGTGGTCGAGCGGCTGGCCGGGGAGCTCGGCTTCCGCTGGGAGGAGTTGAGCATCAGCGAGGACCCGGAGCTCTACCGGAAGTACTGGGAGCAGATCCCGGTGACCCTCATCGACGGGAAGCAGCACGACTTCTGGCGGGTGGACGAGGCCCGGCTGCGGAAGGCACTGGCCTAGACGGCCGTCGGCCGCCGCTGGCCGCCCCGGCCGCTCCGGCAGGGCACGATGCGGTGACGATCGGCCCATGGTTGGGTCATCTGTCGGCGGGCGGCGCCGTTTGTGCGCTTACCATCGAGACGTTTGTGCCGAGGGGGGCGGTCCGGGCCTGAGTGGCGCCGGACCCTGGAAACCCTGAGGAGTGGAGAGCGTGCCCAGCCCGACCGCCGCGCCCGGGGACTTCGCCGTGATGCGCGTCACTCAGCGGGGACAAACCGGACACCATCTTTGTGCACACGTTCACAAACGCATAGCCTGGCGTTCGCAGCCCAGCTTCCAAAGTTGGAGCACCCTCAGGAGCACCGTGGCAACTGGACGTACCACCCCAGCCTCTCCGTCCCCAGGAGGCGCCCCCCGGCGCACCCGGGTGCGGGGTATCCCCGACGCGACGGTCGCGCGGCTGCCGCTGTACCTGCGCGCGCTGACCGCGCTGTCCGAGCGGTCGGTGCCGACCGTCTCCTCGGAGGAACTGGCGGCGGCGGCCGGGGTCAACTCCGCGAAGCTGCGCAAGGACTTCTCCTACCTGGGCTCCTACGGGACCCGCGGGGTCGGCTACGACGTCGAGTACCTCGTCTACCAGATCTCCCGCGAGCTGGGGCTGACCCAGGACTGGCCGGTCGTGATCGTCGGCATCGGGAACCTGGGCCACGCGCTGGCCAACTACGGCGGCTTCGCGTCCCGGGGCTTCCGGGTGGCGGCGCTGCTGGACGCCGACCCGGCGCTGGCCGGGCAGACCGCGGCCGGGCTGCCGGTGCGGCACATGGACGAGCTGGAGGAGATCATCCGGTCCGAGCACGTCTCGATCGGCGTGATCACCACCCCGCCCGGCGCCGCCCAGCAGGTCTGCGACCGGCTGGTCGCGGCCGGGGTGACCAGCATCCTCAACTTCGCCCCCACCGTGCTCCAGGTGCCGGAGGGGGTGGACGTCCGCAAGGTCGACCTGTCGATAGAGCTGCAGATCCTGGCCTTCCACGAGCAGCGCAAGTCCGGTGAGGAGCAGCCGCAGGAGGACCCGGTGGTCTCCCGCCCCGGCTCCGGCGCCAAGGCGGTCGCCGCGGCGGCGGCCCGCGCGGTCTCCCGGGCCCGCGGTACGAGCACCAGCACGACCCTGGGAAGCGAGGCGGAGGCATGAGCCTTCTGGTACTGGGCCTCAGCCACCGCACCGCGCCGGTGGGCCTGTTGGAGCGGGCCGCGCTGACCGGCGACTCCCCGCGACGGCTGCTGCACGCCGCCGCGGCGGCGGCCCCGGTCGGCGAGGCCGCGCTGGTCGCCACCTGCAACCGGATCGAGCTGTACGCCGACGTGGACAAGTTCCACGCCGGGGTGGCCGACCTGTCGGTGCTGCTGGCCGAGCACAGCGGGGTCGACCTGGAGGAGCTGACCGCGCACCTCTACGTCCACTACGAGGACCGCGCGGTGCACCACCTGTTCTCGGTGGCCTGCGGCCTGGACTCGATGGTGGTCGGCGAGGGGCAGATCCTCGGCCAGCTGCGGGACGCGCTGGGCCTGGCGCAGGAGCAGCACACCGCGGGCCGCGGCCTGAACGAGCTGTTCCAGCAGGCGCTGCGGGTCGGCAAGCGGGCGCACAGCGAGACCGACATCGACAAGGCCGGGCAGTCGCTGGTCACCTTCGGCCTGGAGCGGATCGCCGACCGCACCGGTCCGGTCGAGGGCAAGCGGGCGCTGGTCGTCGGCGCGGGCTCGATGAGCTCGCTGGCGGCGGCGACGCTGGCTCGGGCAGGCGTGGTCGAACTGGTCATCGCCAACCGGACGCACGAGCGAGCCGTCCGACTGGCGGAGACCCTGGACGCCCGGGTGGTCCCGTTCGCGGACGTGGCCCTGGCCATGGCCGAGACCGACCTGGTGGTCTCCTGCACCGGCGCGGCCGGAGTGGTCCTCGGCGCGGACGAGATTGCCGCCGCCGTCGCCAAGCGGGCCCCCGGCTCCCTGCTCGGCGTGCTCGACCTGGCCATGCCGCGCGACGTGGACACCGCCGTGCACACCCTGGACGGCGTGCACCTGGTCGACCTGGAGACGCTGGCCGAGGCCGCCCAGGCCACCGAGGCCGGCGCCCGGGACGTGGACGCGGTCCGGCGGATCGTCGGCACCGAGGTCGACGCCTTCGGCGCGGCCCAGCGCGCCGCCGCGATCACCCCGACCGTGGTCGCGCTGCGGGCGATGGCCTCCGAGGTGGTCAGCACCGAGCTGGAGCGGCTGGACGGACGCCTCCCCGAGCTGGACCCGCGGGCCCGCGCCGAACTGGCGCAGACCGTACGCCGGGTGGTCGACAAGCTGCTGCACTCGCCGACCGTGCGGGTCAAGCAGCTGGCCGGGGAACCGGGCGGGGCCTCCTACGCCGAGGCGCTGCGCGAACTGTTCGACCTCGACCCGGCCGCGGTCCGCGCCGTGGTCGGCGCACCCGTGTCCGCCCCGGTACCCGTGCAGCTGCGGGGTGACCTGGCATGACGAACCGTCACCAGCGGGACGGCGCACGCCCGCGGACCGAACCGGCGGGCCCGTGCGGAGGCCTGCCCAGCACGCTAGCAGTGGCCGCGGACGGCCCCGTCGGCGGGGGCCCGACGGAGCCGCGCCGCGGCACACCGAACACCCACACCGAGCACCACCGGGAACCGAGTAGTCATGTCATGAGCGGCCCATCCACCACCCAGCACCCGAGCGGCCCCCCGCTGCGCCTCGGCACCCGCCGCAGCGCTCTGGCCAAGGCCCAGTCCGGCCAGGTCGCCGCGGCGGTCACGGCGGCCACCGGCCGTCCGGTCGAGCTGGTCGAGATCACCACCCACGGCGACACCTCGCGCGAGCAGCTGGCGCAGATCGGCGGCACCGGGGTCTTCGTCTCGGCCCTGCGCGACGCCCTGCTCGACGGCTCGATCGACTTCGCCGTGCACTCCCTCAAGGACCTGCCGACCGCGGCCCCGGACGGGCTCGCGCTCGCCGCGGTCCCGCTCCGCGAGGACCCGAGGGACGCGCTGGTCGCCAGGGACGGGCTCAGCCTGGACGAGCTGGCTGCCAAATGCGCGGACACCCCGGCCAGGATCGGCACCGGCTCGCCCCGGCGGGCGGCCCAGCTCAACGCCTGGGCCGCGGCGGCCGGAGTCCGGATCGAGACGGTGCCGATCCGCGGCAACGTCGACACCCGGATCGGCTACGTCCGGGCCGGTGAGCTGGACGCCGTGGTGCTGGCCGCCGCCGGACTGAGCCGGCTCGGCCGGCTCGACGAGGCGACCGAGATCCTGGACCGCACCCTGATGCTGCCCGCCCCCGGCCAAGGGGCGCTGGCGCTGGAGTGCCGGTCCGACGACGCCGGACTGATCGCCGCCCTGGGCCTGCTGGACCACCCGGCCACCCGGGCCGCGGTCGCCGCCGAGCGCGCCCTGCTGGCCGCGCTGGAAGCCGGCTGCTCCGCCCCCGTGGGCGCCCTAGCCGCAGTACAGCGCCGTGCTGACGGCAGCAGTGCTGACGCCGACACCGCTCTCCACCTGGGAGCACTGGTCGGCACCGTTGACGGTTCGTCCGTCGTGCAGTTGTCCGTTACCGGCGCCTTCGGGCCCGAGGCGGCGTCCGAGCAGGCAGCAGCGGCCCTGGGCCGCGAGCTGGCGGCCCGGATGCTCGCCGCGGGCGCGGCCGGCCTGATGGGGGAGCGAGTCCAGTGAGCCCCACTAAGCATGCAGTCGTCCCGGCGGGCCCGCGCCCGGCCGGGCAGGTCACCTTCCTCGGCGCGGGGCCCGGCGATCCGGGCCTGCTCACGCTGCGCGCGGTGGAGGTGCTGTCGGCCGCGGACGTCCTGGTCGCCGACCCGCTCACGGCCGCCGCCGTCCGGCTGCACTGCCCGGCCGGGGTGGAGCTGCACGACGCCCAGCCGGGCGTCGAGGGCCTCGCCCTCGACGGCGGCCCCGCCGACGCCGCCGCGGCGATCACCCTGCTCCTCCCCGCGGTCCGGGCCGGACGGCAGGTGGTCCGCACCGTGGACGGCGACCCCGGCCTCGACAGCCGCGCCGCCGAGGAGATGCTGGCCTGCGCGCAGGCGGGCATCCCGTTCCAGGTGGTGCCCGGGGTGGCCCAGTCGGTCGGGGTGCCCGCCTACGCGGGTGTGCCGCTGCGGGCCGGGGCGGGCGCCGACGTGCGCTTCGTGGACGCCTCGCACTGCGCGCCGGACGCCTACGACTGGTCCAACCTGGGCGGCTGCGACGCCACCCTGGTGGTCCGCACCCGGCTCGGCTCGCTGCCGCTCTCGGCGACCGCGCTGGTCGCCTCCGGCCGGAAGCCGGACACCCCGGTCTCGGTCACCCTGGAGGGCACCACCACCCGGCAGCGCACCTACACCGCCACTCTGGCCACCCTGGCCGCCGAGCTGAAGGCGGCCCGGGTGCTGCCCTCGCCGGTCTCGGCGCCGGTCAACCCGGCCAGCAGCGTGATAGCCGTCGTCGGCGAGCAGGTCAGCAGCCGTCCGACGCTGTCGTGGTTCGAGACCAAGCCGCTGTTCGGCTGGAACGTCCTGGTGCCGCGCACCAAGGACCAGGCCGGGGCGCTGTCCGAGCAGCTCCGCTCGTACGGCGCGGTGCCGTCCGAGGTGCCGACCATCGCGGTCGAGCCGCCGCGCACCCCGCAGCAGATGGAGCGGGCCATCAAGGGCCTGGTGACCGGCCGTTACGAGTGGATCGCGTTCACCTCGGTGAACGCGGTCAAGGCGGTCCGGGAGAAGTTCGAGGAGTACGGGCTCGACGCCCGCGCCTTCGCCGGGATCAAGGTCGCCGCGGTCGGCGAGACCACCTCGCAGGCCCTGGTCGACTTCGGCGTCAAGCCGGACCTGGTGCCGACCGGCGAGCAGTCCGCGGCCGGACTGCTGGAGGACTGGCCGCTGTACGACCCGGTATTCGACCCGATCGACCGGGTGCTGCTGCCGCGGGCCGACATCGCCACCGAGACCCTGGTCGCCGGACTGGTCGAACTCGGCTGGGAGGTCGACGACGTGACGGCCTACCGGACCGTCCGCGCCTCGCCGCCACCGGCCGAGACCCGGGAGGCGATCAAGGGCGGCGGCTTCGACGCGGTGATCTTCACCTCGTCCTCGACCGTGCGCAACCTGGTCGGCATCGCCGGCAAGCCGCACAACGTGACCGTGATCGCCTGCATCGGCCCGGCGACGGCGAAGACCGCGGAGGAGCACGGGCTCCGGGTGGACGTGCTCGCCCCCGCCCCGTCGGTCGCCGCACTCGCCGAGGCCCTCGCGGACTTCGGCGCGGCCCGCCGTGACGCGGCGACCCAGGCCGGGGAACAGGTCTACCGCCCCAGCGAACGGCGCCCCGGCTCACGGCGCAAGGCCCGCTGAGGCAGTCGCGCAACCAGGCAACCACCTGGGGGCGCGGGGAACTGCGCTGCCAACCATGCACCTCCGTGACGGTTGCGCGCGCAGTTCCCCGCGCCCCTAAGGTGGTAGCAACTCAAGGCAGGAGAGTGTGATGGACGTTCAGATCCCGGTGGTTCGGCCGCGTCGGCTCCGGACCACTCCGGCCGTGCGGCGCCTGGTCGCCGAGACCCGGCTGCACCCGGCGGAGCTGATCCTGCCGGTGTTCGTGCGGGAGGGCATCACCGCGCCGGTGCCGATCAGCGCCATGCCGGGAGTGGTCCAGCACACCAGGGACACCCTGAAGAAGGCCGCCGCCGAGGCTGCCGCGGCGGGCGTCGGCGGGCTGATGATCTACGGCGTCCCGGTGCTCCAGGACGCGACCGGCTCCGAGGGCACCAACCCGGACGGCATCCTGCAGCAGGCGATCAGGGACGTGGTGGCCGAGGTCGGCGACCAGCTGGTGATCATGTCGGACCTCTGCCTGGACGAGTACACCGACCACGGCCACTGCGGCGTCCTCGCCGCCGACGGCTCGGTGGACAACGACGCCACGCTGCTGCGCTACGCCGAGATGGCCGTGGTGCAGGCCGAGGCGGGCGTCCACATGGTCGGCCCGTCCGGGATGATGGACGGTCAGATCGCGGTCGTCCGCGACGCGCTGGACGCGGCCGGGTACCAGGACACCGCCGTCCTCGCCTACACCGCCAAGTACGCCTCGGCCTTCTACGGGCCGTTCCGGGAGGCCGTCGGGTCGTCCCTGCGGGGCGACCGCAAGAGCTACCAGCAGGACCCGGCGAACGCCCGCGAGGCGCTGCGGGAGCTGGAGTTGGACCTGGCCGAGGGCGCCGACCTGGTGATGGTCAAGCCGGCCATGGCCTACCTGGACGTGCTGCGCCAGGTCGCCGACGCCAGCCCGGTGCCGGTGGCCGCCTACCAGGTGTCCGGCGAGTACGCCATGGTCGAGGCCGCGGCGGCGAACGGCTGGATCGACCGGGAGCGGGCCATCATGGAGACGCTCACTTCGATCCGCAGGGCCGGCGCGAACCAGGTGCTCACCTACTGGGCGGTCGAGGCCGCCGGTCTGCTGCGCGGCTGACCGGCCGTCATACGCCGGGCATGCGAAAGCGGCCGGTACCGGGATCCGCCTCTCCCGGTGCCGGCCGCTTCGCTGTGCGGGTTTTCAGCCGATCAGGTGCGACAGCGCGCCGTCGCCGTTGCCCTGGGTGGTCTGGCCCACGTTGCAGATCTGGTGCTGCTGCTGGTTGAGGATCGGCACGTCGGCCTGGACCGGCACGAGGCCGACCTGGACGTGGTGGACCTCGGGCAGGCAGATGTTCGGGTTGTCCAGGGTGTGGAAGTTGGGGCTGTTGCTGCCCCAGGTGCCGGTGGTGTTGGTGCCGCCGGGGCCCTGGAGGGAAGTGGCGGAACCGTCCGCGTTGCCGATCGCCGAAGCGGAACCGGCGGCCATGGCCAGCGCGGCCGCGGCGAGGGAGCTGGCGGCAAGAGCCTTCTTCAGCATGGTGTTACTCCTCTGGAGTGGTGCGGGGGGTGGGGAAGGGGGGTTCGTCAGCCGACGAGGTGGGACAGCGCGCCGTCACCGGTGTTCTGGGTGGCCTGGCCGACGTTGCAGGTCTGGTGCGACTGCTGGTTGGCGACCGGGACGTCGACCTGGACCGGCACGAGGCCGACCTGCACGTGGTGGATCTCCGGCAGGCAGATGTTCGGGTTGTCCAGGAAGTGGAAGTTGGGGCTGTTGTCGCCCCAGGTCCCGGTGGTGTTGGTGCCGCCCATGCCCTGCAGGGAGTTGGCGGAACCGTCCGAGTCGCCGATCGCCGAGGCGGATCCGGCGGCCATCGCCAGCGCGGCGGCGGCCAGGGTGCTGGCGGCGATTGCCTTCTTCAGCATGGTGGTGGTGCTCCTTGTGGCGTTACTGGTCGGACAGGGGTGGGACGGTCTCAGCCGATGAGGTGGGACAGCGCGCCGTCACCGTTGCCCTGGGTGGCCTGGCCGACGTTGCAGGTCTGGTGCAGCTGCTGGTTGCCGACCGGGACGTCCGCCTGGACCGGCACGAGGCCGACCTGCACGTGGTGGATCTCCGGCAGGCAGATGTTCGGGTTGTCCAGGAAGTGGAAGTTGGGGCTGTTGTCGCCCCAGGTCCCGGTGGTGTTGGTGCCGCCGGCGCCCTGGAGGGAGGTCGAGGAGCCGTCCGAGTCGCCGAGGGCGGAAGCGGAGCCGGCGGCCATCGCCAGCGCGGCGGCGGCGAGGGTGGTGGCGGCAAGGGCCTTCTTGAGCATGGGACGTCCTTCTTGTCGGTGGGGATCGCGGATTGTCGATGCGAGCAGGGCACCGGGCGAGCTGCTGCTCTCAGGTCCTAACGAATGCGTGCGGGCGGAGTCACCTTTCTGGAAAGCTCCGCGCGGAGATTCACCCGTTCCGTGTACGCGGCCGGGTTTCGGTGCGGCAATCAGGTGACCCGGCGCATTCTTTTGTCTCCTGGATCGTTCACGCAGAACGTCAGGTATCTCAGCCAGTGGCGCCCGAGCGAATGGGAAAGATATGAATTTCAGTGTGCGGGCAGCAGTGGTGGCCCTTACCGCGTGCGCCGGCGTGGGGGCCGCCGTGCAGTCCGCCGAGGCGGTGGCGCTGACGCCGGCTCAGGCGACGGCCGCCGAGCAGGCCGCGGCCGCCACCCGGGTGCCGTTCGACCTGCCGCTGAGCGGCGCGGTGCAGTCGGTCACCGGGGACGCCTCGCCGGCCGGGCTGCACGGCTCGATGCCGGGCCTGCCGATCGTCCCGCCGGACACGACCGGCTCGGCCGGCGACAGCCTGCTGCCCGACCCGCTGGTGCCGCCGCTCACCGCGGCCGACCGCTCGCCGGACCTCAGCCTGGTCGCGCCGCTGGTCGGCGGGGACGGCGCGGTGCGGGAGGACGGCTTGGCGGCCACGCTGCCGTCCGCACCGGTGGACGCGAGGGGCGTGGCCGCGACGCTGGGCCACCCGGTCATCTGGTCGAAGCAGGACCCGCAGGCCGAGCCGCAGATCGACCTGGACCGGCTGGCGCCCGCGCTCACCACGCCGCGGGTCGAGTCGTCGCCGACCGGGTACATCACCCTGGACCAGCGCACCACCAACCGTCCGCTGACCCGTACCGTGTCGGAGTTCCTGGCGACCACCACCGCCACCGCGCAGGACCTGTCCAACCAGTAGCCGGCCCCGGCACGGAGGCCGTAACACCGGAGGGCCCGGCCGACCGCTGCAGCGGTCGTCGCCGGGCCCTCGTCGTGTGCGGTCGGATCTCAGCCGGGCAGCACCGAGGACAGCGGGCCGACCAGCGGGAGGCTGTCCAGGCCGCCGCCGTGGCTGAGCGAGTCGGTGGCCAGCGCGGTGGACACCGGCACGTCGCCGGGCCGGTCCGGCTGGAGCGCCACGGCGTTCGACAGCGGGTCGGCGGAGGAGTCCGCCATCGGGTCCAGGCGCAGGGTCTTGACCGGGGTCACCGCGTGCGAGGTGGCGCCGGTGAGGCCGGACAGCGCCGGGCCCAGTTCCGGTTGCTGGAGCTGGGCCTCCGGTGTGGTTCCGGTGGCGGCCGGCTCGGCCGCCCAGGCGGCGGGTTGGCCCGCCAGCACGCCCAGCAGCAGCAGGGCGCCGGCGGCGAGGCCTTTCGACAGGGGTGCAGCGGCCATGAGGGTTCCCTTGTTCGCGGGAGGGGGGAGCGGGTGGGGGAGGGAGCGAGGAAGCCCCTCGATGCGGATGCGTCGAGGGGCGACCTGGCCGGTGGTGCCGGGGGTTCAGCAGTTGTCGGGCTCGTTGACGCAGGTGTTGCCGAAGGCCGGGTTCAGCGCGCCGATGACGTTGACGCTGTCACCGCAGAGGTTCACCGGGACGTGCACCGGGACCTGGACCAGGTTGCCGGAGAGCACGCCGGGGGAGTGGGCGGCCACACCGGCGGCGCTGCTGTCCGCGGCGGCGGAGCCGGCGGCGGCGAGCACGGAGCCGAAGACGGCCAGCGAGACGACCGCGGCCTTCTTGATGTTCTGCATGAGAGTCTCCCTAGTACAACGCGAGGAACTGCGTCAGCTGTTGACGCAGGTGTTGCCGAAGGCCGGGTTGAGCAGAGCGATCACGTTGACCGTGTTGCCACAGACGTTCACCGGAACGTGGACCGGGACCTGGATCAGGTTGCCGGACAGGAAACCGGGGGAACCGGCCGCGACACCGGTCGCACCGGCGTCGGCGGACGCGGCGCCGGCGCCGGTCAGGGCCAGGCCGGCCGCGACGGCGGAGAGAACCAGGGCGTTCTTCATCTTGTTCATGGAAGATCCTTTGTTTTCCGTCCGTCCCCTACGGATCGGACACAGGGCGAACGAGCCCGCAGGGTCCGGGGATACGCGCTGCGGGAAACAACCACCCGAGTAGCCGATCGCTCTGTTGTTCGCCCGCGGGCGTCCGGTAGTGAAAATCATGCATTCAGGTGAACTCACGGCCGCACCCGAACCCGTCGGCCGGTCAAGCGCGTTGACGCTGTGTCCGTTTCCTGTTGCGGCGCCGCCGTTGCAGAACAATTTGATGGAGTAGCGATAATGAAGAACGTCGTCAAGGGAGCTCTCGTCACCGCCGCCGCGGCCGGTGTCATCACGGGTGGCGCCGGTGCCGCCTTCGCCAGCTCGCACGCCGGCGGCGCCGCCACCCACTCGCCCGGTGTCGCCTCGGGCAACGCCGTCCAGGTCCCGGTGCACGTCCCGGTGAACGTCTCCGGCGTCAGCGCCAACGTGATCGGCCTGCTGAACCCGGCCTTCGGCAACTCCGCCAGCAACGCCGGCTGAGCGCTCCTCCTGGTTCCACCGGAACGGGCGGTCGTTCACCTCAGGTGAAAGACCGCCCGTTCCTTGTGCGTGCTGTGCTGCTTGCCTGCT